>NZ_JBFFOE010000023.1:0-36480 GCF_041562875.1 Lutibacter sp. | reverse complement strand
GATGGTTTTATCTTCAGAAGGAATATATTGAATTTTACTTGTTGGATTACTTGCTATCGATTTCAAATCGATACCATTTTTTAATTGTTGAACAATTGTTTTAACCTTTTTTACGGTTAAATTAGTAAATGGGTTAAAATTGATAAGAGCGGCTGGTTCCTGATCACTGAGTCCTATGCATGGAGTCTCAAAAAGAGAGAATTCTGAATTTTGAGTGTATTCTCCAAAAGTACTACCTGTTTCTTTTTCAAAAGCAGCTTTTATATGTTGAAATCCTTTAAATTCAGAAACAATACTATTGTTTAAATAAATAATGTATTTTCCAGTAGGTTGCCTATGAAAGAAGTGATAGAATGAAATAACGCCCTCAATTTCTATTTTTGAAACCTTTAATTCTTGTGCAATTTCTGCAACAGCGATATCTGAAAGAAAGCCAAATTTATTTTGAAACTCCCAAAGATGTGTTAATAGATCAGTACGATTCATAATTTATTTAGTTTATTTGAATTCACTCTTAAAGTTACAATATAAACAGCTGAATACCAGAAGATAATGAATAATTATAAATAGTTCATGAGAAGTTGCAATTTTTAAATGATTATTCATAAAAGATCATATTTCATTGGTAAAGAATGTGTTGAAGTGATTGAAGTGTTGTTGTTTTATCAATATTTAGAAATGAGGTATTTAAATAATAATTTTCTTAAAATTTATCAATAAGAAGTTTGAATTGCGAAGGTTTTAGGAAGAAATAACGATTTTAGGAAGCTAACTTTATCCTTAATTTGAAGTTTTTATAGGATTAAACGCCTTTTTTGTCCAAAATATATCGTTTTATCTTTTTAATTAATATGTTTTTGAAGCAACAAAAAAAGAGTTTTTTTAATGCTTCGAAAACGTTGTAAAACGCCTTTTTTTTAAAAAAATGATTACCTTATTTAGTTGAAATAAGCGTCAGTTTTTCGTAAAATTAAATTATTTAACAAAAAATTAATTTTTGTCAAATAATCAAAAAATAAGCATAATATTTAATTATTATTAAAATAATATCTAATATAACAATATTTTTTAGCAAATACTTAATATTTCTTTAAATTTTATTGGGTAAAAAATAAAATTACAATAAAAAAGAATGATCTTTATAAGCTTTTTTTTGGAATACAATTGTTAAATTTGTTACACAGAAATACCAAGGTAAATAATTAAAATTTAGGTAAAAATATATACTATGACAGTTGTTGAAAAAATAGCCTTTTTAAAAGCTAAACGTGAAAAAGTAGCTCAAATGGGTGGTGAAGATAGAATTGAGAAACAACATGCAAAAGGTAAGTTGACAGCTCGAGAGCGTTTGAATCTTTTGTTTGATGAAGAGAGTTTTCATGAAATTGATGCATTTGTGAAACACAGGTCTACTAATTTTAACATGGCAAGTGTTGAAATTGAATCGGATGGTGTTATTGTTGGATATGGATTAATAAATGGAAGATCTGTATTTGCATATTCTCAAGATTTTACCTCTGTAGGAGGTTCATTAGGAGAAATGAATGCTGCTAAAATTTGTAAAATTATGGACTTGGCAATGAAAGCTGGTTCTCCAATTGTGGGACTAAATGATTCTGGTGGAGCTAGAGTTGAAGAAGGAGTTGATGCTTTAAAAGGATACGGAGATATTTTCTTCAGAAATTCAAGAGCATCAGGTGTAATTCCACAAATTTCAGCAATTATGGGTCCTTGTGCTGGTGGAGCAGTATATTCTCCAGCAATGACTGATTTTGTATTTATGGTGAAAAAAACGAGCCATATGTTTATTACAAGTCCGTATGTAATAAAAACGGTAACTGGTGAAGAAACTACTTTTGAAGAATTAGGAGGTGCAATGGTGCATAGCTCAAAAAGTGGTAATTCACATTTTGCTTGTGAAAATGATGAAGATTGTATTGAGCAAATAAGAGAATTACTAGATTTTCTTCCAAATAATAATATGGAAAATGCACCAATTTTAGAAGCTGGTGATGACCCAAAAAGATCTTGTGACTCATTAGATACTTTTATTCCAGATGATTCTAAAGTGCCTTATGATATGAAGGTTATTATAGAAGAGGTTTTAGATAATGGAGATTTTTATGAAGTTCATGAACATTTTGCCGAAAACTGTATTGTAGGTTTTGGTAGATTAAATAATAGATCGGTTGGTATTATAGCGAATCAGCCAATGATGTTAGCTGGTTGTTTAGATATTGATGCATCAGATAAAATAAGTAGGTTTATGAGAACCTGTGATGCGTTTAATATTCCAATTATCACATTTGTAGATGTACCAGGATATTTACCAGGAGTACAACAAGAATGGGGTGGAATTATTAGACACGGAGCTAAACTTTTATGGAGTTTTTCGGAAGCTACTGTACCTAAATTAACAGTTGTAGTTAGAAAGGATTATGGAGGAGCTTATTTAGCAATGAGTTCAAAACATTTAGGAGCTGATATGGTTTTTGCATGGCCAACTGCTGAAATTGCTGTGATGGGAGCTAAAGGAGCTGTAGAAGTGATTTCAAGTTACAGAAAAGAAATTAATGAAGCTGAAGATAAAGCTGCTAAAACTCAAGAAAAGATTGAAGTTTATGAAACTGCATTTAGTGTTCCTTATTTGGCTGCTGAAAGAGGTTATATAGATGAAGTAATATTACCAAGTGAAACTAGAGAAAGATTAATAACAGCTTTAGAAGCATTATCTTCAAAATCAGAAATGCTACCAGCAAAAAAACACGGAAATATTCCACAATAATTATATTTAATATGACTTTAACACAGAAAAGGAGAAGAGCCGCAGTAATAGCTGTTAGTTGTTACACTCAAATGGAAAATATTACTTCCGAATCGCCAAATGATATTTGGGGGAAAATGGGGATTAGCAGAATTGTAAGTGGGAGAGAACTTTTACAAAGAAAAGGAAAAGCACCTGGTACTAGATCTTTTTAATATAAATTATTAAAATTAACAAAAATGATATTTGATAAACACGGGGTTTTAGAAATGACCCAACTAGATTATAATACAAATAGACCAAAAGCAGCGAACCCAATTAAAATTAATGACGTTAGCTTACGTGATGGTCACCAATCTTTATTTGCAACGCGTGGACGTACAGAAGATATGTTACCAGTTGCTGAAATGATTGATGATGCTGGCTATAATGCTGTTGAAACATGGGGTGGGGCAACGTTTGATACGATGCATAGATTTTTAGCTGAAGACCCTTGGGAGCGTTTAAGAACTTTGAAAAAAGTAATGCCAAAAACACCATTTTCAATGTTACTTCGTGGACAGAATGTTGTTGGTTACCGTAACTATGCTGATGATGTTGTAAAAGCATTTGTACAACGTTCTGTTGATAATGGAATGGATATTTTCCGTTGTTTTGATGCTTTGAATGATTATAGAAACTTTGAAACTGCTGCTCAAGTTATTAAAGATAATGACAAGCATTTTCAGGGAGTAGTATGCTATACTTTAAATCAACCTCGTTTGGGTGGTGATGTGTATAATATGGACTACTATCTTAATAAAGTAAAAGAACTTGTTGCATTTGGTGTAGATTCTATCTGTATTAAAGATATGGCGGGTTTAATAGCACCATATGATATTTATAATATGGTTCGTGAGATCAAGAAAATAACTGATATTCCATTGAACCTACATACTCACTTTACTTCGGGTATGGGTGATTTAGCTATTTTTAAAGCAATAGAAGCTGGTATTGATATTGTTGACACTTGTATTGGTCCTTATGCTTACCGTACTTCTCATGCAGCTGTTGAACCTCTTATTATGTCATTGTTAGGAACTAACCGTGATACAGGTATGGATATCAAGAAAATTACAGCTATTTCTGATGAAATGGAGAAATATATTCCTAAGTATAAGCATTTAGATAATAACCCAAAGTATGCTACTACTGATATTAATGTATTGCTTCACCAAACTCCAGGAGGAATGCTTTCTAACTTAGTTAACCAGTTAAAAGCAATGGATGCCTTGGATAAATTGGAAGATGTATTCCGTATGTTACCAAAAGTGCGTAAAGATTTAGGTAACATTCCATTGGTAACGCCTACTTCTCAAATTGTTGGTGTACAAACAGTAAATAACGTATTGTTTGATTCTTATGAAGGTGAGTATGCTAATATTACTGAAGAAGTAAAAGATCTTTGTTATGGGTTATATGGAAAAACAACTGAACCTATTAATTCTGAAGTACAGAAGAAAGCGTTGAAAGGTTATCCACGTGGAGAAGAGCCAATTACAGGTCGTCCGGGTTCAATATTAGAACCTGAAATGGATGCTGTAAGAGAAAAGTTTAAAGATCTTACTCAAGATGCCGATGATGAAGTATTATGTGCATTGTATCCTGTAACAGGTAAAAGATTCTTGAAATGGAAATATGGTATGGAAGAAGTTCCTGCTGATGTGAAGGCTAAAACAATGGAAGAGGTTGATAAAGAACTAGAATTAATTGCTAAAGCTTTATCTGGAGAATTAAAAGTTGGAGGTGCTGCATATGATGGTCAAATGCAAGAAATGGAAGTTATAGTAGATGGTGAAAGGTTTAATGTAGCTATTCCTATGGGAAAAGGAATGGGGCGTAGCACTAAAAAGAAAAAGAAAAAAGAAGGCAAAGAAAATAATGTTGAAGGAGCTGTTTTAGCACCTATACCAGGAATGATTGTAAACTTTATGAAACAAAATGGTGACAGTGTTGTTGAAGGAGAAATTATTTTAGTTCTTGAGGCTATGAAAATGATGAATAATTTTCAAGCTAATAAAGATGGAGTTCTTTCTGGAATTAAATTTGAATCTGGAGATACTGTTTCTAAAGGAGATGTTCTCTTTTTAATTGAATAAACGAGATTAAATAATATTTTGAATTAGTGAAATTAAGGTACTTGAAATTTAAAAATTCAAGTACCTTTTTTGTTTTATCTTATGGGGTCTATTAAAAATTGTAGATCTAGTTTGTAATTGTAGTTTCACTTTATTGAAAAACAAATTTTTTAGATATTTATTGGTGAAACTTCAATTTATAAAGATGATGTTTTTCTTATTTATATTATTTGTTATTTATTTTCATTATAAATAGTTAATTACCTGTTAATAATTGAATTTTTGTTATAGGAGGAGATAGTGCTTATTATAGTATTTTTGTTGCTTAATTTTTCTATAACAATTAACAAACCAACACAATGAAAAAACTAATCACCCTTATCACACTTTTAGTGACAGTATCAGTTACTGCACAAAACTTTCAATTACACCGAGATTTAGAAAGAGAGCACTTTACAACAACATTTGAAATGTTTAAAATGGATAAATACGGTAACACATTTACATTTATTGATTTTGATTACAATGCAACTGTTGGAACAGGACAAGCTTATTTTGAAATTGCTCGTGTTTTAAAAACAGAAAAAATGCCAGTTGGTTTACATGTTGAATATAATGCAGGACATACTAACGGATTTACTATTCCAGAAGCTTGGATTTTTGGGGCTAACTATAGCAAAGGAAATGCCAAATGGGGTTTTTCAACCTATGCAGGTTACAAAGCATTTACTGGAGCAGGTGAAGGTAACTTTCAAGTTACTGGTACTTGGTACGTGAATTTAATAGCGGATAAATTAACCTTTTCAGGTTTTGCAGATTATTGGTCTGAAAAAGGAGATTTTGTATTTGGATATTCAGATATAAATGTATTTCTAGCGGAACCACAATTATGGTACCATTTAAATAAAACTTTTTCTGTTGGTGGAGAATTAGAAATTTCTTCAAATTTCGCAGGAGGAAGTGATGCAATTAAAGGAAGACCTACATTAGCTATAAAGTGGAACATTTAAAAAATAAATTATGTTAGACAAATATTTTAAAATTACAGAAAATAAATCAACCTTAAGAACTGAAATTGTTGCTGGAATTACTACGTTTATGACTATGGTTTATATTTTAGCCGTAAATCCAAGTATTTTAAGTGCAGCAGGTATGGATAAGGATGCTGTATTTACAGCAACTGCTTTATCTGCCATAATAGCTACATTGGTAATGGCCTTGTATGCTAAATTACCATTTGCGTTGGCTCCTGGAATGGGGTTAAATGCATTTTTTGCTTTTACCGTTGTTTTAGGAATGGGATATTCATGGGAATTTGCTTTAACAGCAGTTTTTTTAGAAGGTATTATATTTATTTTATTAACAGCTTTTAATATTCGTGAACTTATTGTAAACTCTATTCCATTAAATTTAAAACATGCCGTATCTGTCGGTATTGGTCTGTTTATTGCATTTATTGGCTTAAAAGGAACGGGTTTAATAGTTGACAATCCAGCCACTTTAGTAAGTTTGGGAAGTATGAAAAACCCAGAAGTATTAGTTGGTATGGCAGGTGTTTTAATTATTGGAGTATTATTAACCAAAAAAGTTAAAGGAGCAATCTTAATTGGTATTTTGGTTTCAACAATTATTGGTTTAATATTTGGTGTTACTGTGCTTCCTGAAAATTTCACTTTCGTAAGTTTACCACCATCATTAGAACCAATATTTTTTAAATTTGATTTTTCTCAGGTACTTAGTTTGGATATGTTGATTGTATTATTTACATTTTTATTTGTTGATATGTTTGATACAGTTGGAACTTTAGTAGGTGTGTCTTCAAAAGCAGGAATGTTAGATAAAGATGGGAATGTTCCAAGAGTAAAACAGGCACTATTTGCAGATGCAATTGGTACTTTTGTGGGTGCTATTATAGGAACTTCAACGGTTACAACCTATGTTGAAAGTGCTGCGGGTGTAGCAGAAGGTGGGAAAACAGGTATGACAGCTTTAACTGTTGCTGGAATGTTTGTTTTAGCATTGTTTTTTGCTCCAGTATTTATGATTATTCCTGCTGCGGCTACTGCTCCAGCATTAATAATTGTTGGTTTATTTATGATTTCTCCTATTATGAAAATTGATTTGGATGATTTTACTGAAGCTATTCCAGCATTTTTTACAATTATAATGATGCCACTAACTTATAGTATTGCCGAAGGAATTGTTTTTGGGATGTTATCATACGTTTTATTAAAATTATTGACAGGAAAATACAAAGAGATAAAACCTATTATGCTCATAATAGCTATATTATTTGTTATAAAATTTTATGTTTAAATTGAGTATTATTAAATAATAAAAACCTTCTTGATAATTCAAGAAGGTTTTTTTTATGTTGTCGATTGAGCTTGTTTATTATGTAATTTAGTCTTTTAATTCCTTTTGTTTAGGTAACAATAAGTTTAATATCACACCAATAACTGAAGCTAAACCAATACCAGCTAGCGAAAAGTTTCCGTAACTAATTTGAGCTCCTCCAATACCAATTGTCAAAATAATTGAAACAATTACTTGGTTTCTTGTTATAGAAAAGTCAGTTTTTGCGTCAATTAATGTTTTAATACCAATGCTGGCAATCATTCCGAAAAGCAATAACATAATTCCACCTAATACAGAAGCAGGAATAGTTTTTAATATTGCACTAATTTTACCAACTAATGAAAATACAATTGCAGTTACTGCAGCTATTCGCAATATTCTTGGGTCAGTAATTTTAGTTAAAGCCACAGCACCTGTTACTTCAGAATAAGTTGTGTTTGGTGGTCCACCCATAAAACCAGCAAAAGCAGTAGCAATACCATCTCCTAAAATTGTTCTGTGTAGCCCAGGATCTTTTACAAACTGTTTATCAGCAACACCACTAATGGCATACATATCTCCAATATGTTCTATAATAGGAGCAATTGCTACAGGAATCATATATAAAATAGCTCCCCAATTAAATTCTGGTGCTGTAAATTTTGGCAATGCAAACCATGCAGCTTCATTCACTGAAGAAAAATCTACCAATCCAGAAATAATTGAAATTATGTAGCCAACAATAATTCCAATAAAAATGGGAATCAGTTTTATTAAACCCTTTGTAAAAGTAACAATAATTATAGCTGTTGCTAAAACAATTACAGCTATTGGCCAATTAGATTTAGCCATATCAACTCCAACAGTAGCTAGGGAAAGCCCAATAATCATAATTACAGGACCCACTACAACTGCGGGGAATATTTTTTCAATAACTCTCAATCCCCATAGTTTTATTATAGCAGATACTATTCCATATACTAATCCAACGGCTATAATTCCTCCTAATGTTCCCGGGTAACCATAAATTTTAGTTGCTGCAATAATTGGAGCAATAAAAGCAAAACTACTACCTAAAAAAACAGGTACTTTTCCCTTGGTTATAAAATGAAAAATTAAGGTACCAACCCCAGCAGTAAAGAGTGCAACTGCAGGGTCAATATCTATTAAAAGCGGTACTAATACTGTTGCTCCAAAAGCAACAAACAAAAATTGTACACCAATAACAATACGTTTTATTGGATTTGAGGTATCTGTAAAAGTTTGATTTTGTGAAGATTTCATTGGTTGTTTTTTTTGATCGAGCTAATTTAACAATAAAAACAAAACAATCTTAAATGAAAGCCTAAGATTGTTTTATAAATTAAAATTTAGAATGATTCTATGAAACTTAAATGTCAAATTTAATACTAGTAATAATATTTCTTCCAATATTATTAATCTCATCTGCTTTCAAACGAGATAAATGTGAAATGTAACTTTTGTCAAATATGTTGTTAGCATTTAAATTGATATTAAAAATAGTTTTTCCAATTTTAATAGTTCCTCCAAAACCAATATTCACTAAAGAATAACCAGCCGAAGAAGTTTCAAATCCGCTTACATTATTTTGATTAAATGTACAGGAAAGATTTAATGATGCAAAACCATTAGTTAGCCAATTTTGGATATCAAACTCCGTTCTAATCGTATTGTTCCAGTTATTAGCAGGAATTAAAGGTAAATAATCACCATTTTGTTTTTCTCCGGTAACAGTTTCAAAACTACTTTCCAAATGCAACCAATCTAATGGATGTGGATGAAAATGTACACCAATTTCACCACCATATAATTTTGCGTTATTTTGAATATAGCTATAAACTTCATTATTATTTAGTATTTCGCCAGTTGGCGATGTATAAATATAATTGTTTATATGATTGTAAAAACCATTTATAAAAAATTCGAAATGATTTGTGTTGTATTCTATATTTAAATCTGTTTGAACATTTTGTTCCGTTTTTAAATTGCTGTTTCCAATTTCATATCTATTGGTTCCTTCATGAACCCCGTTAGAGCTTAGCTCTGCCAAATTTGGTGCTCTAAATCCTGAAGCAAAATTCATGCGTAAAATTAAATCGTCACTTATACTGGTTTTATAACCTAAAGACGCATTAAAACTATTGTATGCTTTGTCTATAGCTTCAAAAGAACCTTCTTCACCTGAAATTCCATATTGGTCTGTTGAAATAGTTCTATTATCAAAGCGTAATCCTGCTTGAAGTACATTCGTTTTCCATTCATAATTACCAGTTCCAAAAACACCAATATCATTTGTTACAGCATTCGGAATTAAATATTCTTCACCAAAATTTTTATTGGTTTGATGCATTCCTTGAATTCCAACAATGGATTCTATTTTACCAAATTTTGGAAGATGAAATTTAGCATTGTAATTAAAGGTATTTAATTTCATATGTAAAACAGCAATTTTACTATCTACAAATTCACTTCTGTCATTAGCAATATAACCAAGATCTACATCTAATTTAGTATTTTGAAAAAATAAAACGTTGTTTAAACTTAATAAATTATTAAAAACACCTTGTTTTGGATAGGTGGTTTTTTTGCTTTTAGTTTGTTTGGCAACCCCTTCTTCAGGAATTCCTAAATCTAATTTATTATAGTTATATCTTAAAACACTTGAAATTTTAGAATTTTGATACCCAATTCCTGCTTTAAAATCGGTTTCGTTATAACGTGTATTTGTGACTCTATCTCCGTTTGAAACTTTATAATCGGAATGTGTATTATAACTTCCTCTACCTATAAATTTCCAATTTTCAGAAGAAGTTTTTAGGCTTAATGAAGAATTGCTTCCCAAGGTATTTGAAAATAATTTTTGTTCAAAATTGGAGGACAAAGTATTGGCTGTTGCAAATTTTTCCGGATTGAAATATAAAACTCCACCTAAAGCATCTGAACCATAAAGTAATGAAGCGGGTCCTTTTATAACTTCTACACTTTCTACTCCAGCATCATTTAAACCTAAACCATGTTCATCTCCAAATTGTTGATTCTCAATACGAACACCCTGTGAATATACTAGAACACGATTGCCACTTAATCCCCTAATTACAGGTTTTCCAATTGAAGTTCCCGTTGAAACTTGTGAAACACCGGGAATTGTTGCTAAACCTTCAATTAAAGTTGAGGTTCCTTTTTGTTGTAATGATTTGATGCTTTCATGATCAACTTTCATTACGTTTTGTGATTGTAATTTATTGAATGCAGTAGAAACAATTATTTCATCCATTTTAAAAACAGCTTCATCTAAACTAAAATCTAGAGTTGTTTCATTATTTTGAAGGTTCATAATTTTTGTTTCAGTTACATACCCAATAAAAGACACAATAATTTTAATCGGTGTATTTGGTAAATTTTGTAGTTGGTAAATTCCTTCTTCATTTGTTGAAGTTCCTTTTTGAAGATCTTCAATGTAAACTTCAACTCCAAATAATGGATTATTTTTAGTGTCTGTTATTTTTCCAACTATTTTATTTTGAGCATTGGCAAATAATGATAATCCTATAAATAGGATTGATAGATATGTTTTCATTTTAACTATTTTTATTATTGACGATTTAATTCTGAAATTTTTTATTACAACAATAAAACAGGTGGTGCTCGAGAGGATTTATAATGAAGTTTAATTGAAGAGTCTTGATCTTCAGTTGTGTAATTTTTTTCTACAATAATAATAGCTGAAGCTAAAATAAAATTTGTGGAAAAGTCAATTGTGTTGAAATTTATTTGATAATGACAAATTGAACAGTCAGTTTTATGCTGATGTAAGTGAACTACATTTTGAGCATTACAAACTGAATGTTCATGTTTTTCAAAAGCATGGGAAAATTGTATTGCAAAAGGCAGCAATACAATTGTAATTAATACAATTGAAATAAACTGATGAATATGTAGCTTAATTTTAGACATACTTTAAGCTGCAATATTACAAAAAGAAATTAATCTTTTACGCCTAATTTTTTTAATATTACTTCCATTAAACACCATTTCGTTATGGAAGATTGTAATAAATTGGCACCCACAAAAGCGGTAAACCATAACCAGTTAATATTTACTTTTACGGCAAGAATTAAGCTAATTAAAATAAATGTTCCCGCTACTGCTCTTACAATTCTTTGTTTCATGTGTATATATTTATTGTTTTATTTATAGTCACATGCTGTTCGCTATTAATCATTCCTTTGAGTGAGAAAAAGTTTAACATGCTTGTTTCATAATATTTATGTTAGTTTGATTTTTCAATATTTAAAACAACAATATGTACTTTAGATAAAGTTCTTTGTTGTTTGTTAAATTCGGCTACCGAATTAAATAAATCATCTGCTTTTTCTTTTGGTACAAATGCGTAGAATATAATAGATTGACTTTCGTTCATTTCACTTGCAAACCAATTATCTCCAACTGATTCTTGAGTTAAATCTCTATATCCCTTTACATCTGAATAGGAAAAATGAGTAATTGCAGCTTTTTTCAGTAAAAATTTGATATCTTTTTCAAATACTTCAATTGCCGTTATCATAAGTAATTTCATAAGTTGTTTTTTATAGGTTAATCTATAGGTTTATTAACTTTTTTTAAAATGTCATTTCAAGTGAAGTTGAAAATCTAATATTTTATTTACTAGTATATTTCAACTTCACTGAATGAGACATTATTATTTATAATAATATTTTTATTTTTCCCATTTCTTTTTCTCACTCATATAATAAATCATTGGAACCACAATAAGCGTTAGCAATGTTGAAACTATGGCACCAGCAACTAATGAAATTGCTAATCCTTGAAAAATAGGGTCAAACAATATAATTGAAGCTCCAATAACAACAGCTCCTGTTGTTAATAAAATAGGAGTGGTTCGTACAGCACCAGCATCAATTATTGCTTGCTTTAAAGGAATTCCATCATTTAAACGAATTTCAATAAAGTCAATTAATAATACCGAATTCCGAACCATTACACCAGCTAAAGCAATCATTCCAATAAATGAAGTTGCAGTAAAAAACGCACCAAATAACCAGTGGCCTAATACAATTCCCACTAATGAAAGCGGTATAGCGAGCATCATTACCATTGGTGTTTTAAAGTTTTGGAACCAACCTACAATCAACATATAAATAATAATAATAACCACTAAAAATGCTGTTCCTAAGTCTCTAAAAACTTCCAAAGTAATTTGCCATTCTCCATCCCATTTTATGGCAAAATCACTTTCATCTGATGGTTGTTCTAGGTACAATTCGTTTAATTTATAACCTTTAGGGAGTTTTATTTTTTCTAATTTTTCTTTCATTCCTAAGATTGCATATACTGGACTTTCTAATCCGCCAGCCATATCAGCAGTAATATAAACTACTTGTTTTTGATCTTTTCTGAAAATGGTTTTTTGTAATGTATCTTGTTTTATACTCACCAAATCACTTATAGGAACCAAATTCCCTTGATTTCCTTTAATTTTTATATTTTGAATATCTTGTAAACTAGTTTTGTCAGCATCTGTTATAGATAAAACGATATCAACTTGATCAAAAGAATTTTCGTCGTATAAATATGAAATAGGATATTCTTTTAATAAATACGTTAAATTAGCAACTACTTGTTGTGGTGCAATTCCATTTAACATTGCTTTTTCTTTATCAACTTCCAGTTTATATTCAATTTGAATATCTTCAACCATCCAATCAATATCAACAACATCAGTAGTATTTTCTAATATTTCTTTAACTTGGTATGCAACTTTAATTTGCTCTTTATAATCAGGGCCATAAACTTCAGCTACAAGTGTAGATAAAACAGGTGGTCCTGGTGGAACTTCAACTAATTTTACATTTCCATTGTATTTTTTTGAAATCTTTTGAATTTCTTTTCGAACTATTTTTGCTACATCATGACTTTGTAAATCTCGTTCTCCTTTTGGTAATAAGTTAACTTGAATATCAGCCATATTACTTCCTCCACGAATATCATAATGACGAACCAATCCGTTAAATGTGATAGGTGCAGAAGTACCAATGTAGTTTTGATAATTTACCACTTCAGGTACAGTGGATAAATATTGTGCAATTTCTTTTGTTATAACTGCAGTTCTTTCTAAAGTAGTACCTTCAGGCATATCAATTACAACCTGAAATTCATTTTTGTTATCAAAAGGTAACATTTTTACTGCTACAGATTTTGTAAAAAACATTAGTATAGAACCAATTAATAAGATTCCAGTAATCCCTAACATTACCCATCGTTTTTTGCTGCTATCTAAAAGTGGTTGTTCTGTTTTTTTGTAGATTTTATAAATCCATCCAGATTCTAGACCTTTCTCTTCTTTATGCGCTTGTTCATCTTTTTCTTGCAATAAATGATATCCTAAATAAGGAGTTACTGTTAATGCTACAAATAAAGAAAGTATCATTGCAATAGAAGCTCCAATTGGCATTGGACTCATATAAGGTCCCATCATACCTGATACAAAAGCCATTGGTAAAATTGCAGCAATTACAGTAAAGGTTGCCAAAATTGTTGGGTTTCCTACTTCATTAATAGCGTAAATAGCAGCTTGTTTAAAAGGCAATCGTTTCATTTTAAAATGTCGATGCATATTTTCTGCAATAATTATACTGTCGTCAACTACAATTCCTACTACAAAAACCAAGGCAAAAAGCGTAATTCTATTTAAAGTATAACCCAATAAATAATAACTAAATAATGTTAAAGCAAATGTTAGAGGAACAGAGAAAAATACGACCAATCCACCACGCCACCCCATAGCTAACATAACTAATATTGTTACTGCTAAAATTGCGACACCTAAGTGCAATAATAATTCACCAACTTTATGAGAAGCAGTTTCTCCATAGTTTCTAGTAACACTTACCTGAACATCTGAAGGAATTAGATTTAGTTTTAATTGATCAACTTTATCTAAAATCTTTTTAGAGATTTTCATGGCATCAGCCCCTTTTACTTTAGCAACTGAGAGTGTTACAGCTGAATATTCCCCTGGGTTTTTAGCAAACTTTTCATTTCCTTTTCCATAACCAAAAGAAACATAATTTGATGGTGTTGAAGGGCCATCTTGTATTTCTGCTACTTGTTTTAAATATACAGGCATATTTTTGTAAACACCTACCACTAAATTATTTACATCTTCAGCAGAAGTTAAAAATTTACCAGTAGTAATTAAATATTCCTGATCACCAGATAAAAAACTTCCAGATTGCGAGCTGCTATTATTGGCTTGTATTAGTTGCATAATACCAAGTGCATCTACACCATTTTCTGCCATTTTATCTTTATCAAGCACCACTTTTAACTGGCGGTTTCTACCTCCAATTACTTGAGTTATAGATACATCTTTTACTTTTTCAATTTCAGAAACCACTTCTTCAGCAATTTGTCTAATTTGAAAATCATCATAATTTTCACTCCAAAAAGTAAGTCCAAGTACAGGAACATCATCAATAGAGCGTGTTTTTATTAAAGGTTGCGTAACACCTGGAGGAAACATTCCTTGGTGTCTCATTAATTCATCGTATAATTTCACATATGAATCTTCTGTATTTTCACCTACATAAAACTGCACAATCATCATAGATTGTCCGCTCATAGCAATACTATGCACGTGTTGAACACCTTTTATATTTGAAATAATTTTTTCTAATGGTTTTACAACACGACTTTCAATTTCTGTTGGACTTGCACCCGGATAACCAACCAAAACATCGGCCATTGGAACAATAATTTGCGGTTCTTCTTCTCTTGGAATCAAAAACGAACTATAAATACCAATTGCCATCAACGCCACCATTAATAAAATGGTTAATTTAGAGTTAATAAAAATATTGGCTACTTTACCTGATATACCTTCTTGCATAATTTTATATTTTTGGGCGTTACCCTGTTAAAAAAAACAGGGTCGGGCTATTCGTTTCAATCTTTTTTTACAAAAAAAAGTATTTCCACTGCTATCCCTAACGCAAATTTTAGTTTACTGAATACTAACTTTAGCTCCGTTATACAATTTACCATCAGCAGAAACAATGTATTGCTCATCTGCTGATAAGCCAGACAATATTTCAACTTGATTTCCGAAAGTTTTTCCGATTCGTAACCATCTTAAAATGGCAACATTTTCATTTCCAATAGTGTAAACTCCAGTTAATTGTCCTTGTTGAATTAAAGCACTTTGAGGAACTAAAACTAAACTTGTTTCATTTTTAGATTCCGTATTTTTTTCAATAGGAAATTGTACAGATGTGAACATGCCTGAAAGTAATTTTACATCCGTTTTATTTAAAAGTACTTTTACTAAATATTGTCCTCCAGTATTTTTTGCAGATGTACTAACTTCAGTGACTTTACCTGTTATTACTTGATTTGTAGATTTTACAATTACAGTTACATCAATATCTTTTCTTATGGAAGTAATTTCAGATTCAGGAATCATAGAAATTATTTGATAGTTACCTGGCGTTTCCATACTAATTAAAGGCATTCCAGGGTTTGCCATATCACCTTTATTTACAAATTTACCTGTAATAACACCACTAAATGGCGCTGTAATATTTGAATATGATAATTGAGCATTTACTTGGTTTTTCATTTGATTGGCAGCCTCTAAACGCGCTTTAGACATTTCATAATTAGCAGTAATATCATCCACTTCTTTTTGTGATGCGCTATTTTCTTTTAGTAAAGCAGTAAACCGATTGTAATCTTTTTCAGCATTTTTAAATGCGGCAGTTGCTTCTAAAATTGAAGCAGTTACTTGTGCTTTTTGTGCCGTAATATCTGCACTATTAATGCTTATTAATAATTGCCCTTTGGTTACTTTATCACCAACATTCACTTGAATATTATTTACATAACCCATCATACGTGTACTTAGGTTTGCGTTTTGTACAGCTTCCACTTTTCCACTAGCAGAAATAAACGAACTGTTTTTTGTAGTTGGTGTGCTCACGATTACATTTACTGCAGTTCTATTATCTACTATTGCAGCTTTTTCTTTTCCACAACTACTTGTGAAAATTAAGGATACTATTGCTATTATTTTTAATATTTTTTTCATTTTTTTAGTAATTTAAAAAGTATATTCAAAAAGTTTGATGTCTATATAATAAGTTATTTTGTTAAAAATGCTACGTAAGCTTTTGTATAGTTGTAGTTAAAAACGGTTTGTAAATATTCTAACTGTTTTTGTAAATATTGAGTTTCGGAAATTAACAAATCTGAGGTTTTTTCTAATCCTTGTTCAAATCTATTTGTTCTAATTCTTAAAGCTTCATTTGATTGTTCAACGGCTAAACTGGTGAGCTTTAATTTATTTTCAGCATCTTTAAGATCACGCTTTGCTTTGTTAAACTCTAACTGGCTTTTATTTTTGTATTGATCTAAACTTAACTCAGCTTTGTCTAATTCAGCTTTACTTTTTTGAGTTTTTCCAATACGTTTAAATCCTTCAAAAACATTCCAAGATAGTTGAGCGCCAACTAAATAGCCTTTCGCATCTGTTCCAAATAATTGATCATCATACATTTCATAACTTCCAAAAGCATTTAATCTTGGTAAATAACTCATTTTGTTAGCTTTATGCATATTTGTGTAGGCTTCAGTACTTTTTTGCATAGCTTCAATATCAGCTCTGTTTACTGAAAGTTGCTCGTCATAAATACTTAAATTTATAAGTGCTTCAAGATTTGTTGATGGTTTTAGAGTAGCTTCATTATTTTCTCCCATAAGAAACAATAAATAGTCTGAAGCATTTTTTACGTTACTTTTTGTAGTTAATAATTGATTTTCTACTTCAGTTAAATGCACTTCAACTGAAAGGATATCTGCTTTTTGCATATAACCTTGCTTGAAGTTGTTATCGGCTATTTTTTTGTTTTCTAAAGCAGCTTCTTTTGCTTTTTCAAGTACTTCAACAGCTTTATAAGCAACTTGTAATTGCATATATGCTTTAGTAACTTCTAGTTTTACATAATCTGCAGTTCTTGATGATTGTAATTCAACTGCGTTCATTTTTGATTTAGCAGCTTTACGCATAAATATCCCGTCTGCATTAAATATGGGTTGTTGAATTTCAATTTTTGTTGCGAAATTTTTTATTTCATTTGGGTCATTTAGCAATGCAGGATTAAAATCGGCCTGCGTTAAAATTTCTTGATTTAGTTTTGAACCAAATGCCATTAAAGGATTTGTAGTTGTAATTCCTGTATGAGAAACTGTGATATTAGGTAAAAAAACAGAATTGGTTTGATTGTAATCTGCCTTTGCAACCGTATTATCTTGTTCAGAAATTTTAAGGGTATAATTGTTCTTTTCAACCTGATTTAAAACTTCGTCAAAAGAAATTATTTTTTCTTGTTGTGCATTAACAATCAAAAGATTAAAAATGAAAAATAGGAGAATAAAGCTACTTTTAATTTGCATAGTTTTTGTTTTTTAGTTTCGTGCAAATGTAATTGAGGTTTCAAACCTAAACAGTAATAAATAGCACACACTTATGTAACATTTACTACATTAAATTTAAAAAAATAGATAAATACGCCTAATTTTTTAAGAAAACTCAATTTATTTAAGAGTTATATTAAATTTATAACAAAAAAATAATATTAAAAAGCTTTTAAGAAAGAATTTTTTATTTTTTAAGTTTTGAAAAATGAATTTGACCTGAATTTCCTGAAAGTAATGTTGAAAATAATTTTGTTTGAGGAAATTGTTCGAAAATGATTTTTAAAAAAACAGTAATTGGAATTGACATTATTAAACCTGGAACTCCCCAGATATATCCCCAAAGCATTAATGAAACTAAAATAGCAATTACATTAATAGAAAAGGATTTACCCATTAAAATTGGCTCTAAAATACTACCAAATAAAACTTGTACCAGCGTAATAGTTATAATAAAAAATAATAATGTACTTGTTGGATCCAATTCTACAAAGGCAAATAAAGCTAATATAACAACAGAAACTACAGAGCCTATCATTTGAATAAAATTCAAAAGAAATGCAAATAGCCCCCAAAATATTGGAAAACTAACATTAAAAAAGTAGCACGCAAGTCCAAAACCTAATCCCGTGAATGCACTTACTAAAAATTTTACTTTTACAAATGTTATTAAATCATTTTCTATTTTCATAAATGTTTTAACGGATGCATATTTTTGTTTAAAAATAGTGCCACTTAAAACGTTGTAAAAATTTAGAGATTCAGCTAACCATAAAACAACAAAAAATGCAGTCATTAATAACATAGTTACAGTATTGCCTATTAAACCTAGCGTAGAGCTAAAGTTTTTTCCAAAATCATCTTTATTAATAAATATGTTTAAAAGATTACCATCATTCATATATTTCACACCTAAAAAATCTTCAATAGCATATACTAAATCAGTCAATTTAATTTGTGCTTTTGTAAAAAATGCGTCTTGGGTTTGTATTATTTCTTTACTAGCTAATTTTATTATTTCACCACCAACTAGCATGGCTCCTACAAAGATGAGTAGTACAAGAATAATACTTATAAAATTTGGAATTTTTCGTTTTGTTAACCATCTCATTAATGGCAAAAACAGCAAAGCAATAAACAAAGAAGCTGTTAATGGAATAAGTATAAAGCTTAATGTTTTTAATAAATAAAAAATTAATGGAATTACAATTACCAATAATAATATGTTTGTTGTTTTACGTTCGTTCATAAGTTTCTGAATATCACTTTGCAAATGTACTAAGAAAAATCCCACATTTGTGGGATTTTTATAGCAGTGTTATATTTGTTTCATTAAATTATTATAGTAAAATTAGTTACTAAATAAGATTATTTATTTCTTTCTAATTTTCATGTTTAAAGCTTCAACACCTAATGAAAAAGCAATGGCAAAATATAAATAGCCCTTAGGAATTGCTCCTACAGGTTTATTAAAAATTTCGATGTGAGATAAATGTGCACCTTCAGTAATTAACATAAATCCAATTAATATTAAAAAAGACAATGCTAACATTTGAATTGTTGGATGTTTGTTGACAAATTCACCTACAGGTGTTGCAAAAATCATCATAATTATCATTGAAATAATTACTGCTGTAACCATTATAATTAGTGCTCCTGGGATTCCGTTAGTCATACCAACAGCTGTTAATACAGAATCGAAGGAGAAAACGATATCAATCATTACTATTTGAATGATTACCATACCAAAAGTTGCTGCAACTTTACTTTTTACAGATTTTGAATCACTTTCTGTTTCTTCATTTCCTTCAACCTTATGGTGAATTTCTTTGGTGCTTTTGTATAATAAAAAGATTCCACCTAAAATTAAAATTACACTTTGACCTGTAATTCCTCCTTTAAACCATGACAAATCAAAACTTAAAAAAGGAGCTTTCATAGATATCAACCAAGAAACACCCATTAATAAAATAATTCTAAAAAATAGTGCTAGTAATAATCCTAATCTAGTGGCTTTTTTAATTTGGTCTTTGGGTAATTTACCTGCAGTTATTGATATAAAAATAATATTATCAATACCTAATATAATTTCTAAAAATGTAAGTGTTAATAATGCTACCCATGTATCAGCATGTAAGAATATTTCCATTTTTAATTAGTTGTTTTAATCAATTTTCCTTTTTGCACATAATTTGAATGTCCAATTACGGCCTCAAACTCATAAGAATCTTTCTGAATACGTGTAATTTTTATATGAATTGGATCTTCATCAATTGCAGTTTTTGGATTTATCATTTTTAACGTGTAATTAAAATTGTCTTTCCAACTAATTGATAATGTATCTATTTTGTCTTCATATTTTTCAATCTGAAGTGAATCTTGTCTCGTAATAATCGTTTTTTCATATCCTTTGCCTTCTGGAATTTCAAAAGTGCCTGTTTTAAAACGATCAGGATTTAACTCGTCATTTTTACATGATACTACGGATATTAATAAAACGAATATTGTTATGATTTTTTTCATTTAAATTCCTGTATAATTACTTGGTGTTATTGCTTTTAGCTCTTCTTTAATAGTATTTGAAACTTCTAAACTTTCAATAAAATCTGCCATAGATTTTTGAGTAATTTTAGCATTCGTTCGTGTTAATCCTTTTAAAGCTTCATACGGATTAGGATATCCTTCTCTTCTTAGTATTGTTTGAATAGCTTCTGCAACAACTGCCCAGTTATTTTCTAAATCTTCTGCAAATTTCTCTTTGTTAATTAATAATTTATTCAACCCTTTTAACGTAGAACCAAATGCAATAATTGTATGACCAAAGGGAACACCAACATTTCTTAATACTGTTGAATCGGTTAAATCACGTTGTAATCTTGAAATAGGTAATTTAGCAGATAAATGTTCAAAAATAGCATTGGCCATACCCAAATTTCCTTCTGAATTTTCAAAATCAATTGGATTTACTTTATGTGGCATTGCAGAAGAACCAACTTCACCTTCTTTTATTTTTTGTTTAAAATACTCCATAGAAACATAGGTCCACATATCTCTATTAAAGTCAATTAAAATATTGTTTATACGTTTTAAAGCATCAAAAATACCTGCTAAATGATCATAATGTTCTATTTGCGTAGTAGGAAAAGAATGGTGTAATCCTAATACTTTTTCTACAAAATGAGTCCCAAAAGCTTTCCAGTCAATATTCGGATATGCAACTTTATGTGCGTTAAAATTTCCTGTTGCGCCTCCAAATTTAGCTGCGTAAGGTATATTTTGTAATTGCTTTACTTGTTGCTCAATACGTTCAACAAAAACAAAAATTTCCTTTCCTAATCTGGTTGGTGATGCTGGTTGCCCATGCGTACGTGCTAACATAGGCACATCAGACCAAGCGGTTGCCAATTGTCTCAATTTTTCTATAAGTGTAGCTAATTCAGGATAATAAACAACATCAAAAGCATCGTTTATAGATAGTGGCGTTGCTGTGTTGTTGATGTCTTGTGAAGTTAATCCGAAGTGAATAAACTCTTTATATTCTTGTAATTTAAGAATGTCAAATTTTTCTTTGATAAAGTATTCAACAGCTTTTACATCGTGGTTAGTAATAGCTTCAATGTCTTTAATTTTTTGAGCATCAGCGGATGAAAAGTTTCTGTAAATGGATCTTAATTCATCAAAAAGCGCTGTGTTAAATTTACTTAATTGCGGAAGCGGGATTTCACATAACGCAATAAAATATTCAATTTCTACTTTTACTCTATATTTAATTAAGGCTTCTTCTGAGAAAAACGGTGCTAAACTTTCTACTTTGTTTCTGTATCTACCATCAATTGGAGATATGGCATTTAAAATTGTTAAAGACATTTTTTAGTTTTGTAATTAGTGACAAAATTAATGAAATAAACCTAAATTAACAGATTTATTTCTTGTTAATCCAACTTAAAATTTTCTTTCCACGAGCATGATATGCAGCGCTTTCATTTGTTATATTTTGCTGTATAATTAAATGTAATTCTTTATGTATCCAATCTTTATTTTTTCCAAAGAGAAATAATAGTTCCATAGAATATACTTTAACGGCTACTTTTTGGTTTTCTATTAACCAATCAAAAGCTGCTTCAATGATTTTATCAATATGGTTTGAATTGATTTCAGCCTTTATAATTGAATTATTTTTTGAAGTATAAGCTTTCGCTAAAAATTCACAAATTTTAGAAATTGGTCGTACAGCGCTATCAAATTTAACTTTACTAATATTTTCAGTAAAATAATTTAAGTGTGGAGCTAACCAATCTAGCTTTTCAAACAAAACAAATTCTAAAACCCAAGCAGCTTTTATAGATAGTTTGTTATTAATTTCAAAAACTAATTCAAGTAAGTACCTAAAAAGCTCATGGTTTTGTAGTACTATATTTGCAACTCGTAAACGATTTATACGTTTGGCATTTTCTATGTTATTAAGTTGTTTAATTAAATATGTTTTAGACTCATGCACTATTTTGGTCTTCGTTTTGGTCCACGTCTTTGTTTTTATTATCCTTTTTTTTGGGAGATAACTTATACAATAAATATACAAAACCAGCAATTACATGGCCAATAACAAGAATCATAATTGTGTAAAACCAAAAATTTGAAATATTCATAAATTAAAATTTTAATAAATATATGAAAAGAATAGTATCTTTAATTTTTAAAATTAGTAAATCATGAAATTATTTTATGTAATATTTTTGACATTAATTATGAATTTTCAAGGAAATTCACAGCAAGTGTATTCTAAAAAGGAACCTTTTGCACATACTTTTTCTATTGTAGCAAGAGATACTGTTACGGGTGATATGGGAGTTGCAGTGCAGTCTCACTGGTTTTCTGTAGGTAGTTTAGTAACTTGGGGAAAAGCAGGTGTTGGTGTTGTAGCTACACAATCGTTTATAAATCCTTCATTTGGATCAAGAGGTTTAAGTTTACTTGAAAATGGTTTACCACCAAAATTAGCAGTGCAAACTTTGTTAGAATTGGATGAGGGCAGGGATGTTCGTCAGTTAGCAATTTTAGATGTTTATGGAAATGTAGCAGCTTCTACAGGTAAAAATTGTATTGAAGCAGCAGGGCACATTGTTGGTAATAATTTTTCAGTACAAGCTAATTTAATGGAGAAGAATACAGTTTGGCCAGCAATGGCTGAAGCTTTTAAAAATTCAACAGGTAGTTTAGCAGAGCGAATGTTACTCGCTATGGAAGCAGCTCAAAATGAAGGTGGAGATATTAGAGGTAAACAATCTGTAGCCATTTTAGTCGTTAAAGGGAAGAGCACGGGGAATAGTTGGGAAGATAAAGTGGTTGATTTGAGAGTTGAAGACAATAAAAACCCTTTAAAAGAAATGAGAAGATTATTAACAATTCATACTGCTTATGAATATATGAATCAAGGAGATTTAGCGGTTGAAACAGGAAATAATGTGTTGGCAAAAGAGCATTATATGAATGCTCAAAAATTAAATCCAGATAATTTAGAAATGAAATACTGGTATGCCGTAACTTTGGCAAATAATGGAGAGTTGGTTGAAGCTAAAACAATTTTTAAGGAAATATTTAAACAAGATAGTCATTGGAAAACACTAACACCTCGATTGATAAAAGCTAAGTTATTGACAATTAATGATAAACAATTAGAAGAAATACTAAAATTATAAAAAATGAAAAAAGTACTATTTGGAATTTTAGCTTTAATTATTTTAATACAATTTATACGTCCTGAAAAAAACACTTCAAATGATGAAACTTATGGAATTTCAACAGTTATGCAAATTCCTAATAATGTAAATGAAATTATAAAAACATCATGTGCAGATTGTCATTCAAACACTACAGTTTATCCTTGGTATAGTGAAGTTGCTCCAGTATCGTGGTTTTTAGCACAACATGTGAATGAAGGAAAAGAACATTTAAATTTTTCAGAATGGGCAGCCTATAATAAAGATCAGAAAAACCATATTTTAAAAGACATAAAAAAAGAATTAAAAAAACAAGGAATGCCTTTAGAAAGCTATTTATGGATTCATAATGATGCTAAAATGACAGAAGCTCAATATGAAACTTTGTTAAATTGGGTAAACACAATTCCTTCGGAGTACTAGTTATATAAAATTTAAATAATGAAAATTCATCAATCTATTTATTCAGTTTTTTTACTTTTTCTTATAGGATTTCAATCTATATATGCCCAAGAAAAAATAAATCAATTGAATTCAAATGGTGAAAGAATTGGAGTCTGGAAAAAATATTATAATAATAACCGAATTAGATATCAAGGTCAGTTTGAAGCAGGAAAAGAAGTTGGAATTTTCAGCTATTACAGTGCTTTAAGCTCAGATCATCCAACAGCAATTAAAACTTTCTCAAAAAATAGCAATCAAGCTACCATTCAGTTTTTTACTGAAAAAGGTGTTTTAGAAAGTGAAGGTGAAATGAAAGGTAAAGATAGAGTTGGTAAATGGGTTTATTTTCATCCAGACGGAAAATCAATTTTATCAGAAGAAAATTATGAAGATGGAATTTTAAATGGTGAATCTAAAACCTTTTATTTAAAAGGTAACGTAACAGAAATTTCTCATTATAAAAATGGAAAATTACATGGAAATTTAAAACGCTATGCAGATAATAATGTTTTATTAGATGATTTAAATTATGAAAATGGGAAACTTTATGGTGCTGCAAAATATTACAATATTGAAGGGAAATTGATATTTTGGGGCGATTATGAAGATGATGTAAAAGTGGGCAAGTGGGAATTTTTTGAAAATGGCAAACCAGAAAATTTTGATAAAGAAAAGCAATTACTTAATTACTAACTAAAAAATTAAAATTTGGACATAAGTAGAATTTTTGAGAACAACCAAAAATGGATTGTTAAGAAACTTGAAGTTGATAAAGACTATTTTAAAAATCTTTCAGAGGGGCAAAATCCTGAAATTCTTTATATTGGATGTTCAGACAGCCGTGTTTCATCTGAAGAATTAATGGGTGTTCAGCCAGGAGAAGTATTTGTGCATAGAAATATTGCGAATATGGTTCCTAATACTGATTTAAGCGCAATGTCTGTTATAAATTATGCAGTAACTCACCTTAAAGTGAAACATGTGGTAGTTTGTGGTCATTATTATTGTGGTGGAGTGAAAGCTGCAATGCAATCGGAAGATTTAGGATTGTTAAACCCTTGGTTACGAAATATACGAGATGTATACAGATTGCATAAGGATGAACTTAATTCAATACAAAATGAAGAGGAAAAGTACAACAGACTTGTAGAACTAAATGTACAAGAGCAATGTGTGAATGTCCTTAAAACATCAGATGTTCAAAAGGCTTTTAGAGAACGAAATATAACAGTTCACGGTTGGGTTTGGGATATACATTCAGGTGAATTAATTGATCTTAAAATAGATTTTGATAAAATTTTAAAGGATATTATGGAAATATATCATCTATCTTAATTATTATTTTTTTTAAATTAATTGATTGATATGAAAATAATTAGGGAAATTAAATTTTTGGCATTACATTTGTTATTAGATAAACAATAATTAAATATTTTAACAATGAGTAAAGGAACAGTAAAATTTTTCAACGATGCCAAAGGATTTGGATTCATCACTGAAGAAGGTTCGAACAAAGAACATTTTGTGCACATTTCTGGATTAATCGATGAAATTCGCGAAGGCGATGAAGTTGAATTCGATTTAGCAGAAGGAAAAAAAGGATTAAATTGCGTAAACGTAAAAGTTATATAATATATACTTACCTTTTTATAATGTAAAGCCTATCATAATTGATAGGCTTTTTTTATGATTTTAAATTAAATATAAAAATAAAAACTAAGTGCAATTGATATAAAATGAATCAGTAACTTTGCACCCTAAAAAATTTAAAATGAAACGAGTAATTGTAGGTCTTTCAGGAGGAGTAGATAGTAGTGTTGCAGCCTATTTGTTAAAAGAACAAGGTTATGAAGTTATTGGCTTATTTATGAAAAATTGGCATGATGATTCTGTAACTATTTCAAACGAATGTCCTTGGCTGGAAGATAGTAATGATGCAATGATAGTTGCAGACAAATTAGGGATTCCTTTTCAAGTAGTTGATTTAAGTGTACAATACAAAGAACGTATTGTAGATTATATGTTTAATGAATATGAAAAAGGAAGAACACCAAATCCAGATGTACTTTGTAACAGAGAAATAAAATTTGATGTTTTTTTGAAAATTGCTGAAGAATTAGGAGCTGATTTTGTTGCAACAGGTCATTATTGCAGAAAAGGAGAAGAAGAAATTAAAGAAGAAAAAGTTTATAAATTATTGGCTGGTGCAGACATTAATAAAGATCAATCGTATTTTTTATGTCAGTTATCTCAACAACAATTATCAAAGGCTTTATTTCCAATAGGGGAATTAACAAAACCAGAAGTTCGTAAAATTGCAGCAGAGCAAGATTTAATTACTGCTGAAAAGAAAGATTCTCAAGGTTTATGTTTTATTGGAAAAGTGCGTTTACCTGAATTTTTACAACAAAAATTAAAACCTAAAGAAGGTGTTATTGTTAGAATATCTCAAGATTCAGAAATATTTGATAGAACAATTCCAGAATTTGCTGACAAAGAAGCTGAATTGGAATTCTTTTCAACAAAATACAAGTATAATGTAGTTGATGGAAAAGTTGTTGGAAAACATCAGGGAGCTCATTATTTTACAAAAGGACAACGAAAAGGTTTGGCAGTAGGAGGAATGAAAGAACCATTATTTGTTATTGAAACGGATGTTGTTGAAAATGTTATTTATGCAGGTGAAGGAAAATTACATAAGGGATTGTATAGAAATACATTATTTGTAACTAACGAAGAAATACATTGGATTCGAAAAGATTTTACACTTCAAAACGGTGAGTCAATGGAAGTTAAAAGCCGTATTAGATATCGTCAAAAATTAGAAAAAGCAACACTGTATAAAGTTGAGAAAGGAATGTATGTTCAATTTAAAAACCCACAAACAGCTATTACAGAAGGCCAATTTGTTGCTTGGTATTTAGAAGATGAATTAATAGGTTCAGGTGTAATTGCTTAATATTTAATATTTTTTAAAATGAAATTTTAAATAAAAAATCAGTAATTTTGAAATTAAACCCCTTAAATTAATTATTTTGAAAAGAAAATTACTGACATTTATTTTGTTTTTTTCGCTAGCTCAAGTATTTGCTCAAGTTGAAGATGCTTGGATTTATTTCAAAGATAAACCAAGTGAAACTACATTTACTAATTCTCCTTTAACAATGCTTACTCAAAGAGCGTTGGATAGAAGAATTCGTTATAATATTTCATTAGATTATAAAGATATACCTATTGAGGCATCTTATGTGCTTCAAATCAAAAATGCAATAGGTATAACTATAAAAGCAAGGTCTAAGTGGTTGAATGCTTTGCATATACGAGGAACGCAAACCGATATAGATAATTTATTAAATTTAGGTTTAAGTTTTGTTGAAAAGGTTGAATATGCTAATAAATCATTAAATGCTGGTGGTAAAAGTATCATAAAGTCAAAAATGATTCCTAAGAATAAAAATTTAGAGTTTACTACTGAATTTAATTATGGTAATGCAGCAAATCAAATTGAAATGCTAAAAGGACAGGTGTTGCATCAAAATAATTTCACAGGCGAAGGAATGCAAATTGCCATTATTGATGCAGGGTTTCCTAATGTAGATAATTTTGCAGCTTTTCAACGTATTAGAGATAACAATCAAATTTTAGGAGGATACGATTTTGTAAATAGAAACACTAACTTTTATACTGGCTATTATCATGGAATGTCTGTTTTATCAACGATTGCAGGTTATATTGATAATCAATTTATAGGAACAGCACCTGACGCAAATTTTTATTTGTTTATTTCTGAAGATAGCGTAAATGAAACACCTTTAGAAGAAAGCTTATGGGTTGAAGCTGCGGAAAGGGCTGATAGTTTAGGTGTTGATGTTATAAACACATCATTAGGTTATACAACTTTTGACAATCCAAATTATAACCATACATATGCAGATATGGATGGAAAAACAGCGTTTATTTCTAGGGGAGCTGAAATTGCTTTTTCTCGAGGAATGATTGTGGTAAATTCTGCAGGAAACGATGGAGACAAGGCTTGGCATTATATTGGTGCTCCAGCTGATGCAGCTTCTGTTTTAAGTATTGGGGCAGTAAATGCTTCAGGTGTAATTGCGGCTTTTAGTTCTTATGGACCAACTTCTGATGGTAGAATAAAACCAGATGTTTGTGCTCAGGGCGCGAGTGTTTATGTAATAAATGCTGCAGGAAATATTGCAACTTCCAATGGAACTTCATTTTCTTCACCTGTTCTTACGGGGGTTATTACTTGTTTATGGCAGGCTTTTCCTTCCAAAACAAATGCAGAAATCACACAAATGGTAAAAGAATCTGCACATATATATGTAAGTCCAACAGCACAAGAAGGCTATGGAATTCCTGATTTTAAAACAATTTATGATATAAATGACCTTGATGGTGATGGAGTATTAAATGCTTTTGATTTATGCCCAGATACACCACAGGGAAGTAATGTTGATGCTTCAGGTTGTTTTACGCTACTTCCAAATAATTTTAACATTACAGTTACAAGTGAAACCTGCCCAGGTAAAGATAATGGGCAAATTTCAATAGCTGCAACGGCACCCTATAATTATACAACAACAATTAATGGTGTAAATTATACGTTTGATAATACAGATAATGTACTTGCCTTAGATTTACCTCCAGCTATTTATACGGTTTGTATTTCAGTTACAGGACAAACATTTGTGCAATGTTTTGATGTAGAGGTTATTGAAGGAGAAGTAATTGTGGCTGATGCAACTGTTTCATTTAATAAAGCATCCATAGTGATTAAAAAAGGAACTGCGCCTTTTACAGTGTTTCTAAATGAAAAAGAAATAATGCAAACAGTAAATACTAAATTTGAAATTAAGGTAAATAAAGGGGATTTAATAGAAGTTAAAACAAGTGTTGCTTGTGAAGGCATTTTTTCAAAAGAGATAGCTTTTGAAAGTGTTATTAATATATATCCCAATCCAACAAAAAACAAACTTAATTTTAGTTTTCCTAATGAAATTAATGAAATAGAAGTAAATATTTTCAGTTTATTAGGTAAAAATGTGCATTCTAGTTTAGTATATAAAAATAATCCTTCAATAGATATTTCTTATTTATCAAAAGGGTTGTATATGGTACAAGTAAAATATAATGATACCTTAAAAACTATTAAACTCCTCAAAAATTAAAATGAAAAATAGGATTACTGAACTTTTTAGTATTAAATACCCAATGATACAAGCTGGTATGGTTTGGAACAGTGGTTGGAAGCTAGCTTCTGCAGTTAGTAATGCAGGTGGTTTAGGCTTAATTGGTGCAGGTTCTATGTATCCAGAAGTATTACGAGAACATATTCAAAAATGTAAAAAAGCGACCAATAAACCTTTTGGAGTTAATATACCAATGTTATATCCCAATGTTGAAGAAATTATACAAATAATTATTGATGAAGGTGTTAAAATTGTATTTACTTCTGCAGGAAATCCTAAAACTTGGACATCTTATTTAAAAGAAAAAGGGATTACAGTTGTTCATGTGGTAAGCAGTGTAAAATTCGCTATAAAATCGGAAGAAGCTGGAGTAGATGCCATTGTTGCTGAGGGTTTTGAAGCTGGAGGGCATAACGGAAGAGAAGAGACAACTACGTTTGCACTGATTCCTATGGTAAAAGAAAAATTAAAGATTCCGTTAATTGCTGCAGGAGGTATTGCAACAGGAAGAGGTATGTTGGCGGCTATGGTTTTGGGAGCTGATGGTGTTCAGATAGGAAGCAGATTTGTAGCTAGTAATGAATCTTCTGCACATATAAACTTTAAGAATGAAGTTATAAAAACTCAGGATGGAGATACTCAATTAACGTTAAAAGAATTAGCGCCTGTTCGTTTAATTAGAAATCAGTTTTATAATGAATTACAAGAATTATATAAAAGCAAACCAACAGTTGATGAGTTAAGAGAAAAGTTGGGTAGAGGTAGAGCGAAAAAAGGAATGTTTGAAGGTGATTTAGTAAACGGAGAATTGGAAGTAGGACAAATTGCGGGATTAATTCATGTGATAAAGCCTGCTGCAGAAATAGTAGAAGAAATTATAAATGAGTTTAATATGGTGAAAAAATCCTTTTGTTAGATAGTTGCTATTTTATTAAACATATTTACTTTTAACAAAAAAGACGAAACATCTTGTTTCGTCTTTTTTGTTATTTATTCTTTAGGTCTATTGGTTTGGCCCCTTTTGGAGGCATTGGACCTCTTAAATGTATCACCAATCCGTTTAAAAAATTTCGTAAAAACTGATCTCCACATTCCATATATTTTTCGTGGTCTTCTTTTCTAAACAATGCACCTAACTCACTTTTAGTAATTTGAAAGTCTACCAAAGCGCATATTTTCACAATATCATCATCACGTAATTTTAGTGCTACACGTAATTTTTTTAAAACATCATTATTTGTTAGTCCCATAGTGCAAATGTAATATATTTAGATGGAAAGAAGATTTAAATTATTTTGTAAATATTAATTTAATGGCTACGATTAACATAAAAACCCCAAATATTTTTTTAAGTATTCGTTGATCAATTTGAAGTGCTATTTTAGAACCAATAAAGCCACCAATTATAAACAAAACAGAAACAGTTAGGGCTATTCTCCAATCAATATTACCTCCAGTACCAGCAGTATGATAATTGTAAACAGCTAAAAAAGTTACAGGAGGAAGCATAACAGCTAAACTTAATCCTTGAGCGTTGTGTTGTGTTAATCCTAAAAAGATAACAAAAAGGGGCACCATAATAATTCCACCTCCAACACCAACCAACCCACTTAAAATTCCTGCCATTAATCCAATTATAATTAATGTAATTATTGTTGTTAAAGTCATTTTCACAAGTTGAGTTTTTATATTTTTTAGATATTTTCAGGAATTTTAATCTCGTATAGTTTTTTTGAACTGTTGTTTAACGTATTTTCACGTAACCAAGGATTATGTAGTTTTAGAACCATATAATTAATGCCTAAATTTTTAGAAAAACTAGCAATATTTGTAATTGTAGTATCAACTTCTATTATTTTGGTTGGAACTTCATGGTATAAATCTTCTTTCTCAAAAAGAAAACCATATTTTTCTGGATTTGAAAGAATTTCTTTTATCGCAATTATTCTTGGTAAATACCTTTTAGTCTCATCAGCAACTAATAAATCATAATAATCTGAAACATATTGAGCTTCCAGTTTATTTGAAATACCTGCCATTCCAGCATTGTAAGATGCTGCAGCAAGTGTCCAATTTCCAAAACGATTTTTTGCTTTATTCAAATATTTACATGCAACTTCTGTTGACTTTTCAATATGGTATCGCTCATCAACATTTGAATTTACCTCTAATTTGTTTTCTTTAGCAGTTTCAGGCATTATTTGCCAAAAACCAGTTGCTCCGGCAGAAGATATTACATTTTGTAACCCACTTTCAATAACCGCTAAATATTTAAAATCATCTGGAATTCCATTTTTCTTTAAAATTGGTTCAATAATAGGGAAATATTTATTAGCTCTTTTAATTAAGAGTAACCCATTAGATTGCCAATAGGTGTTTACCAATAATTCTTTATCTATTCGTTCTTTAATGTCGGGCTTTTCAAGTGGCACACGTTCACCTGCAAAATCTAAATTTTCAGGAATCTGTAATGCTTTAATTTGATAGTATTCACTTGTGTTTTTATCACTATTTAGCACTTTTTTTAAACTATCTGATTTAACTCCAAAAATGAATATGGAACTTACTGATATAATTGCTATTAATCCTAATATTTTGATTGATTTGTCCATAGTAGTAGTTTTATACTGGTGAAATTACAAATTATTTTGATGCAACTAAAAGTCTAAAAGTGATTTAACACTTAATTAAGTGAATCAATAATTATTTTACTGATAGTTTTTGCTTTATTAAGCACCATTATATGGGTTCCTTTTTTTATAACTATACAATTTTTAATATACTTTATAGGGAAAATATGATCATTATCACCATGAATGTGAACTATATTATCTAGAGGTTTTTTTTGTTTCCAATGTAATACATTATAAATAGCCCAAGTTAAATAGTCAGCATCTCTAACAGAAAGATATTCTTTATACAACTTTACCCTTTTTTTAGCAAAATCACCGAAAGTATATTTAAAAAAACCTTCAATATTTGTAATTGCATAGGTAGGAAATAATTTATAAATTTTAGTTTTCTGAATAATTCTTAAACGTTTAGGCAGTTCTTTATTTGATTTTATACTAGAAATAATGATTACCTTTTTAGGTAATAAGTGTTTACTCATTTCCTGCACAATAATGCCTCCATATGAAACTCCAACTAAAACGGGATTTTTTTCGGTTATTAAATGAGCCATTCTTTTTGTGTAATCACAAAGGGATTCTTTTTTAGATAAAGGCATTAACCATTCTATAAAGTGAAGTTCAAATTTATCTTCAGGAAATTCCAGATATTCAAATATTTTTGAACTTGCAGCTAATCCAGGAATAAAGTAAATATGTGTTTTAGAATTTTCCATTAACTATTTATGATTTCTAAAATAATAGGTTTTAAACCACTGAAGAAGAATTCTACGGCAATTACCATTACAATTAACCCCATTAATCGCATCATCACTTTATTACCCGTTGAACCCAATTTTTCGGTAATTTTACTTGCACCAACTAAAATTAAATAGGTTAATAATAACATCAGTGCAATTACTAAAATTAAGACAACTTTTTGTTCCATTTTAGAAGCATCTTCCATTAATATAATAGCATTTGTGATGGCTCCTGGACCACAAATCATAGGAATTGCTAGTGGAGTAATAGAAATGTCTTCTATATAAGCATCAATTTTATTTTCATCATCAGTATGTTTAAAACTTCCTAATCTGGCTTGCAACATATCCCAACCCATGGTAAAGAATATAACTCCACCAACAATTCTAAAACTGTTTACAGATATACCGAAAAAATTAAATAAAATTTGACCTGAAAAAGCGAATGCAAGTATGGTAAAAAAGGCCACTAATGTTGCCTTTTTTGCAGTTTGTTTACGTCTCTCCTTGCTTAAGGAAGCAGTCATGGTCATAAATATTGGCATGGTGCCTAACGGATTTATGATGGTAAAAAATGAAGTGAACACTAGTAGTGCAAACGTATATAAATCAGTTTCAGGTATCATTTCAGAATATGTATTTTATTTAATAAAATAGAAATTAGTATTAAATTACAAAAGTAGGCTGATTTATCCAATCAAAGCGAACAATTCCATCTTCATCAATTTTTGTTAATTTAATTTGATGAAGTGTGTTTACCAATTCAGGATTCCAAGGTGTTTTAACTTTTACATAATTTTCTGTAAAACCATGAATAAAACCTTCTTTATTTTCACTTTCAAATAAAACGGTTAATTGATTTTCTAACTGACTTTCATAAAATGCTCTTCGCTTTTTAACAGACAATCCTCTCAGCATTTTGCTTCGTTTTGAACGGGCTTTTTGAGAAACGACTCCATCCATTTCAAAAGCTTCAGTATTTGGTCTTTCAGAATAAGTAAAAACGTGTAAATAGGAAATATTTAGCTCATTTAAATAATTGTAAGTTTCTAAGAATAGTTCATCGGTTTCACCTGGAAATCCTACAATTACATCAACACCAATACAGGCGTTTGGCATTACTTTTTTAATAGCATTAACTCTATTATCATACGTTTCACGTAAATAACGACGTTTCATTAATTTAAGTAACGTGTCACTTCCACTTTGCAAAGGAATATGAAAATGTGGTACAAAACTGTTAGATTTAGAAACAAAATCAATAGTTTCGTTGGTTAATAAATTGGGTTCTATGGAAGAAATCCGTAAACGATGAATTCCTTCAACGGTATCTAAAGCTTGTACTAACTCATAAAAAGTATGTTCGTGTTTTTTATTTCCAAATTCACCTTTACCATAGTCACCAATATTTACACCCGTCAATACAATTTCTTTAATTCCTTTTGCTGAAATTTCTTTGGCATTTTTTAATACATTTTCTAATTCGTCACTTCTAGAAATTCCTCTAGCCAAAGGAATGGTACAATAGGTACATTTATAATCGCAGCCATCTTGCACTTTTAAAAAAGCACGAGTTCTATCTCCAATGGAATAAGAGCCAACATAAAAATCAGCTTCTTCAATTTCACAGGAGTGAATTTCACCCATTTCATTTTTAGAAAGATCGTTGATGTAATCGGTTACTTTAAATTTTTCTGTAGCACCCAAAACCATATCAACACCATCAACTGCAGCTAACTCTTCAGGTTTTAATTGGGCATAACAACCTATTGCAATTAGAAATGCATTTTCATTTTGTTTTAAAGCCGACTTCACTATTGATTTAAAACGTTTATCAGCATTATCAGTTACTGAACAGGTATTAATTACGTATATATCAGCTTTTTCATCAAACTCAACACGGTCAAAACCTTCGTTTTGAAAGTTTCTTGCTATGGTAGAAGTTTCTGAAAAATTAAGTTTACACCCAAGTGTGTAAAATGCGACTTTTTTTTGTGCGCTCATTCTTGTACATTTATCGGGTGCAAAAGTACTGAAATTTATTTTTATAATGATGATTGCAACTACACCAAAACCGCCTTATTATGCAGTGATTTTTACTTCAATTAAAACTGAAGATGATAGAGGTTATAACGTTATGTCAACTAAAATGGTTGAATTAGCTCAAAAACAAGAAGGGTTTTTAGGAATGGAGACCGCTAGAAATGAACTTGGAATTACTGTTAGTTATTGGAGTAGTTTAAATGCAATTCAGCATTGGAAACTCAATTTAGAGCATACAGAAGCTAGAGAAAATGGAAGAAGTACTTGGTACAAACAATTTAAAGTAAGAATAAGTAAAGTTGAACGAGATTATGGGTTTGAAAGTATGAATCTTTAATTTTTTGATAAAAGAAAACGACATTTAATTAAATGCAGTTTTAAATCTTTTTACATTCAAAATATCAAATTCAATCAAAATGACTTATATCATAATTCTTTGAATGAATTAAACCTATTTTAGTACATCAAAAATTGCAATTTCAAAATAAGTTTAAATAGTAACAATATGCTTTTATCATATAATATTAATTGATAAGGATTATATGTTGTTTAAATAATAAGGAGTTGCAGCCAATGCCGAAAAAAAACTAACTAATTGGAAAAAACTATATTTGAAATAACAAAAATGGATTGTCCTTCTGAGGAAAATCTTATCCGAATGAAATTGGACGGAATTTCAGGTATAAAAAATCTTGATTTCGATATTCCAAATCGAAAATTAACTGTTTTTCACAAAGGACAAATTGACCAAATCGAAAAATCAGTTTACGAATTAAATTTAGGTGGAAAAAGAATATCTACAGAGAAAACCGAACAAATTGATTTTGAAGAACATTCAAACCAAAAAAAATTACTTTGGACAGTTCTCGGAATAAATTTCGCATTCTTTGTTATTGAAATGGCAACTGGTATGATTTCAAAATCAATAGGACTTGTCGCTGACAGTTTAGATATGTTAGCAGACTCTTTCGTCTACGGAATAAGTCTTTTTGCTGTTGGTGGAACATTAATCCGAAAGAAAAGAATAGCTAAACTTGCGGGGTATTTTCAAATTATTCTTGCAATAATTGGATTTGGAGAAATTTTAAGAAGATTTTTTGGAGACGAGAAAATTCCCGATTTTTCGACAATGATTATTGTTTCGATTTTTGCTCTAATTGCGAACGGAATTTGTTTGTATTTAATGCAAAAATCTAAAAGTAAAAATGAGGCACATATGAAAGCTAGTATGATTTTTACTTCAAATGATGTGATTATCAATTTAGGAGTAATTTCAGCTGGAGTTTTAGTAAATTGGTTGAACTCCGGAAAACCTGATTTGATCATTGGAGCTGTTGTTTTTGCTTTAGTAATTCAAGGAGCATTTAGAATATTGAAACTAAGTAAATAAAAAGCACTGGCAGCAACACCTCATAAAATTTATGCTTACATTTAAACAAAATAACGAACCGACAAACATTCAACAAACGATTTGCTACAACCGAAAAATCTCCGATTTTCCAGTCGCACAAATCTTATAAAAACTCGTTGGGCACAAGCCGAGAAAAAATATGCTAGAAAGTTTAATATTTATGATTTTGTCATTTATCGGAATAGTCGGATTGATTATTTCGATTATAATTTTATTAGTTGGATTGATTAAAAAATCAAGAAAATTGAAAATGACTGGATTGATTTTCTTAATAATTCCGATTTTTTGTTACGGATTAATTCAATTTTGGTATAAAATTGTAATTCCAAACTCCAATGACAAGATATCGAGTGAGTTTGTTGGAGTTTATTCAACTCATAAAGTTAAATCAAAAAAGTTCCTAAAGAGAAACGGATTGTTTGATAAAGAGCGATTCTTGATTTTAAAAGAAGATGGAACTTATGAGTTTGACAGTATTCCTGGAGTTGATTTATGGAAAAGAGGAAAATGGCAAACTGGAGGAATTGATGGTGCTTTTGATTTTTACAATAACAAAGG
>NZ_JBFFOE010000022.1:0-37881 GCF_041562875.1 Lutibacter sp. | reverse complement strand
TAAAACTCATCAATGAATTCAATACTAATCTTAATCATCATACTGTTATATTTTGGGATATTAATGCTAATTTCTCATGTCGTCTCAAAAAATACAAGTGATGAATCTTTTTATACAGGAGACCGAAAATCACCTTGGCAAATAGTTGCATTTGGGATGGTTGGCGCCGTTATTTCTGGTGTTACTTTCGTATCTATTCCAGGTATGGTAGGAACTAATTTTTTCTATTATTTACAATTTGTTTTTGGAAATGTAGTTGGATATGTATTTATAACCTATGTGCTGATTCCAATTTATTACGATTTAAAGTTAGTTTCTATTTACTCCTACCTTGAAACAAGGTTCGGAATTAAAACGTACAAAACTGGATCATTATTCTTTTTAATATCACAATCTTTTGGTGCTGCTCTTCGTTTATTACTTGCAGCAAAAATATTACAATATGCAGTTTTTGACGCTTTTCATATTCCATTTTTTCTAACCGTAATTATTATACTAATACTCATCTGGTTATACACAAACAAATCTGGCATTAAAACTATTGTTTGGACAGATACTCTTCAAACACTATTTTTACTAATGGCAGCAATTGTATCTATTTATGTTATAAAAGACTCCTTAAATTTAAGTATTTCTGAAACAATCACATCAGTTACTAAACATGAGTATTTTAAAGTTTTTAATTGGGATTTCAACTCAGGAAGTAACTTTTTTAAACAATTTATATCGGGAATTTTAATTGCCGTTGCAATGATAGGATTGGATCAAAATATGATGCAAAAAACCCTAACATGTAAAAGCAAAAAAGAAGCCCAAAACAACATATTAACTTTTAGTTTATTTTTAGCTGTTGCCCAATTTTTATTTTTAGGATTGGGTGTAATGCTTTATTTATATGCTGAAAAATTCGGCATCAAATTAGAAATTGAAAATGGTAAATTTATTAATACTGATAATTTATTCCCAATGCTTTCTTTAAATCATTTTGGCACACTCGCTGCTATCAGTTTTATTTTAGGAATAACGGCTGCTTCGTTTTCAAGTGTAGATTCTGCTTTAACAGCATTAACCACCTCTTTTACTCATGATTTTTTAGACATTCAGCACAAAAATTCAAAAGAAAAAAAACGTTTAAAAAATTATGTTTTATTCGGATTTTCAATTGTAATATTTTTAATAATTATGCTATTTTCCGAAAGTAAAGGCAATGTAATTTCTACAATATTTAAAGTCGCTGGTTATACTTATGGACCTTTACTGGGACTTTATTTATTTGGAATTTTCACAAAAATAAAAATAAAAGATGCTGCAGTTCCATATATCTGTGTTCTAATGCCTCTCCTAACCTACTATTTAAACTATATTTTCTTAACCAAATTCTCATTTGATTTAGGGTTTATGAATATCTTAGTAAATGCACTCTTAACAATATTAAGTTTAATTATTGTACAAAATAAAAATGAAAAATAAACCAACAACCGAACAACCATCAAATTACAATAATCTTGAAAAAATGGGCACTTTTGAATTGCTCACAAATATAAATACCGAAGATAAAACAGTTCCAAATGCTATAGAAAAGGTGATTCCTGCAATAGAAAAATTAGTAGATATTATTTACACTAAAATGAATGAAGGCGGGCGCTTATTTTATATTGGAGCAGGAACAAGCGGAAGATTAGGGGTTCTTGATGCTTCTGAATGTCCACCAACTTATGGCGTTCCAGATGACTGGGTGATAGGATTAATTGCAGGTGGAGATTCAGCACTTAGAAAAGCAGTAGAAAAAGCCGAAGATGACACAAACTTAGCTTGGAAAGATTTGAGTGCATATACTATTTCAGAGAAAGATGTTTTAGTGGGTATTGCTGCATCGGGGACAACTCCTTATGTAATTGGCGGACTTGAAAAGGCGAGACAGCATAACATTGTTACTGCATGTATTGTGTGTAATGAAAATAGTCCTGTTTCAGAAGTTGCGGACTATCCAATTGAAATAGTTGTAGGACCTGAATTTGTTACAGGAAGCACAAGAATGAAAGCTGGTACTGCACAAAAACTAGTATTAAATATGATTTCTACGGCTGTCATGATTAAATTGGGTAGAGTAAAAGATAATAAAATGGTGCATATGCAATTATCTAACATTAAATTAGTCAATCGAGGTGTTCTTATGATTATGGATGAACTTCATATTGATGAAGATTTAGCTTCTGCACTTTTAGAAAAATACAAAAGTGTAAAAAATGTTTTAGACAATTATAAAAATAAATTTATGTAGTATGAAAAATTCTATAAAGCATGTAATTGGAGTTATGAGCGGAACTTCATTAGATGGAATTGACATAGCATATGTGAAAATAAATAACACCAATAATTATACTTTTGAAATACTAAATGCAACTACTGTAGCATACACTAAAGAATGGAAATCTGCTTTAAAAGAAGGTTTTCATTTAAAAGGAGAGGAACTTACCAAATTAGATGCTGATTATGGTGTTTTTTTAGGTGAAATTATTAAAAATTTCATTGAAGAAAACAAGGTTAAGAATGTAGATTTTATTGCTTCTCATGGCCATACAATTTACCACAATCCAGCAAAAAATTATACACTTCAAATTGGAAATGGACCTTATATTACTTCTATAACGGGCATAAAAACTATTTGCGATTTTAGAACTCAGGATGTTGCCCTTGGCGGGCAAGGTGCTCCTTTAGTTCCTATTGGTGATCTATTTTTATTTTCCGAATATGATTACTGTTTAAACTTAGGCGGATTTTCAAATATTTCAATGAATGAAAATAACCAACGAATTGCTTATGATATTTGCCCCGTAAACATTGTTTTAAACCATTATGTTGCTTCTTTAAATATGGAGTATGATGATGAAGGAAAAATAGCTTCAAGTGGTGCTATTGATTTAACATTGTTAAATGAACTAAACTCTTTACCTTTTTATAATGATGTAAGACCAAAATCTTTGGGATATGAATTCATAGTTGAAACAATTTTTCCAATCATTGATAAATATAAACTTGAAATAAATGATATTTTAAGAACTTTTGTTGAACACGTTGCAATGCAAATTACAAGAAAAATAGATTCAAACCCTTCAAAAAATATACTTATTGCTGGTGGTGGTGCTTATAATACATTTCTTATTGAAAGAATGCAATGGTACACAAAAACCAAAATTATAATACCTAATGATACTATCATAAATTATAAAGAGGCATTAGTTTTTGCTCTATTAGGTTTTTTAAAAGATGAAGGTGAAAATAATTGTTTAAAAAGTGTCACTGGAGCGAGTAAAGATCACAGTAGTGGTGTTGTTTACGAGTTTTAATTTTAAAAATAGAAAATCAAAATGCCCTCAAAAAACTTAGATTTAAACAAACTATCCCATTTCTTGTCAGGAGAATTATTCTTTGACAATTTACATAAAAGTATCTATGCAACTGATGCATCCGTATATAGAAAAATTCCACTTGGTGTTGCATATCCAAAAAACAATCAAGATTTAAAAATACTGATTCAATTTGCCTTAGAAAATAGTATTACATTAATTCCAAGAGCTGCAGGAACTTCATTAGCAGGACAATGTGTTGGTGATGGTTTAGTAGTTGATATCTCAAAACATTTCACCAAAATTTTAGCTTTTGATGAGCATAAAAAAACAGTTACAATTCAACCTGGGGTAATTAGAGATGAACTCAATAATTACCTAAAACCTTACGGATTATTTTTTGGACCAAACACTTCAACAAGTAATAGATGTATGATTGGTGGAATGGTTGGTAACAATTCATCAGGCACTACCTCTATTAAATTTGGGGTTACTCGTGACAAAGTGCTTGAGTTAAAAACCATTTTAAGCGATGGTTCTGAAGCAGTATTTAACAAAAATACTATTTCAGAATTTAATCAAAAAAAACAAGGAAACTCATTAGAAAACAGAATTTATCAAACCATTTTCAATGAACTTTCCAACCCTGAAAATCAACAAGAGATTATAAAAGAATTTCCTAAAAAAAATATCCATCGAAGAAATAATGGCTATGCTGTTGATGAATTATTAAATTATGAAGGTTTTGGAGGAAAAAATCCAACTATTAATTTAGCAACTTTACTAACAGGAAGTGAAGGTACTTTAGCATTTACAACTGAAATCACCCTTCAATTAGACAATTTACCACCTTCAAAGAATATTATGGTGGCTGCACATTTCAATAGCATTAAAGAAAGCATGGATGCTGTTGTAATTGCAATGAAACACAATTTGTATACGTGTGAATTAATGGATAAAACCATTTTAGATTGCACAAAAAATAATAGAGAACAACTTAAAAATAGATTTTTTGTTAAAGGCGATCCCAAAGCTATATTAATGCTTGAAATTTGCACAAATTCAAATGAAGAATCTAACAAACTAGCAGCTATTTTAATTGCTGATTTAGAAAAAAATAACTTGGGTTATTGCTTTCCCAAATTGGTAGGAAGTGAAATAAACCAAGCTTTAGAACTTCGCAAAGCAGGACTTGGATTATTGGGAAATATTGTGGGGGATGACAAAGCTGTTGCCTGTATTGAAGACACAGCGGTTGAAGTAAAAGATTTACCAAATTACATTTCGGAATTTTCAAAAATGATGGAAGATTTTGGACAAAAAGCAGTTTATTACGCTCATGCTGGTGCTGGAGAATTGCACTTACGCCCTATTTTAAATTTAAAAAAGAAAGAAGATGTTGTTTTATTTCGTGAAATAACAACCAAAACCGCAAAATTAGTTAAAAAATATGGTGGTTCGTTTAGTGGTGAGCACGGTGATGGAATTGTGAGAGCTGAATTTATTCCACTCATGATTGGAGAGAGAAACTATGAATTATTAAAACGAATAAAACACACTTTTGATCCGAATACTATTTTTAACAAAGGGAAAATTATAAATCCATTTCATATGGATGAAAGTCTGCGTTATGAAGTTAATAGAATAGAACCAGAAATTGAAACTATTCAAGATTTTTCAGATAGTTTAGGCATTCTAAGAGCAGCCGAAAAATGTAATGGCTCAGGTGATTGCAGAAAACTTCCTGAAGCTGGCGGAACCATGTGCCCAAGCTACAGAGCAACCAGAAATGAAAAAGATACAACACGTGCTAGAGCAAATGCATTACGTGAATTTTTAACAAATTCAGAAAAACAAAATAAGTTTAATCACAAAGAATTATATGATGTTTTCGACTTGTGTTTAAGTTGTAAAGCTTGTGCAAGTGAATGCCCAAGTAATGTTGATGTTGCAGCTTTAAAAGCTGAATTTTTACATCAATATTATAAAGAAAATGACATTCCGTTTAGAACTCAACTATTTGCCAATAATGTAATGTGGAATAAATTAGGAAGCCTCACTCCTACTTTTACCAACTTAATTTTAAATACAAAGCTTACTAAAAAATTGATGGGAATTGCAACAGAAAGAAGCATTCCTAAATTAGCAAAAAAAACAGTTTATAGTTGGTATAAAAAAAACAAAAAAAGACTCTTAAATCAGCCTGTTAAAAATGGTGAATTGTTTCTATTTGTTGATGAGTTCACTAATTATTATGACGCAAACATTGGTATTGACACTATTGAACTGTTAACAACATTAGGCTACAAAGTAAACATTACACAACACGAAGAAAGTGGAAGAAGTTTTATTTCAAAAGGAATTTTAGACAAAGCCAAAGAAAAGGCAGATTTTAATGTAAACTATTTCAAAAATATTATTTCATCAAAAAAACCTTTAGTTGGTATTGAACCTTCTGCAATTTTAACTTTTAGAGATGAATATTTAAGATTAGCGGATGATAAAAATGCTGCAAAAGAAATTTCTAAAAACACCTTTACTATTGAAGAGTTTATAAAGCAAGAATTCAAAAAGAAGAATATTTCTACTGAAAGTTTCACTAAAAAGATACAAACTTTAAAAATTCACGGTCATTGTCAGCAAAAATCTTTAAGTAGTACTGAACCAACTTTTAAAATTCTATCAATTCCAGAGAATTATTCAGTAACTATTATAAATTCTGGATGCTGTGGTATGGCAGGTTCATTTGGATATGAAAAAGAGCATTACAAAATAAGCATGCAAGTTGGTGAAGATACGTTGTTTCCAAAAATTAGAAACACTAAAATTGACACTATTATTGCAGCTCCAGGTACTAGTTGCAGACATCAAATAAAAGATGGAACTAGTAGAGATTCTAAACACCCAGTTACAATATTAAGAGAAGCATTGTTATAAAATGAAGCTAATTATACGAACATACAATTTACAATTAAAACACCCTTTTACAATTTCAAGAGGAACAAGAACTGAAATTCCTTCAATTATAGTGGAACTTCAAGAAAATGGTATTTCAGGATTTGGAGAAGCAACCGCAAATCCATATTACAATACTTTTGTTGAACAATTTGAAAAGGAACTTCAAGAAAAACGTGAAATTATAGAAGTTATTTCAGATAAAACACCAGAAGAATATTGGGATTACTTACTACCCTATTTTAAAGAGAACATGTTTTTATTGTGTGCTTTAGATGAAGCTTATACAGATTTATACACGCGTAAAAAAGGAGTGAAATTATACCAATATTGGAATTTAAAACTTGAAAAACTTCCTCAAACAAATTTTACAATTGGGATTGACACCATTGAAAATATGGTTTCAAAAATGAAAGAAATGCCATGGCCAATTTATAAAATTAAGTTGGGAACAAAAGATGACATTCAGATAGTTACAGAATTAAGAAAACACTCAAACTCAATTTTCAGAATAGATGCAAATTGTGGTTGGTCAGTACATGAAACACTAAAAAACGCCATTGAATTACAAAAATTAGGTGTAGAATTTATTGAACAACCATTACCCGCAAATAATTGGAAAGGTGCCAAAATAGTTTTTGATAATTCTTATTTACCAATTATTGCTGATGAAAGCTGTATTGTAGAAAGTGATATTGAGAAATGTTACAATCATTTTCATGGTGTAAACATTAAATTAATGAAATGTGGTGGTTTAACACCTGCAAAAAGAATGATTACAACAGCTAAATCTTTAGGTTTAAAAACGATGGTTGGCTGTATGACCGAATCTTCTGTTGGTATTTCAGCAATTGCACATTTAACACCAATGTTAGATTATGTAGATATGGATGGTGCTTTATTATTAAAAAATGATGTAGCAACTGGTGTAAAATTAGAAAATGGCAACATTTTATTTTCAGAATTAAACGGAACAGGAGCACAAATAAAACTATAATAAATTATTAAAAAATGAAAAATATATTAATAGCAAGCATCTTCTTATTTCTTGGAACAAGCTATGCACAACAAATTGATCCTTTACAAACTTCTGATGCTGAAAATCAAGAAAAATGGGTTGAAAATATACTAAATAATTTAAGCTTAAAACAAAAAATAGGGCAACTATTTATGATTCAAGCCTATTCAAATAAAGATGAAAATCACACCAAAGAAATAAATAAAGCTATAAAAAAATACCGTATTGGTGGATTAATATTTATGCAAGGAACTCCTGAAAAACAGGCTGAGTTGACAAATATTTACCAAGCAACATCTAAAATTCCTTTATTAATTGGTTTTGACGGTGAATGGGGTTTAAATATGCGCCTAAAAAATTCTTTTCGTTACCCTTGGAATATGACTTTAGGAGCAGTTCAAGACAATAAACTAATTGAGCAATTTGGAGAGCGATTAGGTAAACATTGCAAAAGAATTGGAATACACGTTAATTTTGCTCCAGTTGTAGATATTAATACAAATCCAGCAAATCCAATTATTGGAAATCGTTCTTTTGGTGAAAATAAATACAATGTAACTGAAAAGGCAATTGCTTTTACAAATGGTATGCAAAGTACTGGAGTGCTAGCAAATGCAAAACATTTTCCAGGTCACGGAGATACTTCAACCGATTCTCACAAAACACTTCCTTTTCTTGATTTTACTTTAGAACGTTTAGATTCTATTGAATTATTCCCTTATAAAAAATTATTCAAAACTAATTTAGCCAGTGTTATGGTGGCGCATTTAAATGTGCCTTCATTAGAGCCAAAACCTGGAGTTCCTACTTCAATTTCTTATAAAGTGATTACTGAACTTTTAAAAGAAAAAATGGAATTTAACGGTTTAATTTTTACCGATGCTTTAAATATGAAAGGTGCCGCAAATTTCGCAAAACCAGGCGACATAGATTTGGCTGCATTTATCGCAGGAAATGATATGTTGTTAATTCCTGAAGATGTAAAAGTTGCCGTAAAAAAAATAAAGAAAGCAATTAGGAAACATAAAATTAGCAAAGAGCGTTTAAATGCTTCCGTTAAAAAAATATTGAAAGCAAAATACTGGGCTGGTTTAAACAATTTTACACCCATAAAAGAAGAAGGTATTCAAGAAGATATTATCACTATAAAAGACGAATTATTATACCGTTCTTTAATGAAAGAAGCTATAACGCTTGTTCAAAATAAGGAAGCTATACTACCAATAAAAGAATTATCAAACAGTAAAATAGCCTATGTTAAATTAGGAGATTCTGATAATTTTGACTTTACAAACACCTTAAAAAAGTATACCCAAGTTGATATTATTTCAGGTGAAAATTTGTCAGATTTACTTCAAAAACTAAAAGTGTACACTACAGTTATTATTGGCTACCACAAATCCAATGAAACTCCTTGGAAAAGTTTTAAAATGACTGAAGAAGAGCTTCTTTGGTTAGAAGAAATTTCTAAAAACAACGAAGTGATTTTAGATGTTTTTGCAAGTCCGTATACTTTATTAGAAATCCCAGATTTTAAAAATATAAATGCTATTTTAGTATCTTACCAAAATAGTAAAGTGTCTCAGGAAATTTCAGCACAAATGATTTTTGGGGCGATAGAAACAAAAGGAAAACTGCCTGTTTCTATTAAAACTATATTTCCAGAAGGAACTGGGTTGTCTACTACAAATTTAATGAGATTATCGTATACAATTCCTGAAGAAGTTGATATGGATAGTAAGCTACTTGCAAAAATAGACTCTGTAACCACAATGGTTGTTGATTCTTTAATGGCGCCAGGCGGACAAGTTTTAGTTGCTCGTTACGGAAAAGTAATTTATCATAAAAGTTTTGGGTACCAAACGTATGCTAAAAAACAAGCAGTAAAATTAACAGATTTGTACGATTTAGCTTCAGTAACAAAAATATTAGGAGGTATACCTATGATTATGAAAAGTGAAGAAACTGGTTTGCTAAATTTAGATGAAATGCTGGGTGAATTTATGCCTTATTTAAATGGTTCAAATAAAGATACTATAACTCTAAAAGAAGCATTGTCTCACGTTGGAAAAATTAAACCTTGGATTCCTTATTATTTAGAAACAATAGATACTATTACTAAAAAACCGTTTCCAAATTTGTATAGAACTGAAAAAAGCGAAGGATTTTCAATTAAAATTACTGAAAATTTATATCTGATTGATTCTTATACAGATACTATTTATAAAAGAATTGCTGAAGTGCCACAATTAAAAAAAGAAGGTTATAAATATAGTGGCTTACTTTTTTACTTATTCAAAAAATACCTAAAAGACACGTTTCATAAAGAAATGGATGAATTAAACAATGAGAATTTTTACAAACCGTTAGGAGCAACAACACTAGGATACAATCCGTTAAATAAATTTGACAAATCTGAAATTGCTCCAACAGAAGTAGATGATTATTACCGACATCAAATTTTACAAGGTGATGTTCATGATATGGGTGCCGCAATGATGAATGGAGTTAGTGGTAATGCTGGTTTATTTTCAAACTCTAATGATGTTGCTAAAATGATGCAAATGTATCTACAAAGAGGTTTTTATGGTGGGAAAAGTTATTTGGAACCAAAAACAATTGATAAGTTCAACCATAGATATTATGAAAATGACAGCGTACGAAGAGGGCTTGGTTTTGACAAACCCGATTTAAACCCTGAAATTAAAGCCAGCAGTAAATATGCTTCAACAAATAGTTTTGGTCACAGTGGTTTTACAGGAACTTATACTTGGGTAGATCCTGATAGTAGTATTTTATATGTATTCTTATCTAATAGGGTATATCCAACTATGAGCAATAATAAGCTTGGAGAAAAAGACATTAGAACTGTGATACATAATTTAATTTACGAAGCAATTAAACACTAAAAATTATGAAAAAAAACTTAAATATGTTACTTTTATCACATAAGTCATTTTTTTACAAAAAATTAACAAAAAAATATTTTTTCATATTAAAAAAGTTCATATATTTGCATCGGTAAGTTTCATAGCTTACCATCTTTTTCATAGCAATTTTCCTCACTCATTCTTTGAGTGAGGTTTCTTTTTTTATAGACAATTCTTAATATTTTTATAGCTATATTTGTCGGCTTTAAAAAATAAATATTATGAGTATGTTGGGAATTACAATTACAGAATGGGTAGGATATATAGCTTCAATAGTGCTTATCATTTCATTTATGATGAAAAATGTAAATACATTAAGAATCGTAAATTCAGTTGGAGCATTATTATTTGTAGTATATGGAATAATGCTAACTACTTCATGGCCAATTATCATAACCAACAGCTTTATACTTGCACTTAACACCTATTATCTTACAAAAAAAGATAAATAAATTTCTTATTTTGCATAAAATTTTTATGCCTTAAAATGAGCAATCACAACTTCTTGATGTCCACCGAAATTATTATTAGCTATTTACATCTGTCTAAATTAAAAAAATAAACAGATGAAACGAATATTAGTTTCTGTAACAAATGATTTAGTAACAGATCAACGAGTTCATAAAGTGTGTACTACTTTAACTGAAATGAATTTCGATGTATTATTGATAGGCAGAAGATTTAAACATAGTGAACTAATTAACAGAAATTATAAGACAACTAGAATGAAACTTTTGTTTAATTCTGGTTTTTTGTTTTATGCAGAATATAATTTACGCTTATTCTTCAAACTATTTTTTCTTAAAAAAGATATTTTACTTGCAAATGATTTAGACACTCTATTACCTAATTATTTAATAAGTAAATTTTTTAATAAGAAGTTGGTTTATGATAGTCATGAATTATTTACAGAAGTCCCTGAATTAATAAACAGACCTTTCGTACAAAAATTTTGGCTTAGACTTGAAGAATTTATCTTACCTAAACTTAAAAATTCTTATACTGTAAATTATTCAATAGCTAAGTATTACAATATAAAATACCACCTGAATTTCGAAGTAATTAGAAATGTGCCTCTTCAAATAAAAAGCATAGAAACAAGTTCTTTTCCTTTTAAAACAAATGAAAAAAAAGTAATTTTATACCAAGGATCCATAAATAAAGGAAGAGGATTAGAATTAATGTTAGAAGCGATGCTATTTATTGAAAATGCAATTTTTATTTGTATTGGAAATGGAGATATAGAACAAAAAATAAAACAAAGGGTAATTGATTTAAATCTTGAAGAAAAAGTAAAATTCATTCCAAGAATGATACCTATTGAGCTTCAAAAATTAACCCCATTAGTTGATTTAGGCATAAGTTTGGAAGAAGATTTAGGTTTAAATTACAAGTATGCTTTACCTAACAAATTATTTGATTATGTACAAGCCAAAATTCCTGTACTAGTCTCAAATTTACCTGAAATGAAACAAATAGTATTAAAATATAATATAGGAGAAATTGTTTTAAATAGAAATCCAAAAGTACTTGCAAATCAAATTAATAATATACTCCAAAATAGGAAAGAGCTTTATATAAAACAACTAGAAGAAGCTAGCAAAAAACTTATTTGGGAAAATGAATCTAAAAAACTAATTGAATTAATTAAAGATTTACGCTAAGTTTTTTTAGATAGAAAACAAAAATAAGTAAGCTTATACAAATCAAAGATAAACATTGAAGGATATTTACTTTTTAAATTATATTCAAATAAATTATGAAATAAAATAAATAAACTACTAAATAACCAGGTTAATTGATACTTTACAATTTTTTTATAAATATTCAAAATTTTTATATTTTCTGTACTAAAGGTATTTAGAGAACTAAAATGGCATAAATTATCTATAGCTTCCTTAGTTTTATCTAAAAAAACCGAATTATATTCAATTCCTAAATGATAAACTTCATTACTAACTTGCTGTAATACAATGTTATTAATCCTCAAATCTTCAACAAAAAAAACATCTTCATAACCATATTTCACAATACCTTCATTGAATTTACAAGTATTAAAAACAGATTTGTGAATTAAAAAATTAGCTCCAAAAAAATATTGATATGGTTTTTCTTGTTTTACAGCATTATCTACTTCTTCCCTATTTCTTCCATAAACCCAGCGTAGCATTTTATCATTTCCTGGCTTCGTTGTTTCATATTTAATCCCTCCACAATAAACTATAGCTTCATTAGAATGAATACACGTTAAATATTTATTGATAAAATTATCATTTTCAGGAAATACATCTGCATCTAAAAAGAGTAACCATTCAAATTTTGATTTTTCAACTAATAGATTTCGTATTTTACTTCTACCTATATTCTTCGTTAATTTATAGAACGTTACATTGTGTAATTCATGCAATTTATCATTTCCAGTAAAATACTCGGTTGAAGCATCATCAATACAAATAATTTCAAAATCAATATTTGTAAGTAATAATTGAGATTTAATGAAAGTAACTAGGCTTATTATATTGTAATTATAAACAGGAATTAAAACAGAAATCATTTACACTGAACTTTTTTGCTGCACTACTTCAAACAATTCTCCTCCTTCACATTTAAGGGTTCTGTATGGAAATTTTAAAATAAGTGCATAGTCATGCGTTGCCATTAATATGGTTTTTCCACTGTCATGAATTTCTTTTAAAACATTCATAACATCTACAGATGTTGCAGGATCTAAGTTTCCAGATGGCTCATCTGCTAAAATTAAATCTGGGTCATTTAACAAAGCTCTTGCAATGGCAATACGTTGTTGTTCACCACCAGATAATTGAAATGGCATTTTAAAGCTTTTAGTTTCCATACCAACTTTAGACAAAACTTCATTAATTTTGGCCTTCATTTTTAGGTTATCTTTCCAACCTGTTGCTTTTAAAACAAACAATAAATTTTCAAAAACACTTCTATCATTTAACAGTCTAAAGTCTTGAAAAACAATTCCAATTTTTCTACGCAAAAAAGGAATTTCCTTTTCTTTTAAAGTATTTAAATCAAAATCTACAATACTACCTTTTCCTTTTTCCAAAGGTAAATCACCATATAAAGTTTTCATTAAACTACTTTTTCCACTACCCGTTTTACCAATTAAATACACAAATTCACCTTTGTTAATTATCAAATTAACGTCAGATAAAACTAAATTTTCTCTTTGAAAAATTTGTGCATTTTGTAAAGAAAGAATCACCTCAGACATAGAACTATGGATTTTTAACAAAACTAAATATTTAAATGTAAAGTTTCAACTTAAAACCAAGTTATAATTAAATATCTTTTCAAAATTAAAAATATAATTAAAATCCTCTAAAAATCAACTTCAATGATTATAAATTAAAAAGAGGAATAGTTGTTGCTATTATCTATTCAAGAAAAATAATTTTTTAGTGAATGCAATTTCATTAAAAAAAAGCGTTATTAGTTTATAGTTTAAATCTTTCAATTTTTATTAAAATGAAGTATACAAAAGTTGTCTTTCCATTCGTTATTTTTTTCATAACATTCTCAATATTAGCACAAAAAACAGCCATTTACACCAACTCTCTTTCAGAATACAACCACGCAATTGAATTATATCAAAACAAAGCATTTGTGGCTGCACAACAAAAATTTAACGAAATTAAATTTCAATTTGACAATTCGTCTGAATTAAAAGCTAACTGTGAATATTATGCTGCCAATTGTGCTATCCGTTTAGAACAACCAAATTCAGATGATTTGATGCAGAAATTTGTAGATAAATATCCTACAAGTTTAAAACGAAATAGTGCTTTTATGGATGTTGCTAACTATTATTTCAAAATTGGAAAATATTCGTATGCAGCAAAATGGTATTCTAGAGTCAATACAATAAATTTAACCATTAGAAATGAAGAAGCTTTCAACTTTAAATATGCCTACTCTTTATTTGCAAATAAAGCGTATACAAAGGCTAAAGAGTATTTTTTATTACTATTAGACTCTCAAGAATATGGAGCGCAAGCAAAATATTATTACGGCTATATTGCTTATAAAGATGATGATTATGAAACTGCCGACGCTTATTTAGGTGAAGTTGTTGAAGATAAAAATTTTAAGACTGATGTTTCCTATTATTTAGCCGATATGAACTTTAAATTAGGAAAGTTTGAAAAAGCTATAGAATATGGTTTGCCACTTCTTGAAAAAGCAAAACGCGTTGAACATTCTGAAATTTCAAAAATAGTTGGGGAAAGTTATTTCAATCTTCAAAAATATGACGAAGCAATTCTTCATTTAAACAATTATAAAGGGAAACGTGGCAAATGGAATAACACAGATTATTATTTTTTAGGATATGCTTATTACCAAAAAAACGATTTTGAGAATGCCATTAATAATTTCAATAAAATAATAAATGGAAATAATGATGTTGCACAAAATGCGTATTACCATTTAGCAGAATGTTACTTAAAGTTAGAGAAAAAAAATGAAGCCTTAAATGCATTTAAAAATGCAGCTGAAATGAAATTTAAACCAGAAATTCAAAAAGATGCTTGGTTAAATTATGCTAAATTAAGTTATGAAATTGGAAATCCGTACAAAAGTGTGCCTGATGTTTTACAAGAATATATTGAACTGTACCCAAATTCTGAAAATAAAAATGAAATCAACGACTTAATTATTAGCGCTTACATCACTTCAAAAGATTATGAAGGAGCTTTAGATTATTTAAAAAATAAGAAAAGTGAGAAAGAACGTTCCTTATTTCAAAAAGTAGCATTTTACAGAGGTGTTGAACTTTTTGTTGAAGGAAATTATGAGAGTGCAAAAGAAAATTTTGAAAACTCATTAACCATTCCTTTAGATGCAAATTTTGTAGCTAGAGCAACTTTTTGGAAAGGAGAATGCAATTACCGGTTAAATAATTTTAGTGATGCTTTAACCAATTTTAAAACGTTTATTTCTTATAGTGAAGCTTCAAAAACTGAAGAATTTGAGCATATAAATTACAATATAGGTTATGCTTATTTTAAACAAAAAGACTATGAAAAAGCCATTGAAGAATTCAAAAATTACATCAATAAAAATACAGATGATGCCATTAGACGCAATGATAGTTATTTAAGAATTGGTGATGGTTATTTTGCAAGCAGCAACTATACAAACGCAATCACTTATTACAAAAGAGCTATTGAAATGAAAGGAATTGATGCAGATTATGCGCAATTTCAAATAGCAATTAGTTACGGCCTTATTAATAAAGAAAACGATAAAATAGCAACACTAAACTCATTTTTAAACACACATTTAAAATCAACATATAGAGACGATGCTTTATTTGTTTTGGGAAATTCATACATTAATAAAAATCAAAATGAGCTTGCTCTAGAAAATTTTGATAATCTAATTTCAAATTACAAAAGAAGTCCGCTGGTTTCAAAAGCACTACTTAAAAAAGGGTTAATATTTTACAATACCGAGAGAAACGAACAAGCATTATCAACTTACAAAACCATTGTTACGCGTTTTCCAAATACTGCTGAGGCAAAACAAGCAGTTAAAAACACACGTCAAATTTATGTAGATTTAGGTCGTGTTGATGAGTATGCAGCTTGGGTGAAAAATATTGATTTTGTGAATGTTACAAATGCAGAATTAGACAACGACACTTATGAGTCAGCAGAAAAACAATACTTACAAAACAATCATACTAAATCAATTGAAAGTTTTACAAAATATTTACAAAGCTTTCCTAAAGGGTTACACATTTTAAAAGCTAATTTTTATTTAGCTCAATCACTATTTTCAGAAAATCAACATTCAAAAGCAATTCCATATTACACCTATGTTATCAATCAGGAACGAAATGAATTTACTGAAAATGCACTTTCAAGTTTATCACAAGTTTATTTAGAAAACAACAATTGGGAAAGTGCAATTCCAACTTTAGAACGGTTAGAAAAAGAAGCTGATTTACCTCAAAATATCACTTTTTCACAATCTAATTTAATGAAGGGATATTATGAAAATAAAGAATATAGCAAAGCCGTAAATTATGCTGAATTAGTTTTAAAAAATGCAAAGCTTGAAAACAGAATAAAATCTGACGCACATCTTATTATTGCACGCTCAGCTATAAAAACAAAAAATGAAGAAAAAGCTAGAATTGCCTATAAAGAAGTTGAAAAAATTGCTTCAGGAGAATTAAAAGCAGAAGCATTATATTTTGGTGCCTACTTTGAAAATAGAGATGGAAGCTATAGAGTTTCTAATGAAATAGTTCAAAAAATTGCTGCAGATTATGCGGCCTATAAATATTGGGGAGCGAAAGGTTTAATCTTAATGGCAACTAATTATTATGAATTACAAGATGCATACCAAGCAACCTATATTTTAGAAAGCGTACTTAAAAACTTTGCTGAATTTGATGATGTTGTGGAGGAAGCAACCAAAGAACTCAACAGAATTAAAACGGAACAGGCCAAAACAAATGAATCTGTAAAAAATTAAAATGACTCCTAGTTTACAACATTCAAACACAAAAAATAAAAATATGCAAAAGCTTCTTATAATTTCATTAACACTATTAATAACTGGTTTTTCTTATTCTCAGGAAACAAAAAAGGATACCCTAAAAACTGAAGAGATAAATGTTGTAAAACCATATATCCCAACAATTTCAGATGCTTTTAAAGTAACCTCAAATCCAACAATTGAAGATACCAGTACTATTGAAAAAGAAAAAGTAACCTATACCATATTTTCAATACCAGTAGCTTCAACCTTTACACCTTCAAAAGGAAAAGCAAAAGGTGTTGTTAAAGAACCTAAAGAGCGTTTGTTTCAAAACTATATTTCTGCCGGATTTGGAAATTTTAAAAGTCCGTTATTTGAAGCATATCTACATTCAGGTGATGCAAGATATAATGACTTTGGAATCTTCATAAATCATCATTCTTCTGAAGGAGGCATCAAAGATTTATTGCTAAACGATAATTTTTCTGATACAAGAATTGATGGTTACTACAAACAATTTGATAGAGATTACAATTGGCAAGTGAATGCTGGTATACAACGAAAACAATACAATTACTATGGTTTACCAACAGCTATTATTTTTGACCCAACTTTTTTTAATAACTTAGATGAAGAGCAGGTTTATAAAAATTTGTATGTTGGTGGAAAAATTGATTTTGAAGACTCTTTGTTTAAAGGTGCAACTGCTGAAATTAAAAATTTTACAGATAACTTTAACAGCAATGAATTTCGCCTTTTGGTGAAACCTAAATTCGAATTTCCCATTTCAACAGAATTAATTAATAGTGAATTTAGTATTGATTTTGTTGCAGGTAAATTCAAACAAAATTACCAAACATCTAATGATCTTAATCATAGTTATTTAAATCTAGGTTTTAGCCCAAATTTGGAAGTTTTACGTGAAAATTTAACCATAAATTTAGGTGCTAAATTATATTACACCAACGATTTAGAACATAAAAATACTGATTTTTATGCCTACCCAAATGTAACTGCTTCATTAAAAATAATTGATGAAGTTTTAATTCTTGTTGCTGGTGTTACAGGTGATTTAGTGCAAAATACCTATAGTGATTTCACAAACGAGAACCCATATGTTTCACCAACACTAAACATATTTCAAACCGATAAACAATACAAAGCATTTGCAGGTGCAAAAGGGAAATTGGCTTCTAACATTGGTTATAATTTTAACGTAAGTCATACATCTGAAATTAATAAACCTTTGTTTATTCAAAATCAAACAAAAACTGATGGAACTGTAGCTATAGAGAATTCATATGAAGCAGGAAATTCTTTTAAAGTAATATATGATAACATTAAAACTTTAGGGTTTTTAGCAGAAATCACAATAGATGCTTCTGAAGAATTTGACTTTAGCGGATCTTTAAATTATTCAAACTTCACTACTGAAACAGAATTAGAAGCTTGGAATTTACCCGCAATAAAAGCAACAATTTCAGCCGATTACCAAAATAAAAATTGGTTTGCTGGTGCAAAATTATTTTATAATGGTGAAACCAAAGATTTTGTAATTCCGTATGGTTTAACTGCTGAAGATGGTAATATAATTAAAAATAAATCTTACCTGGATTTAAATTTAAGCGGTGGTTATATCTTTTCTGATAGATTAACAGCATTTGCTAAAATTAACAATGCTCTTGGCGAAAAATACCACACATTTGTAAATTACCAAGTACAAACATTGCAAATTTTAGCGGGTCTTACTTATAAATTTGATTTGTAATACTAGTTTAAATATTTTAATCTTTTTTTATGTAGTTTTAACAATCCTAAAAAAAACTCCATAAAATGAAGAATACTCTTTTTACTTTAAGTTTCCTTATGGTATTAATTTCTTGTTCCAAAGTAAAATCGAACAAAGAAATTCAACAAACTGTTAATAAAACTGATTCAATTACTATTAAGCAAATTTTTAATTCAGCTCTCAATGAAGGACAATCTTACCAATGGCTAAATGTATTATCAAATGATATTGGAGGTCGTTTATCTGGTTCACCTGAAGCACAACAAGCAGTTGAGTGGGGAGAAAAATTAATGACTGATTTAGATTTTGATAAAGTTTGGTTACAACCAATTATGGTTCCTCATTGGGTACGTGGCGAAAAAGAAGAAGCTTATTTTATAGTTAACAACACTAAATTTAATGTCCCTATTTGCGCTTTAGGTGGTTCAATTTCAACTTTAGAAAATGGAATAACCGGAGAAGTTATAGAAGTTAAAAGTTTAAAAGAAGCCGAAGAATTAGGCGAAAAATTAAGAGGGAAAATCGTGTTTTTTAATCGCCCTTTTGATGATACTTTAATTAGAACCTTTCAAGCATACGGTGGTTGCGTTGATCAAAGATATTCAGGAGCAATGGTTACTGGTAAATTTGGTGCATTAGGCGCTATTGTTCGCTCTATGACAAATAGCATTGATGATTATCCACATACAGGTGTTATGAGTTATGGTGATTTATTAGAAGAAGAAAAAGTGCCAACGGCTGCAATTAGCACAAAAGCCGCAAACTTATTAAGTGAATACTTAAAAGAAAATCCAGCTTTAAAATTTTACTTCAAACAAAGTTGTAAAACTTTACCTGATGCTCCTTCATTTAATGTGATTGGAGAAATTACAGGAAGTGAATTCCCTGAAAAATATATTACAGTTGGTGGACATTTAGATTCTTGGGATTTGGGAGATGGAGCTCATGACGATGGTGCAGGAATAGTGCAATCTATTGAAGTAGCACGTTTATTAAAATTAAATGGTATAAAACCTAAACATACCATTAGAGTCGTTTTATTTATGAATGAAGAAAATGGTTCAAAAGGAGGTGAAAAATATGCTGAAGAAGCTAAAAAAAATAATGAAAATCATATTGCTGCACTTGAATCTGATTCTGGTGGTTTTACTCCCAGAGGTTTTTCATTTGATGCTAATGGAGAAAATCAAAAATTATTTATAAGTTGGAAATCTCTATTGGCTCCTTATGGTTTACACGATATGGAAAAAGGCGGAAGTGGTGCTGATATTGGACCACTAAAAAATGATACCATTTCATTGTTTGGATATAGGCCAGACTCACAACGCTATTTCAATTATCATCATGCTGAAACCGATACTTTTGATAAGGTAAACAAACGTGAATTAGAATTAGGAGCTGCGTCTATGACATCTTTAATTTACTTATTAGATACTTATTTAAAATAATACTATGAAAAAATTAACCTTATTATTTCTTATTACTATGACAATTTCATGTTCAAAAAAAGAAAAAGCAGACACTATTATCATTAATGCTACTATGTACACCGTAAACAATAATTTTGATAAAGCTGAAGCGTTTGCCATAAAAGATGGGAAAATTATTGACGTTGGAACAACTTTAGAAATTCAATCAAAATATGCTTCAACTTATGTAAATGATGTGAAAGGAAAAACTATAATTCCAGGATTTATTGATGCGCATTGTCATTTCTTCGGTTTAGGATTGCAGCAACAAAAAGTAGATTTAACGGGTACAAAAAGTTTTGATGAAGTTATTCAAAAAATTATTGATTTTCAGAAAGAGAAAAACGTAGCTTATATTACTGGTAGAGGTTGGGACCAAAATGATTGGGAAATAAAAGAATTCCCAACAAAAGAAAAATTAGATGAATTATTTCCAAATACTCCTGTTTCTATCACAAGAATTGATGGTCACGCATTATTAGCAAACCAAACTGCTATAGATTTGGCTGGGGTTACTATTAATACACCTTTTTCAGGTGGTGAAATACTTCAAAAAGAAGGCAAATTAACTGGTGTTTTTATTGATAATCCTATGGAATTAATTGAAGTCAAAATTCCTAAACCTTCAAAACAAGAACAAATTCAAGCCTTAAAAGATGCTGAAAAAATTTGTGTTGATTTAGGTTTAACAACTGTTAATGATGCTGGGCTTTCGCGTGAAATAATTGAATTAATTGATAGTTTACAACAAGCCAATGAATTAAAAATTAGAATTTATGCAATGGTTACTAACACTCCCAAAGATTTAGATTATTATTTAACTAAAGGAATTCTAAAAACAGATCGCTTAAATGTACGCTCCATAAAAGTTTACGGTGATGGAGCATTGGGCTCTAGAGGTGCAGCAATGAAAAAACCATATTCAGACAAACACAATCATTTTGGAGCACTTTTAGCTTCGCCTGAAGAGTTCATGAATATTGCCAAACAAATTGCAGCTTCAGATTATCAAATGAATTCACATGCAATTGGCGATTCGGCTAATTACTTACTATTAAAAACATATAAAGATGTTTTAAAAGGAAAAACAGATAGACGTTGGAGAATTGAGCACGCACAAATTATTGATAAAGAGGATTTTAAATATTTCGACAATATTTTACCTTCAGTACAACCAACACACGCAACTTCTGATATGTATTGGGCTGAAGACAGAGTTGGAGCCGAAAGAATAAAAGGTGCTTATGCTTATAAAGATTTACTAAACAACTATGGAAGAATAGCTTTAGGAACCGATTTCCCTATTGAAAAAGTAAGTCCATTTTTAACTTTTTATGCGTCTGTTGCTCGAAAAGATTTAAATAATTATCCTGAAAATGGCTTTCAAATGGAAAATGCGTTAACACGTGAAGAAACTTTAAAAGGAATGACTATTTGGGCAGCCTTTTCTAATTTTGAAGAAAATGAAAAAGGTAGTATTGAGGTTGGAAAACTGGCAGATTTTATAATTCTTGACAAAAACATTATGGAAGTAGAAGAAAACAAAATACCCTATATTAAAGCAGAAGAAACCTATATAAATGGTGAGCGTGTTAAATAAAAAAATTAACTATTTAGTTCTTATTTTATTTTTAATTATAACTATTAAAAACTATGCACAAGATTTGCCTGAAGGTTTTGTGTATTTAAAAAACGTTATTCCATCTATTGACGTTGAAATGCGATATTTTGGGGCTAACAACTTTATTGGAGAACAAATAAATGGGTATTCTAAAGCCGAAGTTATTACAACGAAAGAAACTGCAATAGCTTTAAAAAAAGTTCAGGAAGAGTTAGAAAAACATCATTTAGGGCTAAAAGTTTATGATGCCTACAGACCTCAAATGGCCGTAGATCATTTTGTGAGTTGGGCTAAAATTTTAGGTGATACACTTAAAAAAAATGAATTTTATCCCAATGTTAAAAAAAAGAATTTGTTCAAAGAACACTATATTACCTCTCGCTCTGGACATAGTAGAGGTAGCACTGTTGATATTACTATAATTGATTTGTCTACAGAGAAAAAAGAGGAATTAGATATGGGAAGTCCTTATGATTTTTTCGGAAAAGAATCTTGGGTTTCTAATCAGAATTTAACTTCAAAACAAATTAAAAATCGTAAAATTTTACAAGATGTAATGAAAAAATACAATTTTAGAAATTATCTACAAGAATGGTGGCATTTTACATTACGCAATGAACCATATCCTAACACCTATTTTAATTTTACAATTGAATAACTAGTGAATGTTTACCCATAAACACCCATACAAACCATTTATTCCTGAACAGGCTACCAAGTTAATTGTTGGCACTTTACCACCTCCTCGGTTTTCAGTAGGAAATTTAAAAAATGGTGATGTAAATTTTTGTTATGGAAGTATTGACGGACAATTATGGAAAATCTTAGATACAATCTTCAATCTAAACTTAAAATTTGAAACTACGGATTTTGCAATTCAGCAAAGAAAGAACTTCTTAATAAAAAATAACATTGGAATTTGTGATATTGTTGATTCATGCCAACGAGCAAAAATGGATGCTTCAGATTTAGGAATGTCTGATATTAATTTACGTGATATGCTTTATTTTCTTAAAAAAAGCCCTTTAGTTCATACACTTTTATTAACTGGAGGAAACAGTAAAAACGGACCAGAATATCATTTAAGAAAACAACTTAAAGAGCAAAACATTAACCTTACTCCTACTTCTTTAGAAACTCCCAGAATTCATGAGTTTTCAATTCAAAATAAAAGAATTATAAAAGTGGTTTCATTAACTGCTCCATCTGGAGCGGCTAATAGAGCAGTTGGAAGTAATCCACACTACAAACTATTAAAACAACAAAACCCTAAATTCAACACATTTGATTTTAGGGTTTTACAATACAAAAAATATTTTTAAATACTTTTATTATTTGTGTGAACCATCACAAAATGGACCGTTCTTTGTTTGTTTACAAGTACAAAAATGTTTCGTTTCCGTTTTTTCGGCTACAAAAACTTGTGGACTCATTCCTTGTCCTTTATGCTTTCCATCACAAAGTGGTTGATTTTCTGACAAACCGCAAGTACACCAAGCGTATCTTTTTCCTTCTTCTAATGCTATTGCTATTGGACTATCTCCAGCTCTTTTTGGTAATTCCATAAGTATTGTTTTTATTAGTTAGAATTCAAAGTTATTAATCTATTACCAATCTCGCAATTTAAAACTGAAATTTATAACTCATAAAACTAGTTGATTTACATCAATTCATCGTTTTAAAAATGTGTTTCATATAAATCTAATTAACCCTATATTCGTAAACAAATTAAATTTACAATTCAGTTTATGAAATCCTATTTTCCCCTGTTACTCATACTATTATTTATCTCTTGTAATAATGAAGATTCAACTAATAAAATTCAAACTGAAGAAGATATTATTCAGTATATTGAAGATCATAATTTAGTTGCTAAAAAAAGTAATTCCGGATTGTATTATGTTATAGAAACTCAAGGAGAAGGAGCTAAACCAAACAGTAATTCTAATGTTACAGTTAATTATAAAGGCTACTTTTTAAATGGTACTGTATTCGATCAAAGCAATTCAGCAGGAATTTCATTTAACTTACAACAGGTTATTGCTGGCTGGACAGAAGGAATCACCTATTTTAATGAAGGTGGTGAAGGAATTCTGTTAATCCCTTCACAATTAGGATATGGCAGTAAAAATTATAATGGAATTCCAGGTGGATCCGTATTAGTTTTTGAAATTAAATTATTAAAAGTGAATTAATTTATTTACTAAACATTTTTAGCGAATTGCTTCAATAAATTTACTGATAGAATTTACTCCATTTTTTGTGAGATGATTCACAAATGCAGAGCCAATAATTGCACCTTTTGCAAACTTCGTAGCTTGCTGAAATGTTTCTGAATTTGAAATTCCAAAACCAATAATTTGAGGCGCTTTTAAATTCATTAAAGCAATACGTTTAAAATATGCCTCTTGAACGTTACCAAACCCACTTTGAGAACCTGTAACAGCTGCAGAACTCACCATATAAATAAATCCGTTTGAAATTTCATCAACAAAACGAATACGTTCATCAGAAGTTTGAGGTGTTATTAAAAATACATTTATCAGTCCATATTTTTCAAATATAGCTTTATATTTTTCTGTGTATTCTTTAACTGGCAAATCTGGAATTATCAATCCATCAATACCAATTTCAGCACATTTTTTACAGAAATTTTCTATTCCATATTGCATCATAGGATTAAAATAGCCCATAATTAATAAAGGAATTGATACTGTTTTTCTTATGTCTTTTAACTGATTGAATAACATTTCACTTGTCATTCCGTTATTCAAAGCAGCTGTTGAACTTGCCTGAATTGTAGGTCCATCAGCTAAAGGATCACTAAATGGCAATCCAATTTCTATCATATCTACTCCACTTTTTTCTAAGTTCTCAATAATTGAAACTGTATCATTCAATTGTGGATACCCAGCTGTAAAATAAATAGATAACAATTTTTTATCTTCCTGTAATTTTTGATTTATTCTATTCATAATCTACAACTTAAAATAGTTTATATATGTATCTAAATCCTTATCGCCTCTTCCAGATAAGTTTAATACAATAACATCATTTTCTTTAAATTCTTTCTTTTTAAAAACAGCTAAAGCATGTGAGCTTTCAATAGCAGGAATAATTCCTTCCAACTTACACAATTCTAACCCTGCTTGCATTGCTTCATCATCCGTTACAGCCATAAATTCAGCTCTTTTTGACTCACATAAATGAGCATGTAAAGGTCCAACTCCTGGATAATCTAAACCTGCGGAAATAGAATAAGGTTCTGTAATTTGACCATCTTTAGTTTGCATTAACAACGTTTTACTTCCGTGAATAATTCCTTCTTTCCCTAAAACACTAGTCGCAGCACTTTCACCAGAATTAATTCCTAAACCCGCTGCTTCTACAGCAATTAATTGCACAGATTCTTCATCTAAATAATGATAAAAAGCACCTGCAGCATTGCTACCGCCTCCAACACAAGCAATCACATAATCCGGATTTTTAGTTCCTTCTTTTTCTAATAATTGTTTTTTAATTTCTTCTGAAATAACTGATTGAAAACGAGCTACCATATCCGGATACGGATGTGGTCCTACTACTGAACCAATAATGTAATGAGTATCAACAGGGTTGTTAATCCAATCACGAATTGCTTCATTTGTAGCATCTTTCAATGTTCTACTTCCTGATAAAGCAGGAACAACTGTTGCTCCTAACATTTTCATACGAGCTACATTCGGCGCTTGACGCGCAATATCAATTTCACCCATATACACAATACATTTAATGCCCATTAAAGCACAAACGGTTGCTGTTGCAACGCCATGTTGTCCGGCTCCTGTTTCTGCAATAATTCTAGTTTTCCCTAAACGTTTTGCCATTAAAATTTGTCCAATGGTATTATTAACTTTGTGTGCGCCTGTATGGCATAAATCTTCACGCTTTAAGTAAATTTTTGTGTTATATTTTTCAGACAAACGCTTTGCGAAATACAACGGCGTTGGCCTTCCAACATATTCTTTTAATAGTTCTTGAAACTCCTTTTGAAAAGAAGATTCTAACATTATTGTTAAATATTTTTGGCGTAACTCTTCTACATTTGGATATAACATTTCAGGAATATAAGCACCTCCAAATTGTCCGTAATACCCATTCTCATCTACAAAATAATTCATAATAGATTGCTTTTAAATTCTTTTAATTTTTCTATATCTTTTAATGCTAGTTTAATTTCAAAACCACTATTTACATCAACACCAATTAATTGAGGATGATTTATTTTTTTAATTTCATTTACATCTTTTGCTGAAATACCACCACTTAATAAAAAAGGAATATTCCCTTTATATTTTTGAAGTATTTCCCAATTAAATTTGATGCCATTACCACCATAATCATTTCCTTTTGTATCCAACAAAAAGTAATTACAACAATTTTTATATAGTTTTGTAGTATTGAAATCAAAATTTTCATCTACTGAAAAAGCTTTTATAATACCCAACTTAACATAATCTGAATTGATCTTTCGACTGCGCTCAAGATGACTATTAAGCAATTTTTTACAATATTCAGGCGATTCATCTCCATGTAACTGAATACAATCTAATTGGTATTTCTCAACAAAATTTAAAACCTCTTCAATAGTTTCATTAACAAAAACACCTACTTTTTTTATTGTTGAAGGAATTTTAACTTTTGGAAAATCAGTTACAAGACGCTTTGATTTATTATAGAAAATAAACCCCATAAAATCAGGTTTCAAAGCAATTAAGCTTTCAATATTTTCTTTATCTCGCATTCCGCAAACTTTAATTTTCATTTTTTATCTTATTTGAGATATAAATTCTTGACAAGCATAGCCTGGGTTTTCAGTTTTCATAAAATTCTCACCTATTAAAAACCCTTGAAAACCAAATTCTTTTAAACCTGTTATAACTCTTGGATCAGTCAAACCGCTTTCTGAAACTTTAATACAACTATCAGGTATTTGACTTGCCAATTTAATAGAATGCTCCAAATCAACTTCAAAAGTTTTTAAATTTCTATTGTTAACCCCTATAATTTTATTGTCAAGCTCAATTTTATCTAAATCCTCTTGGCTATGTACTTCATACAAAACATCTAAGCCTAAATCTTCAGCCAATTTTCCGTAATTTTTCAACTCTTGCTTTGTTAAACAAGCTGCAATTAACAAAATTGCATCAGCTCCAATTGCTTTTGCTTCCACAATTTGAAATCCGTCAACAATAAAATCTTTTCTTAAAATTGGAGTAATTTCATTCACTGTTCTTGCTTGCATGATGTCTAAAATACTACCTCCGAAAAACTGAGTATCAGTTAAAATAGATTGTGCTGCAACATTGGCTTCTAAATATCCCTGAGTAACTTCAATTATAGAGACTTTATCGTTAATAATTCCTTTTGAAGGGGATTGCCTTTTATACTCTGCAATAATTCTTGTAGAATTTTTGGCCGTTAAAGCTTGTTTTAATGAAATTGGCGTACGATTAAAATTAGGACTTTTTACTAGTTTTTCAAGTGAAACTTCTTTCATTAATTGAGCAACTTCTTGCTTTTTATGTGCTATTATTTTATCTAAAATATTCATAATTTTTATTAAAAAATTAAAAGATTAAAAGTTTATTAATTTTTCTAAACTATCCTTTGCTTTTAAACTAACCAAAGATTCTTTTGCTTCTTCAAAAGCCGTTTCAAATGATTTAGTTTCGTCTATTATTTTTAATGCAAAGGCTGCATTTGCCAACACTGCATTATTCTGAGCTTCAGTTCCTTTACCGTCTATTATTGAAACAAAAATTTTGGCTGATGTTGCTACAGAATCACCTCCAAAAATTTCAGACTGTTTTAAACTTTTTAAACCTAACTCTTCAGGGGAAATTAACTGTTCGTTTTGTTTTGTAAAAAATTTAAATCCACTTGTTAAAGAAATTTCATCATAACCATCTAAACTATAAACAATACCATAATTTTTTGAAGCTTCTTGCAATAAATAATTATAAATTCTAGCAACTTCTAAATTAAAAACACCCACTAATTGATTTTGTGGATTACTAGGATTTACTAACGGGCCTAACATATTAAAAAAGGTTTTTAAACCTAATTCCTTACGAACAGGCCCAATAGCTTTCATTGCTGGGTGGAACAATGGAGCGTGTAAAAAACAAATATTTGCTTTCTCTAATTGACTTTTCAGAGTTGTCTCATCATTTGTAAATTTATAGCCTAAATATTCTAACATATTTGAAGAGCCACTTACAGATGAAGCACTGTAATTTCCGTGTTTAGCCACTTTATTTCCTGTTCCTGCAACTACAAATGAAGTTAAGGTTGAAATGTTAAATGTATTTTTACCATCTCCTCCTGTGCCACATAAATCAATAGTATTAAATTCAGATAAATCTACTTTTAAAGCCAATTCTAACAAAGCCTCTCTAAAACCAGCCAATTCATTTACTGAAATTGGACGCATCATAAAAACAGTTAAAAATGAAGCCATTTGAGATGCATTGTAAGTTTCATTTGCTATTTGAATAAGTACTTCTTTAGCTTCTTGCTTTGTTAAGCGTTGTTGCTCAAATAGTTTGTTTAATATTGTTTTCATTATAATTTTTTATATTATGGTGATTGAGCGGAGTTGAAATCTTAGCTATTTCACTTCGACTATGCTGAGTGAACAATTCTAAACCATTTTCATTTATCAAATATCTCGACTGCGCTCGATATGACATACTGCTTCATCATTATGACATTTATTTTATATTTGCTTCTATAAAATTTCTTACAATTTTTTCTCCTAAAGGTGTTAAAATAGATTCAGGATGATATTGCACTGCACTTATATTATATGTTTTATGCTGTAATGACATAATATCTCCAAACTCATCAACAGCTGTTATTTCTAATTCTGAAGGGAAATCTTTCAATGAAGCAATCCAAGAATGATAGCGTCCTACTTCAAATTCAGCGGGCAAACCTTTATAAATTATAGCATCAAAATCTGTTACTTTAATGTTTGTGGCAACTCCATGAAAAACTGAATCTAAATTTTCTAATGAACCTCCAAATACTTCAGTAATGGCTTGTAAGCCTAAACAAACTCCTAAAATTGGTTTTGTTGGTGCATACGTTCTAATGACTTCTTTTAAAATTCCTGCTTCATCTGGAACACCTGGACCTGGAGATAAAATAATTAAATCATACTCGTTAATAGCTTCTATTGAAATTTTATCATTTCTAAATACTGCTGGATATTCCCCAGTAATATCTTCAACCATATGAACTAGATTGTAAGTAAATGAATCGTAATTATCTAATATTAAAATCTTCATCTTCTAAATTTTTTCTGCTAAGATTAATGCTTTTTTCAAAGCAGCTAACTTGTTATTTACTTCTTGTAACTCACCTTCTTCATTTGATTTCATTACAATTCCTGCTCCTGCCTGATAGTATAATGTATTCTTTTTACTTACAAAAGAACGGATGGCTATTGCTAAATTCACACTATTATCTAACCCAATAAAACCAACGGCGCCACCATAAAAACCTCGAGTTTGGTTTTCATAGGCGTCAATTAATTCCATAGCCTTAAATTTTGGCGCGCCACTTAATGTTCCTGCTGGGAATGTATCTCCAACAATTTCAATAGCTTTCCCTTTTGGTTTTCCCTGAACTGTTGATACTAAATGTATAACGTGACTAAAATATTGAACTTCCTTAAAAACCTCAACTTGCACGTTACTTGCGTGTTTACTCAAATCATTCCGTGCTAAATCTACCAACATTACATGTTCGGCAGTTTCTTTTTTATCGTTTGAAAGTTTTTCACCTAACAAAATATCTTTAGCCATATCACCAGTTCTTCTAAACGTTCCAGCAATTGGGTTGATTATGGCTTTTTCTTCATCAATTTTAATTTGCGCTTCTGGTGAAGATCCCATTAATTTGAAATTCCCATAATCGAAATAAAACAAATATGGAGATGGATTTATAGAACGTAATGCTCTGTAAACATTGAACTCATCGCCTGAAAATTTTTGTTGAAACTGACGCGATAATACCAATTGAAAAACATCGCCTCGTTTACAATGTTCTTTTGCTTTTGTAACGTTATTTTTAAATTCTTCATCGGTACAATTTGAAGATTCTTCACCTAATGATTCATATTTATACAAACCGTAGGTGCGTGCATTTATTAAAGTTTGAATTTCTTCTATTCTTGATTCCTCGCCTTCTTCAATGTTTTCAACAAGCGTTAATTCATCATTAAAATGATTGATTGCAATTATAAATTTAAAAAAGCTAAACTGAAAATCAGGAATTTCAGAAGGTGCTTTTTTAGCTTTCAACTTAATAGTTTCAAAATATTGAATGGAATTATAAGAAATGTATCCATAAAAGCCATTGTACGATTTTATGGTTTCTTCACAATCTATTTCAATAGTTTTAGAATATGTTTCAAAAATATTGTAAAAATTATTTTCAATACTTTTTGTATCGAGTTCCTTATTTTTATAGTGATACGAAAAAGTATTTTTATCAGCTTTTAATGTCACAATAGGTTCAACACAAATAAATGTAAAACTTTCTTCTTTACTGTGATAATCTGAACTTTCTAACAATAAACTATTGGCATATTTATCTCTAATCTTCGAATACATTCCAACAGGTGTAATTGTATCGGCCAATTGAGTTTTAGAAATTGTTTTAAATTTTATTTTTTTCATTTTTTTGAAATAAAAAAGGACTTATCTCGCGATAAGTCCTTTTGTTATATATTGGAATATAAATATAGTAGATCTAGCTCGCTTATTGTTTAAGAGAGTTCCACCACCAATTCATATTTAATGTATTATTCTTCATTATTGGACAAATTTAGCATAGATTTTTAAATATGCAAACTATTCTTTGAAATAATTATATAAAACAACATTGTTTTAAATTAAACTCAATATTTGTACTACTATAATCAATAAAACCATTGCAATTGGGTAAACTGTTGCATAAGCCACAGCTGGCGCATCAGTATCTGTCATATTATCTAAAGCTGCCAAACCAGGAGTACTGGTCATACTTCCTGTCAAAGTACCTAGTAAAACAAGCATATTCAATTTCATAAAATAACGAGCAATAATTGTTGTAATAATCATTGGTACAAGGGTAATAATTATACCATAGACAAATAATTCAACCCCATATTTAGAGAAAGTTTCAACCAAACTGGATCCTGCATTTGTACCAACGGCTGCTAAAAAGAACAGCAACCCAAATTGTCTTAATAATTGATTAGCTGCACCAGTCATAGTCCACATTATAGGCCCTGTTTTACCTGTTCGACCTAATATTAAGGCTACTAATAAAATACCCCCTGTTAAACCAAGGCTAAACGAAAAATCTCCAAAATTAATACTTAGTTTCCCTACTAAAATACCCAATAAAATACCTGCCGCAATAGGGAAAAAGTCTGTATCTGATAGCTTCCGATCATCATCTCCAAAAATATGACTTACACGTTTCATATTCTCCTCATTACAAACAACAATAATTTTATCCCCAAATTTTAGTGTTGATGATGGACTTGGTGAAATATTAATACCTGAACGTCTAATTCTGGTTACGGTTGCTCCATAAGTATTAAACATATTTAATTGTCCCAATGTTTTTTTTACAACCTCTTTATTTGTTACTAAAATAGCTCTTACCTCATAATTCTTATCTGTAGGAATTTCAGTATCTGTTTCTGGCCCAACTAAAATTGTTACCCTTTCTAAAGCATCTAATGTACCTACTGCTTTAATAATATCTCCTTTTTGAAGAACCAATTCTGGTGAAGGCGCAATCACATGATTGTCATGCATAACTCTTGAAATCACCGCTTTAGTCATAAAACGAATGTTTAATTCCCCTAAATTTTTCCCTATTACATTTTCATTTTCTACAATGTAATATTTTCTTAAAATTTCAGGATGATCTATTGAGAGTTCATTTTTATATTTTTCTTCTTCTTCTTTTACTTTAACTCCAATAATTTTTGGCATTAAACTAACAAAAAGTATGACTCCAATTACCCCGAAAGGATAACCAATACCATAGCCAATTGAAGCCAATGAAGAACCTGTAGCATCTATAGCTGCTGCCAAACCTGGTGTACTTGTTAATGATCCATTTAACAATCCAATAGTTAAATTCTTATCAATACCTCCAAAATAATAAACGCAATATGCTATAATTCCAGCAGTAATAATTAATATTGAAGCTAGCATTGCTAATTCTCTCCCTTGTTTTTTAAAGGATTCAAAAAAGCTAGGTCCTGCTTGTATTCCAATAGTAAAAATAAATAAAACCAATCCTAAATATTGAAAATCCTTTGGAATTTCATATCCATAATGCCCAAAAACTAAAGCCACAAATATAACAGCGGACACATCTAATGATATTCCTTTAATTTTAATTCGACCTATGATAAACCCAATTAAAATAATTAAAAATAATATAACGTAACTATTAGATAACAAATTCATTTTTTAATGTTTGAGAGTACAAAATTAGTTTGTATTTTTTAATATAAATATTTTTAGTCTTGAAATCACGAAAACGGTTGCACAATCCAATCAACAAAAAAATGCCTAGGTTAAAAACCTAGGCATTTTTTTGTAAATTATTCTATTCTTTAATCTAAAGAACCTAAATAACGTTCAGCATCTAATGCAGCCATACAACCTGTTCCAGCAGCTGTTACAGCTTGCCTGTATTCTTTATCTTGCACATCACCTGCGGCAAATACACCTGGTAAATTAGTTTTGGTAGATTTACCTTTGGTAATTAAATAACCTGTTTCATCCATATCTAAAACACCTTTAAAAATATCAGTATTTGGTTTATGTCCAATAGCTATAAAAACACCCGTAACATCAATTACTTCTTTTTTACCCGTCTTATTATTTACTGCTCTTACACCAACTACAACATTATCACCTAAAACTTCATCTATTTCAGTATTATATTTTACTTCAATATTTGCGGTTTTATCAACTCTATGTTGCATTGCTTTTGAAGCTCTCATATAATCTTTTCTTACTAATAATGTAACTTTATTACAAATATTAGATAAGTACGTTGCTTCTTCAGCCGCTGTATCACCTGCACCAACTACAATAACATCTTGTTTTCTATAAAAGAACCCATCGCAAGTTGCACAAGCAGAAACTCCACCACCAATTAAACGTTGTTCACTTTCTAAGCCTAAATATTTTGCAGTTGCTCCTGTTGAAATAATTACCGATTCAGCTTCAATTTGTATTGATTCATCAACAGTAATTTTATGAATCCCGCCTACTTCTTTACTAAAATCCACTTTTGTAACTAGCCCAAATCTAACTTCAGTACCAAAACGTTCTGCCTGATTTTTTAAATCTTCCATCATAGCAGTTCCATCAGTTCCATTTGGGTAACCAGGAAAATTATCTACTTCAGTAGTCGTTGTTAATTGACCTCCCATTTGCATTCCAGTATACATAATTGGCTTCAAATCTGCTCTTGCAGCATAAATTGCAGCTGTATAACCTGCAGGTCCCGAACCAATTATTAAACATTTTATTCTTTCTATAGTATCAGACATAATTCTTCTTTTTATTTTGATGAACAAATTTATGGCATTTTATTATAAATTTAGGTGTTTGTTTATAGTTTTTCATAATGCTATTATAAGTATCTTTAATATATTATCATTTTAGAAGAAATAGCATATTTTTGCTTAGCTTTAATTGCTGTAATTTTTATAAAATGAACAAATCAAAATCTATAAATTCACTTGAAGAACTTGAAGAAATTTTAAAATCTGAAATAGCCGTGTTGCTGTATTTTAATACTATTTCTTGTAATGTTGGAGAAGCTCTTGAACCTAAAGTTAAAAACCTTCTAAATACCTATTTTCAAAAAATTAATTTTTATACTATTGATTTAAATTTTTCATCTGAAATAGCTGCTAAGTATAGTGCTTTTGTTGAACCAACAATTTTAGTGTTTTTTGAAGGAAAAGAAACCATAAGAAAAAGTAGAAATATTGGTATTTATGAATTGCAAGAAGCTATTGAAAGACCTTATAAACTAATTTTTGAATAATTGTTTGTATACTATCTTAATAGTATTATATTTGCAGACCGAAATTATTCGGGGTGTAGCGTAGCCCGGTTATCGCGCCACGTTTGGGACGTGGAGGCCGCAGGTTCGAATCCTGCCACCCCGACAAAAAACTTTTCACAGAAATGCGAAAAGTTTTTTTATTTTTTATACCCTGTTTTTTTATTATCAATAACTATTGAATAAAAAAATATCCGTAATTAAATTATCAAATTAAAAGCTACACTATAACCTTCTAAAATAATGATGAACTAAATTATTATTTATAAAATTTCAAATGTTAATGACTGAATACCTAACATTTATGTCTGAATTTTGAAGTTATCAGTTATCAAAACTGGCTGAAATTGTAATTTTAACTTTTGCCTCAATTTTGTCAGTTTCTAAAAATTTATAATTAACTTTATTAAACTGATATGAAAGATGTTTTTATCATACAAACTGAAAATTTTCAACTCACACAATTAGATTTTTTGATTAGAATGCTAATTACTGCTGGTATTGGTTTGGTTTTAGGCTTGGAACGAGAGTTTTCTCAATATTCTGAAAAAGAAGAAGTTTTTGCAGGTATGCGTACATTTACACTTGTAGCATTAATGGGGTTTATTACCTCCTTTCTAAGTTTAATTTTTTACCAATGGATTTTTATTGCAGGTTTTTTAAGTGTTGTTTTAATTGTAGCCATTTCATATTGGGTTAGTGCACATGATGGAAAAATTGGTGGTACTACAGAGTTTGCTACAATTCTCACTTTCTTACTCGGCGGCTTAACATTTATGGGGCAAATAAATGCAAGTTTAGCACTTACTGTAATAGTGGTAGTATTGCTATCTCTAAAGATAAAGTTTAAAAATATTATAGGACAAATAACCCAAGAAGAGTTATATGCTTTTATTCGCTTTGTGGTTATTGCACTATTAATTTTACCTTTTTTACCTAATATAAATTTTGGTCCATTTAATGTATTTAATCCAAGAGAAGTAGGCTGGGTTATTGTATTAACTTCTGGCATTGGATTTGTTGGTTATATTTTAATGAAATTTTTGGGCACCTACAAAGGTATATTACTAACTGGTATTTTTGGAGGTTTGGTTTCAAGTACTATCGTTACTTGGATCTTTTCTAAAAAAAGTCAAGAAACCTCAACTCTTTCTACAAATTATGCAGTAGGAATTTTTTCAGCAGCAACTATAATGGTGGTCAGGATTTTTATTTTGGTCTATATTTTTAATAAATCATTACTTACTGGATTGATACTTCCTTTATGTATCATTTTTATAACAGCATTGGGTGTAACCTTTTTCTTTTATAAAAAACAACATATAAAAGAGTCTTTCAAAGGCTCTCTGCCGTTTGCCAATCCGCTTAACATAAAAGGTGCTGTATTTTTTGGTATTTTTTACACAGGCATATTAATATTGATAAGTTATGCGAGTAAAGAATTTGGTGAGAAAGGAATTTATATATCGGGTGCAATTAGTGCTTTATCAGATATTGATGCTATTGCTATTTCGGTTTCTAAATTAGGAGGTACAACTATTGAATTTTTAACTGCTCAAAATACTATTTTACTGGCTACATTAACTAATACCTTAGCGAAAATAGCGATAAGTTTGTGGTTTGGAAGCAAAAATCTAAAAAAATATGTTCTTATAGGTTATGGGCTTATTTTTATTGCAGGTTTAATGGGCTTTTTACTTCTAAATAAATAATTTAAACTAACTATTTTACCCCCCTCCCTTTTAATTCATTTCCTTAATTATTGTTTTTCAATCAATTTTTCACTTTCTAACTGTTTAATTATTTTAGCTACATACTCTTTTACTGTTGATGAAATTGTTTGTGGATCAATAAGATTTAACGACCCTACCCATACCAATGATTTACCATCATCTTCATTTAAATTATAAATAGAAGTTTCAACAGTATATACCTTATATGATTCATAATATCCCGGGTCGTAATAAACATCTTGAAATCTAAAGTAATAATGTCCGAAATGAGACCAACGATACCCTACTGAATAATAATTTGACGGATAACTTATTTTCTTATCAACTCCTTTTACAGCAGAAATTATAACGGCATCAAATCCATTATCAGCTATTTCTTCTATCATCTCATTCACTTCATCCTCACTCTTTTTTGATTTGGTAAAGGTTTTATCAAAAACATTGGTACTTTCTTCAGCATAAATACCGTGAAGCCCAAAAGACTTCTTCAATTCTTCTTCAAAAAACTTACGTGCGGTAAGATTATCCGTCATTCCAACAACCAATAATTTTTTTGGTTTAAAAGTAGATATTTCCTCATTTCTCCAACTATCAACAAATTTTATGGAAGAACAAGCTGTGAAAACTAACAATACTATTATTACAAATATTCTTTTCATGACTCTAATTTTTAGATTATAAAATTAGAAACTCTTAGTTGTGTTTGTAATGATTTATATCAATTCACAACAATGATTAATATCACTTTATATACTTTATATAATAATTATTCACTTATTTTTTAATGAAATTGTTTTATTAAAATATTTTTTTTGGAGTATTGATTTGGCTCATTTTACAATTAAACAGTCTATTATACTTTTGTTTATTATAAACCAATAAAACAAATATCATGTCAGTATTAAAAGTTATTGAAATCTTAGGGAACTCAAACATAAGTTTTGAGGACGCTGTTCAAAATGTAATTAATGAAGTTGCAAAAACAGTTAAAAACATTAAATCTGTATATATTGAAGATATGCAGGTAACGGTAAACAACAATAAAATTACAGAATACCGTGTAAATACAAAAGTGAGTTTTGGCATTTTAGATGAATAAGTTTTAAAATATTTTTCAAAACCAACTAAAATTGACATTCCTCATTGTATGCAAATTAAATGCTAAATAACTTAGCAGTAACAAAAAAATATAACTATTAATTAAAAACATATTGAAATCATGAAAAAATTAATTATTGGCTTTTTGATTTTTGGATTTGCCATCCAATCATTTGCTCAGATTAGAACAGAAAAATTATCTGAAATTGTAATAAGTGCCACAAATTACAAATACTTAAACAAAACTGGTATTGAAAACGCTTCAATTCCTGTTACTCTGTTAGAACAAAAAGTCGCTGGTTTTAATGTAAAAGATGCTGATTTCTATACAGATGAATATGATACCTATGAAGTATCTTTTTATATTCCTGATGGATATATTCTTGCTTCTTATGATGGAGACGGCAACATTTTAAGAACTGCTGAAAGATTTAAAGATGTAGCATTACCTAGAGCTGTTATTGAATCTGTTGCAAAACAATATCCAAATTGGGCTTTTGCAAAAGATGTTTATTTAGTTAGCTATCACGATACTAATAATGGTGGTAAAATTAACAAAAAGTATAAAATAACTTTAAAAAATGGTGATAAACGTATTAGAGTAAAAGTTGATGAAGACGGGAATTTCCTTTAAGTTAGAATTTTAAAAGTTTAAAAAAGAGTTGTTTCAAAACAACTCTTTTTTTGTTTTATCATATTTTACTCACCAAACCACCATTTAGTTTTGTACGATTTCTTAGTAAGTCCAAATTTTTTAACTGCATGAATTTTTAAATGATTTACCATTTCACCTATAGAATCTGTAATAAAAAGCAATTTCATATCTTCTTCATTAATACTTTCATTTTTTGCCATTAATAAAATGTGGTGGTATAATTCTTTATGATAATCTTTTCCGAAAATAACAATCGGGAAATGCTTTATCATTTTTGTTTGAATTAAAGTAAGTGCCTCAAACAATTCATCTAAAGTACCAATTCCACCAGGCATTACAATAAAAGCATATGAATACTTCATCAACAAAAATTTACGCATGAAAAAATATGGAATACTAATCCATTTATGTAAATAGGGATTTGGCTTTTGTTCTTCTGGGAGTACAATATTACACCCAACCGAATAACCTCCTGACTCGTAAGCACCTTTATTGGCTGCTTCCATAATTCCTGGACCTCCGCCAGTCATTACAGTAAAACCTAATTTAGAAAGAGCAGCGCCTACTTTTTCTGCTTTTTTATAATATTTATTTTTATTGTCG
>NZ_JBFFOE010000021.1:0-39096 GCF_041562875.1 Lutibacter sp. | reverse complement strand
TTCATTTAATTTAAATTTGTATGTTGATGAAAAATCAGCTCTAAAATAGTTGGATAATCGTTCGCTATTCGGATCATTATAATTAATAGAATTGCTAATACCATTTGTTGAAATTGCATTGTTATTTAAAGGACTTGTATGCGGTTTTCCTGTTCTCCAAAGCAATCCTAATGCAAAATCTATTTTTTTATAAGTATAGGTGTTCCCAAATGAAATACTATGCCTTATGTCTAAATTATTAGGAAAAATAGTTGGAGTTAATTCAGTAAATTCATAATCGTTTTTATTGTAAGTATACCCAACCCAAGTACTAAAAGTTGCTGTGTTTTTATTTATTATAAACTCCAATCCTTTAACAGTATAACTTCCTGTAGTTTTAATAAACTGATTCTGATTTTGAAACCCTTGATTTGCAGTTGTAATACCATTTACATATTTGTAGAAGCCTTCTAAGTCAATAAAAAAGTTATTTTTTTTGTAATTAATACCTAATGATGCTTGTTTGCTTTTTATAATTGGAATTATATTTTCGTCAGCCAGTGTCCATCTGCTTTTTTCAACTCCTAAAAAATCTTCTTGTAAGTCAATAATTTGAGTGGCGTTTTGGCTTTTAAATTCTCCAGCAATTTTCACAGATATGTTTGCATTTATTTTATACAATGCTTGTATTCTTGGTTCTGCAATAAAAATTTTGAATTTTTCAACATAATTAAGTCTGAAACCACTGTTTATAAAAGTTTTTTTATTGTTTGAAATAAAATTTATTTCACTATACAATGCATGATTTCTAATCACATTTTTAATGGTTCTAATAAATAAAGGGATATTAACATCTTCAGAATTAGTAATTCCTAATTCATAAAAATGATAGCCATTCAAAAATTGAAGATTTTTATTAATTTGATAAAATGTATTTAATTTTATGCCTGTTTCTAAAACTTCATTTACTTGTATTAAACGTTGATTGTTTAACAACGAAAAGTTTTCAGCATGAACATTGTATTTTGTATAATAAGTGTGAAACACCGTTTTAAATTTTGAACTCCATATGTCTGTAATATTTAGTCCAATAGCAATATTACTTTGTTCTAATTCACTTGTTTTGGAATCTGAAATAGTTTCTGATTGTTTAGATTCATTAAAATGAAATTTGTTGTCAACATTAAAATAACTAAGTCTTAATTTATGATTTTTATTTAAGTCGTATAAAATTTTAAAGCTATAATCTGAAAAATTGAAAGTTGAGTTTGTTTTAATATTTTCTGTAATGGTTGAAGCTGTAACTTTAGAGTCTTGAAATGTTTTTTTAAAGTATTGTTCAAAAGTTGGAGTATTAATTAAATCGGTAATTGCGCGTCTTCCAGTAAATTGAAACCCAACTTTTTCAGATATTGGAATATGTGCATAACCATCGGCACTTAAAAGATTAAATCCAGCTCCTCCGAAAGGTTTTTCAGAAATTTCATTTATTGTTTCAATATTGATAGTTCCAGAAACACCATCATTATATTGGGAACTGGTTCCATTTTTAGTAAGAGTTACTTTATCAGTTAAATAAGGATTGAAGGCTGATATTAGCCCAAAAAAATGCCCAGAATGATACATTTTAATGCCATCCCAAAGCAATAAATTTTGATCGTTAGAGCCACCTCTAATATTAATATTTGAAATTGATTCATTAATGCTGCTTATACCTGGAATTGCTTGTATTTTTTGCAAAATATCGGGTTCAATAAGTCCAGGTAAAATACCAGAATTTAAAACATCTATTGCAATTGTATTATTGGTTGATATCGTAATTCCAGAGGTTAAATAGTTATGTAAGATCACTTCGTTTAATAATTCAGTTTTTTGAGAAACTAAAATGGTTAAACATGTTCCTTTCGAAAGTAAATCATTCGAATTTATAAAAATGGTTGGGTATGATAAATGGCTAATTTGAACTAGTTGATTTTTGGCAATATTTTCGAATTTAAAAAACCCTGCGTTATTTGAAATTGTTTGATTGTTTAAAATAGTAATTGAAGCATCTTCAATAAATATTTTTAAAACAGGGTCAAATAGGTAACCACAAATGTAATTACCTTGTTTTTTTTTACTTATTAATATATTTTTTTTGGTTAAATAGGTAAATTTTAAAGGTGTATTTTCTATTAAATAATCAATAGTTTCATCTAATGTTAAATCATTATTATAACTAGGTAATTGAATAGCTTCAATTACTTTATTCGCATAAGTAAATGAGATATTATATTGTTTTTCGGCAATTGATAAAATCTCTAAAAGCGAACTATTTTCTTTATTCAAATTTTGAGAATTACAAAAAATGGAATAGAGAAGACAAGTTATTATTAAAAAAAGTTTTTTCAAGCTAAATATCATTGCACTTTAATACTCACTTTATTTTCACTAAATATAGTAAAATTAAAGTTTAAGGGTATACAAATGGCTTTTAAAGCAGTATTTAAATTTGTATGAGTAAAAGTCCCTGTAAATAAAGTATCTGCATATGATTTATCATAAGTAACCTCTATATTATACTGTCTTTCAATTTCTTTAATAACATACTTATAAGGTACACTCTTAAATGAACTATTATTTTGCAGCCAAGAAGGATTTGTTTCAGTGATATTCTCTGAAAATTCAGGTTTTGAGTTTAAAACTTTAAAAGAACTTCCTGCAGGTACTTTAATAGTTTCATTTTTATAGTGAACACTTACCAAACCTTCATAGCAAAAAACTTCAAAATAAGCATCTCTTGCAAGTACATTAAAATGAGTTCCTAAAACACTCACAGATCCTAAATTTGTGTTTACTGTAAACTTTGATCCTTTTTTAACGCTAAAATAGGCTTCACCTTTTAAATTTAATTCTCTTTTGTTTTCCCAATTTTTAGATTTGAATGTTATTTCGGAATCAGCATTTAAATTAACTTTAGAATTATCAGGTAATTCAAAATTAATTTTCTCTGCTAATTGTGTTGAATAACTGGTGTTTTTGTTTGAGATAAAATAATAGGAGGTAAGAAGTAATGCTAAAACAGCTGCAACTTTGTAAAATTGAGGAATAATATTAAGTTTTCTAACTTTTGAGTTTTTATGTGCGATTTTTAATTTTAGAAGTGCTTCTTCAACATTATATATAGGTGTTTCTAATAAACTAGTAGCAGCTATTATTTTTTTGTAAGAACGTAACTCGTCATCGCTTATGTGTTTCAAAAGCTCTGCTTCAGTTATTTCTTTGTTAAGCCACTTTGCTAAAAAATAATTTTGTTTCATACCTTAATAACATTTCAAATTAGATTCACCCTACTTTTAAAATTAAATATTTTCAATTTCATTGCGAAGGCTTACTAGTGCATTGTGTATTCTTTTTTCTACTGCTTTTACAGATATTCCTAAAATTTCGGCAATTTCTTTGTATTTTTTACCATCAATTCTATTCATTAAGAAAGCGATTCTTTGGGCTTCTGTTAAACTAGCTATTGCTTTTTGTAATTTTACTCCAAACTCTTTTTCTTCTAAAATAAATTCAGGAGACTCATTCGTTATATTTTTAGGAAGTGTACTTTTAAAATTTAAAACAACTTTAGTTTTTGAATATTCGTTTAAAAATAAATTATTGGCAATTGTAAATAAAAATGCCTTTGCCTTACCAGGAATTATTTTATGGCAATTATTCCAAAATTTTAAAAATGAATCTTGAACAAGGTCATTTGCCATGTCAAAATTTCCACATTTATAATAAATGAAATTATGTAGTAACTTAGAGTGGTTTAAAAAAAAATCGCTAAATTTTTTTTCATCACAATAGTCTGTATTATTTTTATCTTTCATTAAAGATGTATGCCTAAATAGTAAGTGTTAAAAAATGTAAATATAATTTATTTTTAAAATAAGTAGGGTATTTAAAATATAAACTGTTAATTTATTAAACTATTAATGTTGCCATATGAAACAAGCAAGTTAAACTTTTTCTCACCCAAGGAAATGATTAATAGCGAACAGCAAGTGACCATAAAAAAGAAATAAATATAAACACATGAAATTAAAAACTACTTTATATTATTTAAGCTTTTGCTTATTCTTTCTTATAGCTTGTCAGAAAGAGATATCTCAAGTAATACAACCTTCAACAGGTGAGGTGTTAAGTTCAAATTCTGCGGTTACTTTATTAGTAAGAAATACCGTTACAAATGATGGGTCAAAAGATAATATAATTGACAATGCAAGTTGTATTACAGTGCAATTACCTGTAACAGTAATTGTAAATGGAACACAAATTGTAGTTTCTGTTGAAGAAGATTATAATGCAATTGAAGCAATTTTTGATGCTTTTTCTAATGATGTTGATACTTTACAAATTGTATTTCCAATTGTGATAACTTTAAGTGATTTTTCTGAAATTACAATTTATAATTATTTTAATTTAAATGAATACAGTCAAAATTGTAGTGGTAATAATCAGTACGATAATGATATAGAATGCATAGACTTTGTATATCCAATAAATTTATTAGTTTTTAATTCAGATAGTCAAATTACACAAATAGTTACTATTGAAAATGATGAGCATTTTTATAATGCTATTGAAACTATAGAAGATAGTCAAATAATTGAAATTCAGTTTCCTATTACAGCAATTCTGTATGATGGTACTGAAAAAGTAATTAATGATATGTTAACGCTACAAAATGTTATTGAAGAAGCTGACAATATGTGTGATGAAGATGATGATAATGATTATAATGATGACGATTGTATAAATTGTAATGAAACTGAAATTAAACAATTATTAGTTGTTTGTGACTGGAACATACATGAATTAATAATTAATGAAGTTGAAAATACCGGTGATTATGAAGATTATTTATTTACTTTTTTAGAAAATGGAATTGTAATAGCAAATGATAATTCTAATAACTTTGAAGGTACTTGGTTAGTGTACACTTCAAATTTTCAAATAATTGTTGAAATTAATTTTACAAATTTCCCCAATTTATCGTTTAAATGGGATCTTAATAAAGTTGATGATGAAGAAATATATCTTTATTTTGGAAACAACAAACTTGAACTTGAAAAAATATGTGATTAATTACAATTCCAACTAAAATAAGAATTTCAAAATATAAGGGCTAAAGAAATTACTTTTTTAATTTCTTTAAAAACAGTGAGTCTTTTTCTTTATTTATTTTAATAACTTCATCAATATTATCGTTTGGTATTGTGAGTGAAAGTACATAATGCTCAATTTTCCAATTATTTTCACTTTTAATTACCACACCTGACCCTCTACAGATTCCCATCCAAGTGTCTAAAAGTTCATCAAACCAAGCAATTTCAACATCTTTATAACTATAAATAGTTCTTTTAACTGGAGTGAAATCCCATGCTTTACCCTTGTCAAAATGAGGTTTGCTAAACTTTTTAAAATCAGTGTTTTTCCAATTTTCTGAAGCATCAGTTCCAATAAAAACACTTTTGTTTGTCATTGCTTCAAAATAAGTTTCAAAATTAGCTTCGGCTGCACTTTTATGCCAAGCATCTAGCACCTTATTAATTGCTTCTTTTTCATCAACAGGTTCAACTTTTTTTACGGTTACTTTTTTATTTTCACAACTTGAAAATGCAACTATAAAAATTAGAAGAGATATTACTTTTTTCATTCTTTAGTTTTTTTTTGAGGCACTAATTTTCGTTCAGATCTATTCTTTAAAGACGTTACTGGTTTATTTGGTCTTTTTCTTTCAACTCTTTCTGGTTTTTTACTTAATGGAGATTCTCTTTCATATAATTTTTCTCTTTCAGGAAATTCTGATACTTCAATTACATTACTTGGAGTTTCGGTGTCAACTTCTAAAGAGTTTTGTAATTCTTCCGCCTTATAAATGGTATTTATTTTCGAGTTTAATGATGAATAAACTTCAACTATTTTACCAACTTCTTCTTTTACTTCTTCACTTGAAATGGCTGGGATTGTTGCCATATCAGCCAATCTTAAAGTTTCATTGTGTAAAACATTAAAGCGAGCCATCATATTTAATTCCTTTAATTCTTCAATTCTAATAGAATCTTTCATTAATTGTACTAAATCAGAAAGTTCTTTGGCATAATTAAGGGCTTCCATATTAGAAATATTATAATATTTTATTATAAATTCATCAACATCGCGATATTCTTTCCATTCTGAAATCACTTTTTTAGCTTTTGGAATTAAGGTTTCACTTATTGTGTTCACAATACGATTGGAATTTATTTTTAACGAATCTGTGTTTTCAGAAACTTCTTGTACAGGATTGGTTCTTTGACACGAAAAACTTAAAAATATAATGAATAATAAAAGACTATATAAATACTTCATTTTAAAAATATATTGACTTCAAAAATACTAATTATTACACTATTCTATCAAAATATTATCATTTTCATAAAAAATTATTCTACATATATTGAAAATATATTTTAAGTATCTTTGATACAGAAATAATAAGGATACGTAAATAAATGAATAAAAGCATATTAATTATAGGTGCCTGTGGTCAAATTGGAACAGAATTAACACTTAAACTACGTGAAATAAACGGGGAAAAAGCAGTAATTGCTTCAGATATACATGAAGGAAGTAATGAGTTAATGCAATCAGGACCGTTTGAATTAATAAATGCTATGGATTATGATAGTATTTTAAAAGTTGTTGAAAAATACGCTATTAATGAAGTGTATTTAATGGCTGCGATGCTTTCAGCAACAGGTGAGAAATTTCCAGAAAAAGCTTGGGAATTAAATATGAATTCATTATTTAATGTGCTTAACTTAGCAAAATCAGGAAAAATAAAAAAAGTATTTTGGCCTAGTTCTATTGCTGTTTTTGGACCAACAACACCTAAAGAAAATACACCTCAAGAAACGGTTATGGAACCATCAACCGTTTATGGAATTAGCAAACAAGCAGGTGAGCGATGGTGTGAATATTATTTTAATAAATTTGGGGTTGATGTACGAAGTATACGTTACCCTGGAATTATAAGTTGGAAAGCAAATCCAGGTGGTGGAACCACAGATTATGCAATTGAAATTTTTCATAAAGCTTTGCAAGAAGGTAAGTATAATTCTTTTTTAAATAAAGAAACTAAACTACCAATGATGTATATTGATGACGCTATAGATGCTACTATAAATATTATGGATGCTAAACCTGAAGCTATTAAAATACGTTCGTCCTATAATTTGGCGGGTATGAGTTTTACTCCTCATGAAGTTAGTGAGGAAATAAAAAAAACAATTCCAAATTTTGAAATTTCATATAGCCCAGATTTTAGACAAAAAATTGCCGATAGTTGGCCAAAAAGTATTGACGATTCTAAGGCAAGAGAAGATTGGGGTTGGAATCATAAAGTTGATTTAGAAAAAATGACGACTATTATGTTAGAGAATTTGAGTTTAAAATATGATTTTAACTATTAAACAATTCAAATAGTTTTAAAATACTCAGAGTAAAATTGCATAACAACTTCCTTTTTAAAAAACCTCAAAATTTATTTAGAGGTTTTTTTATTTTATAATTTCAAAAATTTCTATTACGATTTCGTAAAATAATAACAAATATGACAATTGTCATATTTTAAAGACTAGCTTAGGTATAATTTTGTTGTGGAATTACATTTTTTAAATAAAAATCAAATTTCCGCATAGTAATTTAGGATAAATTAAAATTTTAATCAAAAAAACATAACATTCATGAATATTTCACATATTGAACACATAGGTATAGCAGTAAACAATTTAGAAGAATCAATTAAATACTACGAAGAAGTATTAGGCATGAAATGCTATAGTATTGAAGAGGTTGTTGATCAGAAAGTGAAAACAGCCTTTTTTTTAGTAGGAGACACAAAAATTGAATTATTAGAAAGCACATCTCCTGATGGACCAATTGGTAAATTTATTGAAAAAAAAGGTCCAGGAATCCATCACATTGCTTTTGCAGTGCCAAATGCATCTGAAGCATTAAAAACAGCTGAAGAACGAGGTGTTCAATTAGTTGATAAAGTTTCTAGAAAAGGTGCGGAAGGATTAAATATTGGTTTTCTTCATCCAAAATCAACAAATGGAGTACTTACTGAACTTTGTTCAAAATAATAAACACGAAGTATTTCGGTAAAAAAATCAGAAAAGAAATTACATAATATTATGGCAAATCAAGATAAAATTAATGAGTTAATTGAAAAAAGAGCTGAGGCAAAAATGGGTGGAGGTGAGAAACGGATTGAATCTCAGCATGCTAAAGGTAAATTAACAGCTCGCGAACGTATTGATATTCTTTTGGATGATGATAGTTTTGAAGAATTTGATATGTTTGTAACGCACAGAACAAAATCGTTTGGGTTAGATAAAGAAATTTATCTTTCTGATGGTGTTGTTACAGGGCATGGAACAATTGATGGTAGAATTGTATACCTATTCGCACAAGATTTTACAGTATTTGGAGGCTCACTTTCCGAAACTTATGCATTAAAGATTTGTAAGATAATGGATATGGCTATGAAAATTGGTGTTCCCGTTATTGGATTAAATGATAGTGGTGGAGCTCGTATTCAAGAAGGTGTTAGATCTTTAGCAGGTTATGCTGAAATTTTTCAAAGAAATATTATGGCATCTGGTGTAATCCCACAAATTTCTTCAATTTTAGGCCCTTGTGCTGGTGGTGCTGTTTATTCTCCTGCTTTAACAGATTTTACAATTATGACTGACAAAACCAGTTATATGTTTGTTACAGGTCCTAAAGTTGTAAAAACCGTAACAGGTGAGGTTGTAACTGCTGAACAATTAGGTGGAGCTATGATTCATTCAACAAAATCAGGTGTATCACATTTCTTAGCTGAGAGCGATGAAGAAAATTTATTATTAGTTCGTAAATTATTAAGTTACCTTCCTTCAAACAATTTAGAAGAGGCTCCAATTATTACTTGTGATGACCCTATTGATAGATTAGATGATATTCTTAATACTATTATTCCAGAAAATGCGAATCAACCTTATGATATAGTTGATGTAATTTCAATTATTGCAGATAGAGCTGAATTTACTGAAGTTCACAGAAATTATGCAAGAAATATAGTTGTTGGTTTTGCAAGGTTTAATGGTCATCCTGTAGGAATTGTAGCCAACCAACCAAAATATTATGCGGGTGTATTAGATATTGAAGCTTCAAGAAAAGCAGCTCGTTTTGTTCGTTTTTGTGATGCATTCAATATTCCAATTGTAACTTTAGTTGATGTACCAGGATTCTTACCAGGAACAGGACAAGAATATGGTGGAATTATTCTTCACGGTGCTAAATTATTATTTGCTTACGGTGAAGCAACAGTGCCAAAAGTAACTATCACACTTCGTAAATCATACGGTGGAGCGCACGATGTAATGAGTTGTAAACAATTACGTGGGGATGTTAATTATGCTTGGCCAACTGCAGAAATTGCGGTAATGGGAGCTAAAGGAGCTGTTGAAGTATTGGAAGGATCTAACATTAATAAAATTGAAGATGCTGAAGAAAAACAAGAATACATCGATAAAAAAGAAGAAGAGTACACTAAGAAATTTGCAAATCCTTATGAGGCTGCAAAATACGGATTTATTGATGATGTAATTGAGCCTCGAAACACTCGTTTTAGAATTATTAGAGCGTTACAATTACTTCAAAATAAAAAAGAAGTAAATCCACCTAAGAAACATTCAAACATACCTCTATAATGACATATATTCCACTATTTACAGATCAAATAAGCGAAGGATACGTTATTTTGTTTACTGGGTTGCTAATTGTTTTTACATCCTTGCTCTCACTTTCATTATTGTTTAAATATGGATTACCATTGATGCTTTATATATATAAAGTAATTACGAAGAGAAAGGATAAAAAGATTTCTGAGATTAAGGTTGAAGCTGATAGAAATTTTACAGGTGAAATTGCAGCAGCTATAGGTGCAGCCGTTCATTTGTATTTGGATGAACAGCACGATCACGAAAGTGCAATCTTAACAATTAAGCAAGTAAAAAAACCATATTCACCTTGGAGTTCTAAAATTTACGGAACACAAAATAGATTATAAATATGAAAAATTATAAATTCAAAATAAACGAAAACGGCTATACCGTTAATATAAAATCTCACGAAGGTAATATTATTGACTTAGAAGTAAACGGAACTGCGTATGAAGTAATAATGAAGGAGGAAATCAAAAAAACAAAAACTCCTACTTTAGTTCGTGCAGCATCTCAAAGACCAGCAGAGCCATTAAAAGTAAACCCTAATTCATCAATATCCCAAATTCTTGCTCCTATACCTGGGGTTGTTTTATCTATTGATGTAGCAGTAGGTGATACTTTAAAAATTGGCGATAGAATGTTAGTTTTGGAAGCTATGAAAATGGAAAACAACATTGTTTGTGAAAAAGCAGGTACTATAACCGCAATGAAGGTTGTTGTTGGACAACAAGTTTTACAGAACGAAGTAATGATAGAAATAAGATAAGCGTTTTCATTTTTTTTGAATGTTTAAAATTAACATTCATTTTTGAAAACACAAAAAACAAACAAAATGAAAAAAATATTATTAATATTTGGTGTTCTATCGTTGCTAATTTTTATTAGACCTGCACTTGGTTTAAACTCAAATTCCGGTACTAATACAATATCTTCATCTGTTTCGGTTAATCAGGCGAATCAAGTAGATGAAACAGATTCACTAGGTGAAGCTTTTGAAGGAGTCAAACATTTTTACAATTATACTGGTTTTGCTAATGCAACTTCTGGTAATTTACTCATGATTTTAATTGGGATTGTTTTTATATATCTTGGTATTAAATTTGATTACGAACCTTTATTATTAATTCCTATTGGAGCTGGTGTAATAATTGGAAATATTCCATTTGTTGCAGGAAATCAAACAGGAATTTACGAAACGGGTTCCGTTTTAAATTACTTGTATTTTGGAGTTGTAAAAGGGGTTTATCCCCCATTAATCTTTTTAGGAATTGGAGCAATGACAGATTTTTCGTCATTAATTGCAAACCCAAAACTAATGTTATTGGGTGCAGCAGCTCAAATTGGCGTATTTGCTACATTTATGGGAGCATTGTACTTAGGATTTAATCTTCCTGAAGCAGGTGCAATTGGAATTATTGGTGGAGCCGATGGGCCAACTGCTATTTTCCTTTCCTCAAAATTAGCCAATGGGGTGAATGTTTTAGCTGATGGTACAGTTGTGAAAAATTTAATTGGCCCTATTGCCATTGCAGCATATTCATATATGGCATTAGTTCCTGTGATTCAACCTCCTTTAATGAGATTATTAATTTCTAAAGAAGATAGAAAAATTAAAATGAAACCACCAAGAGCAGTAACTCAAAAAGAGAAAATGATTTTCCCTGTGGTGGCTTTAATTTTAACAACGTTTATTTCTCCTAGTGCATTACCATTATTAGGGATGTTATTCTTTGGAAACTTATTAAAAGAATCGGGAAGAACGGAGAGATTGGCTGATACAGCTCGCACAAAATTAATAGATATTGTTACAATTCTTTTAGGAGTTACAGTTGGAGCTTCAACTCAAGCTGATATTTTTATAACAAAAGATTCTATGTTAATCTTCGGGTTAGGAGCTATATCGTTTGTAATTGCTACAATGGGAGGTTTATTGTTCGCTAAATTTATGAACCTTTTCCTTAAGGGAGATAATAAAATTAATCCATTAATTGGTGCTGCAGGAGTATCTGCCGTTCCGGATAGTGCAAGAGTTGTACATACTGAAGCATTAAAATCAGATCCAAGTAATTACTTGCTAATGCACGCAATGGCACCAAATGTTGCTGGTGTAATTGGTTCTGCAATTGCAGCAGGTATCATATTAAGTTTTTTAGGATAGTAGTGTGTTCAACGTAAAATGAACACGCAATAAATATAATTTTTATATATAATGAAAATACCAAATGTAATGACAGCCGAAGATGCTGTTAAATTAATCAAGTCAGGAAATAGAGTGTTAATTCAAGGAGGCTCTGCAACACCTCAAACATTAATTAAAGCAATGGTTGCGCACGCACCAGAGTTGAGAGGTGTTGAAATTTGCCATTTACATACAGAGGGAGAATGTGGATATACGGCTCCTGAATTAAGAGAAAGTTTTCATACAAGTGCATTCTTTATTGGTGGAAACGTAAGAAAAATGGTGGGGGATACGGTTGATTATATTCCAATTTTCTTAAGTGATATTCCTAGTTTATTCCGTCAGGGATATATGGATTTAGATGTTGTTTTAGTTAATGTTTCACCACCAGATAAACACGGATTTTGTTCTTTAGGAGTTTCTGTTGATATTGTTATTGCAGGAATTGAAAAAAGTAAAACTGTAATTGCACAAATCAATCCTAAAATGCCTCGTACTTTTGGAGATGCTTTAGTTCATTTAAATAATTTTAGCGCTTGTGTTTTAGTTGATGAAGAAATTCATGAAATGAATTTTGTGTCACCAACTGAAGCAGAACAAGCAATTGGTAAAAATATAGCTGGAATTATTGAAGATGGGGCAACATTACAAATGGGTATAGGTGGTATTCCAAATGCCGTACTAACCTACCTTGGCAATCACAAAAATTTAGGTATTCATACTGAAATGTTTTCTGAAGGAATTGTTGATTTAGTTGAAAAAGGAATTGTTAATGGCTCACAAAAAAAGGTAAATCCTTATAAAATAATTTCTGGTTTTGCCATGGGAACACGTCGTTTATACGATTTTATGGATGACAACCCAGAAATTGAAATGTTAGACATTGCTTATGTAAATGACACAGCTATCATTCGTCAAAACCCAAAAGTAACAGCAATTAATTCTGCTATTGAAATTGATTTTACAGGTCAGGTTTGTGCTGATTCTATTGGAACAAGAATGTTCTCAGGTGTTGGTGGTCAAATGGACTTTATGCGTGGAGCCGCTTTATCATTGGGAGGGAAACCAATAATTGCTGTAACTTCAACAACTTTAAAAGGAGTTTCAAAAATAGTTCCTGCATTAAAAGCAGGAGCAGGAGTTGTTACAACTCGTGCACATGCAAGGTATGTTGCCACTGAGTATGGTGTAGCTGAGTTATTTGGAAAAACTCTAAAACAACGTGCACAAGCATTGAGAAATGTAGCGCATCCTGACCATAGAGAAGAATTAGACATAGCTATTTTCGAACGTTTTGGAAGTAGTTTAGCAATAAAATAATTTTATTAATAGTATATATTATGAACACTAAAAATAAATCACTTTTTTCTGAATTTAGTCCTGTTTCAAAACAAGACTGGATGGAAAAAATAACCGTTGATTTAAAAGGTGCAGATTTTGATAAAACACTGGTTTGGAAAAACTTAAGTAACATCAATATTCAACCTTTTTACAACGAAGAAGATAAAACAGCCTATTTAAAAAATACAGGAGAAAATTCTCAATCGTTAGTAAATTACCGCAACATTGCTGTTGTGTCTGACGAAAAAGGAAACAGCTTAGCTTTAAAAGCAATTGAAGAAGGAATGAACGGATTAATTTTCTGTGTTTCTGAAAAAACTTCAGCTGCAAAACTATTAAAAGGAATTAACTTAAACCAAGTTACAGTTTCATTTATTCTTGGAACGAATGCTGTTTCATTTGCTTCTGAATTTATTAATTTCGTAAAAGGAAATGGTATTGCTACTGAAAACTTAAAAGGATATTTTGATACTTCTTTAATTACAAATTATATAACTTCAGGAACTATTGAAGCAAGCAATTTTGATATTGTTGTTGAATTAGTGAAATTAACTACTGATTACTCTAATTTTAAAGCAATAACAATTTCAGGAACTGAGTATTTAGATTCTGGAGCAAACCAAGTTCAAGAAATTGCCTATACGTTAAATTCATTAGTATATGTAATTGATGAATTAACAAAAAGAGGAGTTCAAGTTCAGTCAATTTTTGATAATCTTAACTTCAAATTAGCGATTGGTCTAGAATATTTTGTTGAAATTGGTAAGTTTAGAGCTTTCAATAACTTATTAAGCGAAGTTGCTAATAAATATGGAGTTACTGAATTTTCAAATACCCTAACTGCAAAAACTTCAATTTGGAGCAAATCAGTAACTGATGCTGAAACAAATTTGTTGCGTTGTACTACTGAAGCAATGTCTGCTATTTTAGGAAACGTTGATGGTGTTTTAATTGATGCTTACGATAAAGAATTTAAAAATTCTTCTGATTTTTCAAGTAGAATTGCAGGAAACATTACAACTATTTTAAAAGAGGAATCATACTTTGGTAAAGTTTCAAATCCAGTTGATGGTTCTTACTATATAGAAGAAGTTTCAGTAAAAATAGCTGCAAAAGCATTAGAATTATTTAAGGAGATTGAAGCAAATGGAGGTTTTTATACTTCTTTTGAAAGCGAATTAATTCAACAACAAATTGCTGAAATTCGTTTACAAAAATTAAAATTAATTAGCCAACGTAGAACTCCAATGGTGGGTATTAACAAATACCCAAATTTAATGGAAACTATAAAAGCCGATTTACTTTCTGATGCCGTTTCTAATACAATAACTAAGGTTTTAAAACCAAGAAGAGCATCATTAGAAATTGAAGCTATCAGAAAAACTACCGAAGAATTAGTTGCTGAAACTGGCGTTAGACCCATAGTTGAATTGGCTAGTTTTGGAAATTTAACAATGCGTAAAGCAAGAGCTGCTTTTGCTTATGATTTTGTTGGTGTAAGTGGTTATAAAGTACTACAAGAACAAAGTTATTCATCGGCTCTAGAAGCTGCAGAATCAAGTGCAAAATCAAATTCTAATGTAGTTGTGATTTGTAGTTCTGATCAAGATTATGATGAAAGTGCTGTTGCTTATGTTAAAGCATTTAGAGCATTAAATACAGATAAAGTATTATTATTAGCAGGTGCGCCAGCTAATTTAAATGAATTAACTGAAGCTGGTTTAGACGGTTGTGTAAATATGAGATCAGATGTAATTGGAACTATTTCAAGCATTCAGCAAAAAGTTCAAAAATCTATAAAAGCTTAAGGATATGAAACCAGATTTTTCAGATATAAAATTAAATTCAGCAACAAAACAAACTGTTGCTGCTTCAGAGAAACAAGATGTTTGGAATACTCCTGAAGGAATTCCTGTAAAGAAACATTTTACAGCAGAAGATATTAAAGATGCTGAGCATTTAAAATACGCCGCTGGTGTACCTCCATTCTTAAGAGGTCCATATAGTGCAATGTATGCATTACGTCCTTGGACGGTTCGTCAATATGCAGGTTTTTCAACTGCAGAAGAGTCAAATGCATTTTACAGAAGAAACTTAGCTGCTGGTCAAAAAGGACTATCAGTTGCTTTCGATTTAGCTACACACCGTGGATACGATTCAGATCATCCACGTGTAACAGGAGATGTTGGAAAAGCAGGTGTTGCTATTGATTCTATCTTAGATATGGAAATTTTGTTCGATCAAATTCCGTTAGATAAAATGTCTGTTTCTATGACAATGAATGGTGCCGTATTGCCTATTATGGCGTTTTACATTGCTGCTGCAAGAAAACAAGGTGTGCCTTTAGATCAATTAAGTGGTACTATCCAAAACGATATTTTAAAAGAGTTTATGGTGCGTAATACTTATATTTATCCACCATTACCTTCAATGAAAATTATTGGTGATATTTTTGATTACACCACTAAAAATATGCCTAAGTTTAACTCTATTTCTATTAGTGGTTACCATATGCAAGAAGCGGGTGCAACTGCTGATATTGAGTTAGCATACACGTTAGCTGATGGTATGGAATACATTAGAACTGGATTGGCTTCAGGATTAAAAATTGATGAGTTTGCTCCTAGATTATCATTTTTCTGGGCAGTAGGAATGAATCACTTTATGGAAATTGCTAAAATGCGTGCTGCACGTATGCTTTGGGCAAAAATCATAAAATCTTTCAATCCAACAAATCCTAAATCAATGGCATTGCGTACGCATAGCCAAACATCAGGATGGAGTTTAAGTGAGCAAGATCCTTTCAATAACGTAGCACGTACTTGTGTTGAAGCTATGGCTGCAGGTTTGGGCGGAACACAAAGTTTACACACGAATGCATTAGATGAAGCCATTGCTTTACCTACAGATTTCTCAGCGCGTATTGCACGTAATACACAAATCTTTATTCAGGATGAAACGCAAATTACAAAAGCGGTTGACCCTTGGGCAGGAAGTTATTATGTTGAATATTTAACGCAGGAAATTGCTAAAAAGGCTTGGAAATTAATTGAAGAAGTTGAAGAATTGGGTGGAATGGCAAAAGCTATTGAAACTGGAGTTCCAAAAATGCGAATAGAAGAAGCTTCGGCTCGTAAACAAGCACGTTTAGATTCTGGTCAAGATATTTTAGTTGGGGTAAATAAATTTAAAACTACCGAAAAATCTAATATAGAAATTCTTGATATTGATAATACTGCTGTAAGAGATTCTCAAATTGAACGTTTGAAAAAATTAAGAGCAAATAGAGATCAAGCTGTTGTTGATGCAAATATTGTAGCACTGTCTAAATGTGCTGAAACAGGTGAGGGTAATTTATTAGCTTTAGCAGTTGAAGCTGCTGAAAATTTCGCTACTTTAGGTGAAATTTCTGATGCTTTAGAAGTTCATTTTGGAAGACATAAAGCTGATACTAAATTAATAAGTGGTGTGTACGGAAAAGAAGTAAATAACGATAGTACGTTTGCGAAAGCTCAAAAAATGACTGATAAATTTGCAGAAATAGAAGGTCGTCGTCCAAGAGTTATGATTGCTAAAATGGGTCAAGACGGACATGATAGAGGAGCGAAAGTAGTTGCTTCAAGTTTTGCGGATTTAGGTTTTGATGTTGATATGGGGTCATTATTTCAAACAGCAGAAGAAGTTGCAAAACAAGCTGTTGAAAATGATGTTCATTTTGTAGGAGCTTCAAGTTTAGCTGCAGGTCATAAAACGTTAATTCCTCAATTAATTGGAGAATTAGAAAAACTTGGAAGACCTGATATTATGGTTTTCGCAGGTGGAGTTATTCCAGCGCAAGATTATGATTATTTATTAGAAAGAAAAGTAGCTGCCATTTTTGGTCCTGGTACTGTAATTTCTGAGTCTGCTATCATAATTATGGAAAAATATTTAGAGCAAGAATAAGTTTCTAAATAATAAATACAAAAAAGCCCAAACAACTAGTTGTTTGGGCTTTTTTGTATTTTAAATATTGAAGTGTCTAAAAAGTGAAATTTTCATCAAGCTGAAATAAATCTTGAATAGGCTCAGTTCGACTTTTCAGAATGACGGATTCCAAATACTTTTTAAACAACTTTTTATTTTTATAAATAATACCATTTAGAACACTATTTTTGCACTTCAAAATAATTTATGGATTTTTCAAAAGTAAAATTGGTTGTTACAGATATGGATGGGACTTTACTAAATTCAAAAAGTGAAGTAAGCAACCGTTTTTTTAAAGTTTACGAGCAGTTAAAAAAACACAATATTAAATTTATCGCAGCAAGTGGGCGACAATATTTTAGTATTGTTGACAGATTTGAAGAGATAAAACATGAAATAACTATTGTGGCCGAAAATGGTGCTTTTGCTATGCATGGTGATGAAGAGTTATTTACTTCAGAATTACCTACTGAATACATTTCAAATTGTATCAACACATTAAGAGCGTTAGATAATGTTTATATTGTTTTATGTGGAAAAAATGCGGCCTATATTGAAACTAAAGATGAACAGTTTATAACTATATTCAAAAATTATTATTCTGAATATAGACTTGTAGATGATATAACTAAAATTACAAATGACACCTTTTTTAAAATTGCGGCTTATCATTTTGATTGTTCAGAAACACATATTTACCCAGCTGTAAAACATCTTGAAAATAAAATGCAAGTAATTGTTTCAGGCGAACATTGGTTAGATATCTCGCACAATAATGCGAATAAAGGTTTTGCTTTAAACCTCCTTCAACAAAAATTTGGAATTACTAAAGAAGAAACGATGGTTTTTGGAGATTATAACAACGATTTAAAAATGTTAGCATTAGCTGATTTTAGTTATGCTATGGAAAATGCACATCCCAATGTTAAAACTATTGCAAAATTCTCGACTAAAAGTAATGATGAGCAGGGCGTTGAAATAATTCTTGAGCAATTGATAAATTCAAGAAAATAAATTAAAATGAACTTTTAAATTCCTCCAACATAATTTCAGCAGCCTTTACAGGTGAAATTTTAGCAGAGACAATTTCCTTTTCTAAAACAGAAAGGTGCTTTTTAATAGTTGGAGAGCCATAAAAAAGGTTTTTCAATTCCTCATTTATATTATTATACATCCACTGTATTTGTTGATAATTTCTATTCTTTTTAAAATAGCCATTTTCATCAACTAGTTTTTTAAATTTAGAAACTTCATCCCAAACAGTATCAATTCCAATATTTTTTATTGCAGAAGCAGTGCTAACTACAGGGCTCCAACCTGATTCTGATTGAGGAAAAATATGCAATGCGTTTTGATATTGTAAACGAGCCATTTCACTCATTCTAATATTATCTCCATCGGCTTTATTAATAACAACCATATCGGCCATTTCCATAATTCCTTTTTTAATTCCTTGAAGTTCGTCACCTGCGCCAGAAAGCATTAATAATAAAAAGAAATCTGTCATTCCATGTACTGCTGTTTCAGATTGTCCAACACCAACTGTTTCAATTAAAACTACATCATAGCCATTAGCTTCGCAAAGCAACATGGTTTCACCCGTTTTATTAGCAACTCCTCCTAAAGTATCTCCAGAAGCAGAAGGGCGAATATACGCTTCTTCCATATTAGCCAATTCTTCCATTCGGGTTTTATCTCCTAAAATACTTCCTTTTGAACGTTGACTACTTGGATCAATAGATAAAATAGCAACTCTTTTTCCTTTTGTAATTAGGTGTTTCCCAAATGATTCAATAAATGTGCTTTTCCCAACTCCAGGCACACCAGTAATTCCAATTCTTATAGAATTTCCAGAATAAGGTAATATAGCTTGAATAATTTCTTTTGCTAAAATTTTATCGCTTTCTAAATTGCTTTCAATAATAGTTATTGCTCTAGAAAGAAGCACTCTATCTCCTTTTAAAACTCCATCAATATATACGGATGAGGTTAACCTGTTTTTTGGCTTGTAGTTCTTCATTAGTTGCAATTTCATTATTTAATAATAACCAGCACAAAGGTAATAATATTGCAAAAAGTAAGCGTTATAAAAAGGTTTTTTTAACTCATATTGTAGAACAAAAAAATCAATCGAGTCAATTTTTTGTTTCTTAAAAGGTGTCTTAAAAATCCTTCTTTCTTAATTTAAAATTCATTCTAAGAACTGGTAAAATCACCCACATAACTAGAATAGACATTGAGAGTAACATTCCAATATTTGTCCCAAAAAATTTTCTAAAAACAGCTCCGGTATAACCAAGTAAGGCCGAAATATCTAATTTTAATAAAATTAAAATTCTAGATAAATCTATTGGATTAAACATGGTTGCTATCAAAGAAAATTTATCTAATGGGTATTCATCAAATAATACGAGTGATATTAGAAATAAACCATCATAAATTACTGCTAAAAATAACCACATTAAAATAGCATAGCCAAATCCTTTTATTTTATTTTCAGTTGAGAGTGCAATATTATAGGATAGAGCAACAAATATAAAATTCAAAAAAGAGCCTACTATTAACAATAGACTAAAATCAAAAATTGCTGCAGATTTAAACAAACCATACGCTATAAAGGGGATTCCTAAACCTAACACTAAACTTAATGTAAGCGATATTGAAATACCCAAATATTGACCCATAAATATTTTGCTTCGGTTAATAGGTTGTGCCAATAAAAGTTCAGTAAATTCTTTGGAATTATAATAATACATTACGCCAAAAATAGTTCCAATTAAAGGGGTTAAAACAATAATAATATTCATTAAAGTAATTACGGCTTTGTTTACATCATTATTTAAAAACAACAACACAAAACCTAGTAGTAAATAAAAAATAAAGTACACATAACTCCAACGGCTACGCATTAAATCGTAAAAACTATATTTTAATATTTTAAGCATATTGTTTAGATATTAAATTAGCGATAGCATGTTCCAAATTGTCATTTTCTGTTTGCTTTTTCAATGCATCAATACTTCCTTTAAAATATATTTTTCCATCTAATAAAAATACAATCTCATCAGCCAACTCTTCTACAACACTCATAATATGAGTTGTAATTAATATTGTTTTCCCTTTTGTTTTTTCGTCCCGAATCAGTTCTTTTAAATGTATTAAAGCAATTGGATCAAGCCCTGTAGTTGGTTCATCCAAGATAATTAATTCACTGTCAAACATAAAAGTTAAAACGATGTTTACCTTTTGTTTTGTTCCTCCAGAAAGGTTTCCTAATTTCTTTTGAAGTGAATCATTCAACCCAAATAAGTTAATTAATTCTTGTTCATTTGATTCTTTTGGGCGAAGATTCTTCACCATTTTTATTAACTCTTGAACAGTTAAGTTTGGTGGAAAATTTGCTATTTGCGGTAGATAATTTAAATTATTTCTATAATCCCACTTTCTTAAAACACTTTCATTGTTAAATGTGATTTCTCCTTTGTTTGGAATTACCATGCCAAGCAAGCATTTAATTAACGTTGTTTTTCCTGAACCATTTGGTCCAAGAACGGCAAAAATACCCCCTTTTTTTATGGCTAAATCTAAACCGTCTAAAACAGTTAATTTACCAAAACGTTTGTGTAAATTTTTAAATTCAATCATTTATTTTTTTCATTATTGGGTTAGTATCCATTAAATCATCAGGTGTAAAAACAGGCGAAACTTTTTCTGAAAAATTAATTATATCTACAAATAAACTTCTTAATAATACCAATGCTTCAGGTGTCTTATTTACGATATAAGAAAAAAGTTTTACGGGGCGATATGGAATGTCTCCAATTCCATTTTTATCTAAATCGTAACCAGTGTATTCACTCCAATAATTGTTTTCAAACTTATTATCATTTATTTTCGTATTGTATGATAAATCTAATGAATTATGCATAAAATCATTCTTCTCAAAAATATTTGCGTAACAGGCTCCAGCAATTTTAACAGCCCAGCCATTTCTTAAAAAGGTATTATTTTTATAATTTATTCTGGTACATCCTTCACCATTTATACCAATGGTATTTTCTTCAAATAAATTGTTGTAAATCTCTGCATCATATATTTCTTTTAGAAGTAATCCGTAGGAGGCAGACCCCCAATTTAATTTAAAAATATTGTGGTGCATGATTATAAATTTGGAAAACATCACTGCAACACCTGCTCCATTATTTCTAAATTCGTTGTGGTGGTATATGTTGTTATTTGAAAACATAAAATGCAATCCATAGCGAATATTATTATGGCTTGTATTTTTATAAACGTTGCTATTTTTTACAAATTCGAAATAAATCCCATCTCGTAAACCAGTTAACTGATTATTGTATACATCCATTTCATTTCCATCCCAGATATGAATTCCGTTACCTGAGCTGGCTTCACTTTTTCGTACCCCTGATATTACATTATTTCTAATAATTCCTTTTTTTGATTTTTCAATTAAAATACCAAAAAAAACATTTTCTAAAATGCAATCTTCAATAGTGAAATTTTCTGCTTTTATTACTTTTATAGCACAGTATTCAACTGTGTAACTCATTCCAATATTAACAATTTTAAGATTTTTAATTTTGAAATTATTAGTTTGAAAAATAAATACACTCCCTATATTTTCTCCATCTATTATTGTTCCTTTCTCGCCAATAAGTATTAGTTCTTTATCAATAATTAGATCTCGCTCTTTATAAACACCTTTTTTAATAAATATTTTATCACCAGACTCAGCTATTTTAATAGCTTCTTTAATAGTTTTTATAGTACACGTTTTACAAACTTCAATTTGTTTTGCTGAAATTATAAGTGTAGTAAAAAAGAAAAATAAAAGGATCTTATACTTCATTATTTATCTGATAGTTTTTGTTTTAGCGTTTCCCAACTATAAATTTCTCCAGTATATTTTTGTTGTAATTCTTCAGCCTTATTTTTTGAAGAAAAAGAAGATAAGTTAGCTCCCATTGGACTTTTAATTTCTTTACAGATTAAAAATGTAGCGGTTTTAGCATCAATCATTTCACCTGGATTTCCATAATCTGCAGTCAAAATTAAGGCCATTTCATCTTCACTTTTATCAGTTAAGTCGTTAATCAAACATTCAATGGCATCAAACTTAAATTGCTTACCTTTTTTAGTTACATATTGAGCAGAATGAGTTTTATCAACAATGTTCATTTTACAAAAACTACATTGATCTTTTCCATATTCAATAGCTTCAGGTTCAACTTTACAAGAAATGGATACCAATAAAATTACAACCCCAATAAGTGGTTTAAGCAGTTTACTTTTCATTATTTTTGATTTTATTAGTTTTTAAATATACAATAAAACGAGTACAATCTAATGAATATACTCGTTTTTTAAAAATAATTTACACGTTAGATAGTATTAATTTTTAGCTTCTCTTTTACCTAAAAAGAAAGCCACAACAGTTAAAAACATTCCTATGAACATAAAATAAGCTCCTATTCTAGGGTATGAATGTGCTGTGAAATTTAGAATGTGTTTTGTACCAAAAAGAGGTGGTTGAAATCCCATTATTGAACCATCTGGGTTTGTAAATTTCATAATGGCTTTTGGATTTAAATTATGACCATAATCATATTCCCACATATAAAAATCATACATTCCAGCAATACCTAATAAACTCATTACTACAAACCAAACTAAAAATAATTTATAGTTTCCAAAAAAACCAATTAGAGCTCCTAAAATAACCATTATACCTATTGCCCAAGGAAATATTTTAAACTCGGGGATAGTCTCTGGTATGTATTGCATTCCAACATAATGATTCATTAAATTGATGTTTTTAATATCAAATTCATGAGTGTCCGAAAATTTATTAATGTGTATATCCATACCTAAAGGAATTGGATATTGTGGAGCCTCCAATGTTATATTCCATAATGGAAATACAAATAGCCCTAATAAAAGGAAAGACCCTATAACCATTAATATTTTAGATTTCTTCATAATTTTTTTGTTTATTTTTTTTGTAATTATTAACGTAATATTTGTTATAAAATTACAAAATTAAGTTTGTTTGGTATGTGATAAAATTTACATAAAAAGGCAAAATAGCCTTGTATATTTATGTGGAAAACGGATAAGTAAATTTTATACTTACCCGTTTTTTTAGCCCTTAAATCAATCTAAAAAGGAACTCTATTCAGCATCTACTGCATCACCATCTAAAGTATATGTTAATGGTACTTTAGATCCTTTTGGTGATACTCTAACATACCCTTGCATTTCTTGGTGCAATGCAGAACAGAAATCTGTACAATAAAATGGCCATACTCCTACATCTTTAGGGTACCATTTAAATGTTTCTGTTTGCCCTGGCATAATTAATAACTCAGAAGTTTGAGCCCCAATCATACCAATTCCATGTGGAACATCATAATCTTGCTCTAAGTTTGTAACGTGGAAAAATACTTCATCACCAACTTGAATTCCTTCAATATTATCAGGAGCAAAGTGTGAGCGTATCATGGTCATATAAATATGAACTTCATTTCCATTTCTTGTTACTTTAGCTTCAGCTTCAGATTTAGTAACATAATCATGTTTATTTTCTTCTAATTTATAGAATTTTTTAGACTTAGATTTAATTAAATCTGCTGGTATTCCTGCGGCATAATGAGGCTCTCCAATTGTTGGAAAATCTAATAATAATTCCATTTTTTCACCAGTAATATCATATAATTGTGCAGACTGAGTTACCTCTGGGCCTGTTGGTAAATAACGGTCTTTTGTAATTTTGTTCATTGCCAATACATATTTACCAAATGGTTTTCTTGAATTTCCTCCAGGAATCATTAAGTGACCAACAGAATAATAAGTTGGTTTTCTGTCAATAACTTCCCAAGTCCCTAATTTCCATTTTACAACTTCAGAAGAAATAAAGAAGGTAGTATAGGCATTTCCTAGCCCGTCAAATTCTGTATGTAGTGGGCCTAAACCTGGTTGTTTTACTGAACCTGCTAAAGTAGCTTCATATTGCAAAATTGGAATACCATATGCTTCACCATCAAATTTTTTCTCGTCAATAGCTTTAATCATTTTACTGAATGAGTGAATAGTTAGCTCAGCAGCTAATTTTCCACTACCTACAATGTATTCACCAGAAGGATCTACATCACAACCGTGAGGTGATTTTGGTGTTGGCATAAAATATATAGCTCCAGGAACATCAGAAGGATTTACAATTAAAATTTCCTTTTTCATTGTTGAAGTTGCACTATGATTTTCATCACTATATACGTTATGAGCATAATTTGCAGGAGCTTTTGTACCACCACCATTATTTACATATTCTTCAATTTTTTTCCAGTTTATTGCTGCAATAAAATCTTTATCATTTTGCGAAGCGTTTACTTCTAATAAAGAGTTTGCTTCTTCTGTATTATAAGTTGTAAAGAAGAACCATCCGTGAGATTTCCCTCTTCCTGGATGCGATAAATCATAGTTAAATCCTGGCATCATTAATTGGAATTTAATATCCATAGCACCATCTTTAGGGTCAACTGATATAAAAGTTAAGGCTCCTTTAAAGTTTCCTTTATACTCGGCAATTGGCATATCTCTTTGAGGATAAGGAACACTAAAACGTGTACCTGCTACAACATATTCTGTGTTTTCAGTAACAAACGAAGAACTATGGTTACCCGCAGAATTAGGAATTTCAATAATTTCAGTTGTTTCAAAAGTTGTTAAATCAATTTTTGCAATACGAGGTGTATTGTTACCATTAATAAACACAAACCTACCATCTAATTCACCTGCAGTTTGAGAGATATCTGGATGGTGAGAATCATCCCAAGGAATAAATCCATGAGAAGTATTTAACATTGGTTTGGTTTCTTCATTAAAACCATAAGCTTTTTCAGCATCTACAGAAAAAACAGGAATTACTTTAAATAAACGTCCTGAAGGAAGGCCGTAAACAGCTAACTGCCCACTAAAACCACCAGAAATAAATGCATAAAATTCATCGTGTTCACCTGGCGCAACATATACTCTTTCCGCAGCATTGCTAGATAAAGCGCCTTTTTTGTTTGAATCTCCATTTCCGCAACTACTTAGCATTATTGAAAGTGTAGTAATTGCTAGTAATGATTTAAAAATTGTTTTCATATTAAAGATATTTGTTTGTTAATTGTTTGTTCTCAATTTACTCTTTAGTTGTTGAAGTCTTTGTTCTAAAGTATTCTAAGATAAGTCTTGCTTCCTCCTCAGTTAAATTTTGATTTGCCATTGGAGCTAAATATTCTGCCAATAATTTTTTAGCTATTGGATTTTCAGCAACCATTTTTTCAGGATTTAAAATCATATTCATAATCCATTCTGATGAACGTCTTTCCGTTACCCCACCCAAAGCTGGCCCAACAACCCTTTTACTAATTTTATGGCAAGCTGAGCATTTTGCAACAAACACCTCTTTTCCTTTAGCAGCCATGGTCTCATCAATCTCACCAAGTGTAATACTTGTTATTGGCCCTATACCTTTATCTTTCATTGGATCAACTTCAACCACTTCTTTTGTTTCTTCAGTTGGTTGTGAAGTTTTATCCTCTTTTTTTTCATTTCCACCGCAACTAGATATAAATACTACAACTAATGCTACTATAAATACTTTTAACTTCATTTCTTTTATTTTTATTTAATAATTATTCAACTGGCACTAATACGTTATCAATTACGTGAATCCAGCCATTACTTACTTTTACTGTTTTTAAGATTTTGGTTCCTCCAACATAAATTCCATCTTCTTTGTCTTCAACTAGTAAATATTTACCTGAAGCCATGTATAATTTTCGACCTTTTTTGGCTTCTTTTTTTAGTTGTGTATCTGGATAATTTGCTGGAGCGACATGGTTTTTTAATATAAAAGCAAGTTGACTTTTATTTTCTGGTTTTAATAAAGTTTCAACAGTTCCTGCAGGAAGTTTGTCAAAAGCGCTATTAACAGGTGCAAATATTGTTAAAGGACCTACATTTACTACTGCATCTTCAACACCAGCAGCTTCTATTGCTACCACTAAAGTTTTAAAATCATCTAAAGATTTAGCTACTTGTAAAGCATTTGGGCTTGCTCCTTCAGCTAAATCTACAGCTGATTGCCCTTTACCCTGTGGAGTCGTTTCAATTTGGTTTACTTCTTGTTTTTTTTCACCACCATTACAAGATATAATGGTAAATGCAAATACTACTAAAATAGAGAAAATTAAATTCTTTTTTTTCATGATTTAATGATTAGAATTAATAAATAATGTGACAAATGTAACTGAACCCAATAAATAGAGTTGTGACAAATATCAGTTTAACGATATAAAGACAATATTATCTTTTAATATAAAGTAACAAATGTAGCACTTTTTATTCAAAATCTAATTTTATTTTTATACACGCATCTGTATCCTAAATTTAACTGTAAGTATTACATTTGCACCTCGTCAAAATAATGACTTAAAAGTAAATAAAAAATGGATAATACCCTAATAAATAAAAGTTTAGAAAAATCAATTACATATACAACTTATAGAAAATTAATAAAAGAGTTATTAATTAAAGAAAAATCTACAGGGCTTGAACAATCTGATGATCTTTTAAATTATAGCATGTTGAATGATAAAAGAATGGATAGGCTTGATAAAACATTGAAAGTTTCTGATGAAACAAAAGTTTCCATTGATGATCTAAAAAATGATTTTACCTTCTTAGTCATAGCTGAAGGTTGGTGTGGTGATGCAGCTCAAATAGTGCCGATTTTAAATAAAATTGCAGAGGCATCAAACAAAATTAATTTAAAAATTGTGTTTAGAGATGAAAATGAAGAACTTATGAATGAGTATTTGACCAATGGCGGCAAATCAATTCCTAAAATTATAATTTTAGATAGCGAAAATAATGTAATAAATTCTTGGGGACCAAGACCATCTATTGCAACAAAAATGGTACTCGATTATAAAGAAAAAAATGGAAGTATAGATGCTGAATTTAAGAAAAACTTACAAATTTGGTATAATAAAGATAAAGGGACTAACACGCAAGATGACCTTTTAAAATTACTGAAAGCATCTTAATCTTAAGTCCAATTAATTTAAATATCTTTGCCCACTAAAATAATGTAATGATTATAGATTTTACACAACTTCCAGACGACGCCAAATTATGGGTTTTTCCATCAAGCAGAAAATTTTATGCGCAGGAAATTGCGGGTATAAAAGAAAAGATTGAGGGATTTTTGTCTGAATGGGATGATCAAGGGATTTTGATTAGATGTTCTTATAAGCTAGAATATGACCGCTTTATTATTATTGCAGTTGATGACAGTTTAAACAGTTTAAGTTTAGAGGCACATAACTTATTAATTACATTTATACAAGAGTTAGAAAAAGAATTAGAAGTTGTTTTAATGGATAAAATGAATGTTTGTTACAAGCAAGGTGAATTTGTGCAATACAAAGATTTAATTGAATTCAAAAAAATGATGAAAGCGAAAGGTGTTTCTCAAAAAACCATTGTTTTTGATAATATGATTACCACTAAAGTTGATTTTAAATATAATTGGGAAATTAATATTATGGATAGCTGGTTAGGTAGATTTTTGAAGTAAAAATGCAAACTTAGCTTAAATATTTTTCAATATAATTTAAAGGATCTAAAGTTCCTTCAACAGAAAAAGTACCTATTTTAGTTCTTCGAAGTTCAGATAAATGCGCTCCTGAATTTAAAGCTTTTCCAAAATCATAGGCTAAAGATCTTATGTAGGTTCCTTTGCTGCAAACCACTCTAAAATTTACTTTAGGCAAGTTTATTTTAGTAATTTCAAATTCAGCAATACTAATTTTTCTCGAATTTATTTCAGTGGTTTCACCAGCTCTAGCTAATTCATACAATCTTTTTCCATCTTTTTTTAATGCTGAAAAAATAGGAGGTATTTGATCTATATCGCCAATAAAAAGCTTTGTGGTATTGTAAATTAATTCATCTGTAATATGTGTAATTGGAAAAGAAGCATCAATCTCAGTTTCTAAATCGTAACTTGGTGTAGTTGCGCCTAAAGTAAATTCGCCTGTATATTCCTTTATCTGACCTTGATATTCATTAATTTGTTTGGTGAATTTACCTGTACAAATTATTAATAAACCTGAAGCTAAAGGATCTAAAGTTCCTGCATGACCAACTTTAATTTTCTTAATCCCAAACTTTTGTCTTATATGCCAACGTAATTTATTTACTACTTGGAAGGAGGTCCATTCTAATGGTTTATCTATTAATAAAACTTGACCTTCTTTAAAATCTTCAACCGTTTTCATTGCTATAAAGTTAATCTATAAATAAAAAAATGAATACATATAATGGCAATCCCTAAAACAATTCGGTAGTAACCAAATAGTTTGAATCCACTTTTGCTTAAATAATTAATAAACGATTTTATAGCAAACATAGCTACAATAAAAGCAACAATATTACCAATTATCAAAAAATTTATTTGTTCAGTATTTAAGGTAAAGCCATCTCTATAATAATCAAATAGTTTTTTTGTTGTTGCACCAAACATGGTTGGAACCGCCAAGAAAAATGAAAATTCTGCTGCTGTTTTTCTATTCAATTTTTGAGACATTCCACCAATAATAGTAGCTCCACTTCTTGATGTTCCAGGAATCATTGCTAAACATTGAAAAAATCCTATTTTTAATGCGGTAGCATAACTAACAGTAGTCTGTTCTTTTTTTTCTCTTGATAAATCTTCGTTTTCTTTAAACCAATCATCTACTTTTAGTAAAATTATTCCTCCTAAAATTAAGGATACAGCTACTATAATTGGGCTTTCTAATAATTCATCAATTACATTATTAAATAATAATCCTAAAATAACTGCTGGAATAAAAGCGACTACTAATTTTAAATAAAAGTCGACACTTTGAAAAAAACGTTTAAAGTATAAAGCCAGTACGGCTAAAATTGCGCCAAATTGAATTACAATAGTAAATAGCTTGGTAAAACTATCTTCTGCAATATGAAAAAATGAAGATGCTATAATTAAATGACCCGTAGAAGATACTGGTAAATATTCGGTAATCCCTTCAATTATGGCAAGTATAACAGCTTCAAAATAATTCATTCTTATTTTTTAGATTTTGCCATAATTGCATAAATCTCAATACCTAAGCCAATAAGAACTAATGTTGGTGCTAAACGAATTCTTCTAAAATTATAGATTTCTTCATTAAAAACAGCAGGATCATCGCTTCCGCCTCCAGCCATTAAAATAAACCCAAGCACAATTACTGCAATTCCAATTAACATTAACATATAATTCTTTTTCCCAAAAAGGAATTCGCTTTTACTCTTTTTATTTTTTTCTTCCATTTTATTAATAGTAAAGTTCATCGGTTCTTAAATTTAAAAAACGCTGTGTAGCAAAAAACGTACTAATCCAAGTAATTAGTATGCCTAAAACTATAATAACTGTAAATAATAGTGCTAATATTTTATAATTAGAAAGCATTTCAAGTTCAGGAATTGTTTTATTAATATATAAAATAAACCCAATTACACCACCTATAGCAACCAAAGCTCCTAAAATACCAAGCTGTATACTTTTTAAAATAAAAGGAACTCTAATAAATCCTTTTGTTGCACCTACCATTTGCATGGTTTTAATGGTGAATCTTTTTGAATATATTGAAAGGCGTATAGAACCATTAATTAAAACCATGGCAATTAATGTAAAGAGCCCACTAAATAAAAGCATCCAAAAACTTAAACGGTTTATATTTTTTGTTAATAATTCAATTAATGGTTTGTCATAGGTAACTTCAGCAACAATACTTCTTATAAGTAAGTTTTTTTCTATTTCAGCCATTTTTTCTGGCGTAACAAATTCAGATTTTAATGAAATATCTACAGCATCTTTTAAAGGATTGTCTCCTAAAAATTCTACAAAATCTTCTCCAATTTCTTCCGTGTATTTTTTAGCGGCATCTTTTTTAGAAATATAAGTAACAGCTTTTGTGTATTCAGCTCTTTTTAGTTCAGCTTGTAAAATTTCCACATCAATACTTTTAGCATTGTCTTTTAAAAATATGGTAATAGTTACTTTTTCTTTAAAATGTTCAGTAATGCTGTTTGTTTTCAGTACAATTAAGCCTAAAATACCTACTAAAAACAGTACTAAGCCAATGCTAATAACTACAGAAAAGTATGATGACCGCAGTCTTCTTTTTTGATATTTTTCAAAAGATGTATCCAAAAGTAATTTTATTTAAGTGCTTGCAATATACAAATAGTTGTTGAATGGTTTATTTGTTTAATTGTTAAAAATTAGAGTTTAAAATTGCTTCAAAATAATTTTAGAACAAAGAAAATAAAAAGAAAATTTATGTACATTTAAACTATTATCTTTGCACTATGGAAACAAACAGACAAAAGAAAATTGCAGGTGTTTTACAAAAAGACTTAGCTGATGTATTACAACACGCTGCGCAAGACGGAATGAAAGGGGTTATTATTTCTGTTACCAAAGTTCAAGTTACTTCAGATTTATCACAGGCAAAAATATATTTAAGTGTTTTTCCTCAGTTAAATAGAGAGTTAATTTTGAGAGGTGTTCAAGAAAATACTTCAACTATTAGATATGAAATGGCAAAACGCACTAGAAATCAATTAAGACGTATGCCTGAACTTTCTTTTTATATTGATGATAGCTTAGATTATATTGAAGATATTGACAATGCTTTAAAAGGAAAAAAAGGAAATCCAATTAAAGATCCTGAACTTTTAAACAAACGTTTAAAAAGCTAATTTGAATTTTCCCTTATACATAGCTAAACGATATTTATTTTCAAAAAGCAGTAACAACACTATAAATATTATTACAGGTATTGCAACTGTTGGTGTTATTATTGGAACTTTAGCTTTGTTTATTGTACTCTCTGGCTTTTCGGGTTTACGTTCTTTTAGTGTTAGTTTTTTAAACACCGCTGATCCCGATATTAAAATTACATCCGTAAAAGGAAAATCATTTTTTTTAAATGACTCTATTCAAGAAATTCTAAAAAATGAGAAGGAGATAGTATCCTACTCAAAAGTAATTGAAGAGCGTGCTTTTTTTGAATTTAACGAAAAAACACATATTGCCTTTATAAAAGGTGTTGATGCTAATTACACAAAGGTAAATAGTATAGACACAACAGTTTATGTAGGTACTTGGTTAGACCCTAAATTTCCTTTAGGAGTAGTAGTTGGAAATGGAATTTCAAATACATTATCAATAGGTGTTTTTGATTTTTTAGACCCCTTGAAAATTTATGTACCAAAACCTGGTAAAGGCTATATAACCAAACCAACTAATGCATTCAAAAAAATAAACACACAACCAATAGGTGTTTTTGCTTTAACGGACGAATTCGATTCAAAGTTTACATTTATTTCGTTAGAATTGGCACAAGAATTATTAAGTTATACGCCAGAACAAATTTCTGCAATTGAAATAAAAGTTTCCAATAGAACAGAAAGAGATCAAATAATTACCAACCTTAAAAGCAAACTTGGTAACCAATTTACCATTGAAACCAGAGAACAATTAAATGCTGTTTTTTACAAAATGTTAAATACAGAAAATTTAGCTTCCTACTTAATTTTTACACTCATATTAATTATTGCTTTATTTAATGTTATTGGAGCTATTATTATGATGATTTTAGATAAACGAGACAATCTTAAAACATTATACAGTATTGGTGCAACTATGAAAGAAATAAAACAAGTATTTGTATTACAAGGCTTTATGCTATCTGTTTTTGGCTTATTTGTTGGACTTTCATTAGGAATTGCTTTAGTATTGCTTCAAATGAAATACCATTTATTTATGATTACTCAACATTTGGCTTACCCTGTTGAATTAACTTTGTTAAATGTTATCACAGTAATTATAACCATACTTATTTTAGGTTTTTTAGCATCAAAAATTGCAAGTAGCAGAATTTCTAAAAAATTGGTTGAATAATAGTTGATTGATTTCTTCATAAAATAAAATTATTCTATTAAATTTACTAGAACTATTTTTCAGTGCAATCATAGTTTTTTCACAATACTCCAAACGCAAGGCACTTATCTATGTATAAGTATTATCTATCATTATTTTTAATTGATAGTTAAATTTTATACTTATTTTATTATAAATTAAAAATTGAAAATCATGAGCAATTCAAAAGATGGTAAATGTCCAGTTGACCACAGTCAATTTACAAAAAAAGAGGAAATAAATGAAGCAGGAAAATGTCCTGTAATGCATGGAGGAAATACTACATCAGATAAATCTGTAATGGATTGGTGGCCCAATGCACTAAATTTAGATATTTTACACCAACATGATACGAAAACAAATCCTTTGAAATCCAGTTTTAGCTATCGTGAAGAGTTAAAAAAACTAGATGTTGAAGCACTAAAAAAAGATGTAAATAACTTAATGACGGACAGTCAAGAATGGTGGCCTGCAGATTGGGGACACTATGGCGGATTAATGATTCGTATGGCTTGGCACTCAGCAGGTACTTATAGAATAGCCGATGGTCGTGGTGGAGGTGGAACAGGAAATCAACGTTTTGCACCTCTTAACTCTTGGCCAGACAATGTAAATTTAGATAAAGCAAGACGCTTACTTTGGCCAATTAAGAAAAAATACGGGAATAAAGTAAGTTGGGCAGATTTAATTATTTTGGCAGGAACCATTGCTTATGAAAATATGGGATTAAAAACCTTTGGCTTTGCTTTTGGACGAGAAGATATTTGGCACCCTGAACAAGATATTTATTGGGGAGCAGAAAAAGAATGGTTAGCACCTAGTGACAGTCGTTATGGAAATTTAGAAAATCCATCTACTATGGAAAACCCTTTGGCTGCGGTACAAATGGGATTAATTTATGTAAACCCTGAAGGTGTAAACGGAGTACCTAATCCATTAAAAACAGCAGAGCAAGTTCGAGAAACATTTAAAAGAATGGCAATGAACGATGAAGAAACTGTTGCTTTAACAGCAGGTGGACATACAGTAGGAAAAACTCATGGAAATGGAGATGCTAATTTACTTGGTCCTGATCCAGAAACTGCTGGGGTGGAAGAGCAAGGTTTAGGTTGGAAAAACCCAAATAAAACAGGTAAAGGTCGTTATACTGTAACAAGTGGATTAGAAGGAGCCTGGACTACCAACCCAACAAAATGGGATAATGGTTTTTTTGAAATGTTATTTAATCACGAATGGGAATTGCGAAAAAGTCCTGCAGGAGCTTGGCAATGGGAACCTAAAACAATAAAAGAAGAAGACAAACCTGTAGATGTTGAAGACTTTTCTATACGCCATAATCCTATAATGACTGATGCCGATATGGCAATGAAAGTTGATCCAACCTATAAAGAGATTTCATTAAAATATATGAACGATTTTGATGCTTTTTCTGATGCTTTTGCACGTGCTTGGTTTAAATTAACACATCGTGATATGGGACCTAAATCTTGTTATTTTGGGCCAGATGTTCCTCAAGAAGATTTAATTTGGCAAGACCCAATTAATACAGGAAAAACAGCGTACGATGTTGCTGCTGTTAAAGTAAAAATAGCAAATTCTGGATTAAGTATTTCTGAAATGGTTACTACAGCATGGGACAGTGCTAGAACATTTAGAGGTTCAGACAAACGCGGAGGTGCAAATGGCGCAAGAATTAGATTAAGCCCTCAAAAAAATTGGGAAGGAAACGAGCCAGAAAAATTATTAAGAGTACTATCAGTTTTAGAACCAATTGCAAAAGAATTTGGGATAAGTATTGCTGATACCATTGTATTGGCTGGAAATGTTGGTATTGAACAAGCAGCAAAAAATGCAGGAACAACTATTACAGTCCCTTTTACACCTGGACGTGGTGATGCAACTAATGAAATGACTGATTCAGAATCATTTGAGCCTTTAGAGCCATTAGCTGATGGGTATAGAAACTGGTTAAAAAAAGAATATATAGTAAGTCCAGAAGAATTAATGTTGGATCGCACTCAATTAATGGGGTTAACGGCTCCTGAAATGACTGTTTTATTGGGTGGAATGCGTGTTATAGGAACAAACTACGGCGACACAAAACATGGCGTATTTACCGATACCATTGGAGCTTTGTCTAACGACTTTTTTGTTAACCTAACAGATATGGGATACAGTTGGGAGCCTACAAAAAATGGATTGTATAATATTCGTTCTAAAAAAACAGGAGCAATAAAATTTACTGCTACACGAACTGATTTGGTATTTGGTTCAAACTCCGTTTTACGTTCCTATTCTGAATTTTACGCTCAAGATGATAATATAGAAAGGTTTGTACAAGATTTTGTGAATACTTGGGTAAAAGTGATGAATGCAGATAGATTCGATTTAAAATAAATTAAATGTCTAACATAAAAAAAGCAGTTTGAAATTTTCAAACTGCTTTTTTATGAATTAAATGATTAATTAAACATTTCTAACATCTATCATTTTTTCAATATGAAATTACGAAAATTTCTGTAAAACTTCATCAAAAGCATCATAAACACCTTGAGCAGTGTCTGATTTTACCATTTTTAAACGATATTCTTTAAAGTCTGGAATTCCTTTAAAGTAGTTGGTATAATGCCTACGCGTTTCCATAACACCTACAATTTCAACACCTTTCCAATCAATTTCCATTTGTAAATGTCTGCGAGCCATATCAACACGCTCAGAAATAGAAATTTCTCGCAAATGTTCACCAGTTTCAAAAAAATGCTTTACTTGTTTAAAAAACCAAGGATTTCCAATGCTGGCTCTTCCAATCATTGCACCATCCAAACCAAATTTATCCCGCATTTCCATCGCTTTTTCAGGTGAATTTACATCACCATTTCCAAAAACAGGAATATGCATTCTTGAATTATTTTTCACATCGGCAATTGGCGCCCAAGTTGCGCTCCCTTTATACATTTGCTTACGCGTTCTACCATGAATTGAAATTGCAGCACAACCAACATCTTGTAAGCGTTCAGCAACTTCCACAATTTTTATAGAAGCTTCATCCCAACCCAAACGAGTTTTAACAGTTATTGGTAAGTTGGTGTGTTTAACCATAGCTTCGGTTAATTTCACCATTAAATCGATGTCTTTTAAAATACCAGCTCCAGCACCTTTACTCACTACTTTTTTTACAGGACAACCAAAATTTATATCAATAATATCAGGGTTTGATTGTTCAACAATTTCAACAGTTCTAAGCATAGATTCTAAATTAGCTCCAAAAATTTGAATACCTACAGGGCGTTCTTTTTCGTAAATGTCTAGTTTTTTTCTACTTTTTGCAGCATCACGTATCAATCCTTCTGAAGAAATAAATTCAGTATAAACCACATCTGCACCTTGTTCTTTACACAAGGCTCTAAATGGCGGGTCACTCACATCTTCCATGGGCGCTAACAATAATGGAAAATCACACAATTCTATATCTCCTATCTTTACCAAATCTAAAATTTTAAGGCTGCAAAATTACTAATTATTTTTGATATTATAATTTTTTGGGCGTTCCCTTTCAGATCGGGCTTTTTGCTAAATCTTTTTCACAATTTCACTACGTTGCATTCTAAAAAAGGAGCGGAGTCGAAGGGCTGCAATCCCTAACGCAAACACTCTTGTTAACAGTGAATGCATCTTTTTTTACTGTCATACCTGCGCATGCAGGTATCCACATGATATAATTAAAGATTTTTGTTAATTTTTTTTCTTCTCAAAACATAAAATAGATTCCTGTTTGCACAGAAATGACATCATTCAAAGCTAAGGCTGAATCTATGATTTTTACTTTTACAATCACAACTTTAACCCTTTCCAGCTTTCAAGCTTTGTAGCTTCAAAATAAATTGTATTTTTGAATTCTAACTTAAAACTATTATGAAATTAAAATTGTCTTTTATTCTTATCTCAGTATTTTTTTTAGGCTGTAAATCATCACATAATAAAACAAGTTATGATGGTAAATCAGGTGCTACAAAAATTGTAAATACACTACATTATTCACAAGAAAAACATTTAAAAAACGTAAAACAATTAACGTTTGGAGGCGATAATGCTGAAGCTTATTGGAGTTTTGATAATAAAAAACTAGTATTTCAAGCAAATAATATATGGGGATTGGAATGTGATCAAATATTCACAATGAATATTACTGACGATTTAAGTAAAGGTGAAAAACCTCAATTAATTAGTACAGGAAAGGGGCGTACAACGTGTAGTTATTTTTTACCAGGAAATGAAACCATTATTTATTCTTCAACACATTTAGCCGATACTGCTTGTCCGCCAGTACCAAAAAAGGAAGACTACGGCAATAAATATATCTGGCCTGTTTTTGAAGGATATGATATTTTTGTGGCTGATACGAAAGGAAATCAATTAAAACAATTAACGTTTGAAAAAGGGTATGATGCTGAACCAACAGTTTCACCAAAAGGCGATAAGATTGTTTTTACTTCAACAAGAACTGGAGATTTAGAATTGTTTACAATGAATATTGATGGTACTGATGTAAAACAAGTAACTTTTGAATTAGGGTATGACGGTGGTGCTTTCTTTTCACCTGATGGAACTAAATTAATTTTCCGTTCATCACGTCCAAAAACAGAAGAAGAAATTAAAGAATATAAAGATTTATTAGCAGAAGGATTGGTGCAGCCAACAAACATGGAATTATATGTTTGTAATGTTGATGGAAGCGAGTTAACAAAAATTACCAATTTAGGCAATGCAAATTGGGCTCCGTTTTTTCATCCTTCTGGCAAAAAAGTTATTTTTTCTTCTAATCATAAATCAAAACATAGTTTCAATTTATTTATGATGAATTTGGATGGAACAGGCTTAGAACAAATTACTTATGATAGTGTTTTTGATGCATTTCCTATGTTTTCACCTGATGGTGAAAAAATTGTTTTTTCATCAAATAGAAATAACAATGGAACACACGACACCAATTTATTTGTAGCTGATTGGGTTGACTAGCAAACATTTAAATGTAGCGTGTTTTCAACCGCTTAATTCATTATATTTGCGCAAATATTGTAGACAGGAACACGAAGTATGAAAAACATTAGAAATTTTTGCATTATTGCACATATTGATCACGGGAAAAGTACGCTTGCTGATCGGTTATTAAGTTTTACAGGAACCACAACTGCCCGTCAAGAACAAGCGCAGTTGTTAGATACCATGGACTTGGAACGTGAGCGTGGAATTACCATAAAAAGTCACGCTATCCAAATGGATTATACTTTTGAAGGAGAAAAGTATGTTCTTAATTTAATTGACACACCAGGCCATGTAGATTTTTCTTACGAAGTTTCTAGGTCTATCGCAGCTTGTGAAGGTGCATTGTTAATTGTTGATGCAGCTCAAAGTATACAGGCACAAACTATTTCAAATTTATATTTAGCACTAGAACACGATTTAGAAATTATCCCTATTTTAAATAAGGTTGATTTGCCAAGTGCTAATCCAGAAGAAGTTACCGATGATATTGTAGCTTTATTAGGTTGTAAGCCAGAAGATGTTATTCATGCGAGCGGAAAAACAGGCTTCGGTGTTGATAATATATTAAAAGCTATAATTGACAGAGTCCCAGCTCCAAAAGGTGATGTTAATGCACCTTTACAGGCGTTAATTTTTGACTCAGTTTACAATTCATATAGAGGTGTAGAAACTTATTTTAGAGTATTTAACGGAGAAATAAAAAAAGGGCAACGTATTAAGTTTATGGCCACAGAGAATGTGTACAATGCTGATGAGGTTGGAACTTTAAAATTAACACAAGTGGCTAAGCAGAGCATAAAAGCTGGAGATGTAGGTTACTTAATTACGGGTGTAAAAACCGCAAGTGAAATTAAAGTTGGGGATACTATTACAGATGTTGAAAATCCAACAAAAGAAAGAATTGATGGTTTTGAAGAAGTAAAACCTATGGTGTTTGCAGGTATTTATCCGGTAGATACTGAAGAGTATGAAGAACTTCGAAGCTCTTTGGAAAAATTACAATTAAACGATGCTTCACTAGTATTTATACCAGAAAGTTCTGCTGCATTAGGATTTGGATTTAGATGTGGTTTCTTAGGAATGTTACATCTGGAAATTATTCAAGAGCGCTTAGAAAGAGAGTTTGATATGACTGTAATTACTACAGTACCAAACGTATCGTATCACGCATTTACAAATAAAAATCCTGATGTTCCTCTTTTAGTAAATAACCCTTCTGATTTACCAGAACCTTCAAAATTAAATCGTGTTGAAGAACCATTTATAAAAGCTAGCATCATTACAAAATCTGATTTTGTGGGTCCAGTAATGAGTTTATGTATTGAAAAACGTGGGCAAATAACAAATCAAAGTTATTTAACACCTGAACGTGTTGAATTAACTTTTGATATGCCTTTAGCTGAAATTGTTTTCGATTTTTATGATCGCTTAAAAACAGTTTCAAAAGGCTACGCTTCTTTTGATTATCATCCAATTGGATTGAAAGAATCAAAATTAGTAAGAGTTGATATTTTATTAAACGGTACATCGGTTGATGCACTTTCTTCCTTAATTCATGCAGACAATGCTTACAATATTGGAAAAAAAATGTGTGAAAAATTACGTCAATTAATTCCACGTCAACAATTTGATATTCCAATTCAAGCGGCTATTGGCGCTAAAATTATTTCTCGTGAAACTATAAAAGCATTAAGAAAAGATGTAACTGCAAAATGTTATGGTGGTGATATTTCACGTAA
>NZ_JBFFOE010000020.1:0-39515 GCF_041562875.1 Lutibacter sp. | reverse complement strand
TATTATTATTATTTGAAGAACTTCTATAATTTGTGTTACTCGTTTCTTTTTGATTTATTGGTGCGCGTCTTTCATTCGTAGTAGTTCTTCTGTTTTCAGTATTGTAATATCTATTTGTAGAAGGTTGCGAACGAGTATCAACAATATTTCTAATGGTTCTTGTTCCTGTTGAAGAACTTCTAATATTGGAACTCCTTACAGGTTGTCTGTAATTTCTTGTATTTGAACTCCTAGAAGTTTCATCAATTCTTCTTGAAGTTGAATTTACATTTCTTGTACTAGTTTGTCTTGTTGTAGTACTTCTTCTATTTATTATTGGTGAAGTAGTAGCATTTGATCGTCTTGTATTTGTATTGTAAGTTGTTCTTTTTCCGTAATGGTCATATCTATTATACGGAATAGAGTTATTGTAATAATCATAACGAGAATAATCATAATAAGGGTAATAACTTCCATAATAACTAAATTGGTAAAAAGGAGTATCATAACCATAGTAATAATATGGATTATTAAATCTCCAAGGTGAATAATAATTAGAATAGTATGGGTAATAATTATTGTATGAATAGTAAAAAGGACTATACCAATAATAACCGGAACTTGCATAACCAGAATTTATGGTAATTACTACATTATCAGTATACTCCCAAGGAGCATCATAATCATTATAAATAGTGTCGTTTTCAACTTCAGCATCGTCATAATAATATTCATCAATATTAGTAAAAGTATCATCTTCATTTAAATTTTGAAGATCTTCAAGTTGACGAGAAAAATAATCTTTATCAAAATTAGAGTTGTTTTCAACAATAATTACTTCTTGTTGGTTTTGATTGGCTGATGAAGAATAAATTCCATCATTATCATTATTGTAAGCACTTTGATAAGTCCCACAAGAATATAAACTTGCCATCAGCACTACTAAAAGACTAATTTGTGAGTTTTTTCTGTTAATTATTTTTGAAACTTCCATAATCAGTTGTAATTTTTATTGTTGAACTATTTAAAAAGAATTAGTTTTGTCGAAATTAATCTTTTTATTATAAAAAAGGAGCAATATTTATGCCAAACATTTAATTATGAGTAAGAAATTAACAAAGAGAGAAGAGGGCTATTCAAAATGGTATAATGAACTAGTTGTAAAGGCAGATTTAGCCGAAAATTCAGGGGTAAGAGGTTGTATGGTTATAAAGCCATATGGTTATGCAATTTGGGAAAAAATGCAAGCTCAATTAGATAAGAGATTTAAAGAAACAGGTCATGAAAATGCATATTTTCCTTTATTTATACCTAAATCATTTTTAAGTAAAGAAGCAGCTCACGTAGATGGATTTGCAAAAGAATGTGCAGTAGTAACACATTACCGACTTAAAAATGCGGAAGATGGAAGTGGATTAATAGTTGATCCAGATGCTAAATTAGAAGAAGAATTAATAGTTCGCCCTACTTCAGAAACAATTATTTGGGACACTTATAGAAGATGGATTGAATCATACAGAGATTTACCTTTATTAATAAATCAGTGGGCAAATGTTGTTCGTTGGGAAATGCGTACTCGATTGTTTTTGCGTACTGCAGAATTTTTATGGCAAGAAGGGCATACTGCTCACGCAACCAAAAACGAAGCTGTAATAGAAGCTGAACAAATGTTAGATATTTATGCTGAATTTGCCGAAAAGTATATGGCAATGCCAGTTATAAAAGGATTAAAAACGGAGAGTGAACGCTTTGCAGGAGCTGATGAGACTTACTGTATTGAAGGATTGATGCAAGATGGAAAAGCATTACAAGCTGGGACTTCACATTTTTTAGGTCAAAATTTTGCCAAAGCATTTGATGTTCAATTTACTTCAAAAGAAGGAAAACGTGAATATGTTTGGGCAACATCTTGGGGTGTTTCAACTAGATTAATGGGAGCTTTAATTATGACCCACTCAGATGATTTGGGTTTGGTTTTACCTCCAAATTTAGCACCAATTCAAGTTGTGATAATTCCTATTCATAGAAATGATGAGCAATTAGATGCAATTTCTGAAAAAGTAAATGAAATTGTAAAAGAGTTGCGTGAAAAAGGAGTTTCAGTTAAATTCGACAATAGAACAACATACAAGCCAGGTTGGAAGTTCGCTGAATACGAATTAAAAGGAGTTCCATTAAGAATTGCAATGGGACCAAGAGATTTAGAAGAAGGTACGCTTGAGATTGCTCGTAGAGATACGTTAGAGAAGAAAAGTATTTCTCAAGATAATATAGTTAGTTATGTGGTTGAAACGTTAGAAGAAATTCAGAATAATTTATTTAATAAAGCATTAGATTATAGAGAGTCTCATATTACAGAAGTAAATACATTTGAAGAATTTAAAGATGTTTTAGAAAATAAGGCAGGATTTATTTCAGCTCATTGGGATGGAACTAAAGAAACTGAAGAAAAAATTAAAGATTTAACTAAAGCAACCATAAGATGTATTCCTTTAAACAATAAAATTGAAGAAGGAAAGTGCGTTTTTACTGGGGAAAAGTCATCTCAGAGAGTTTTATTTGCAAAAGCTTATTAATTTTTTAAAAAAAGTTTTGCAGATAAGAAAATAGTTGTATTTTTGCATCCGCAATGACGAAATACTGTCATCGCAAAAAACAAAGCGGTCCGTTCGTCTAGGGGTTAGGACGCATGGTTTTCATCCATGTAACAGGGGTTCGATTCCCCTACGGACTACAAGAAATTAATTAAAAAATTAAAAATGGCAAATCATAAGTCAGCATTAAAGAGAATTAGAGCAAATCGCGCAAAGCAGTTAAGAAATAAGTATCAGCATAAAACTACTCGTAATGCTGTAAGAGATTTACGTGCTTCGACTGAAAAGAAAGATGCTGAGGTATTGTATCCAAAAGTAGTTTCAATGCTTGATAGGCTTGCAAAAAAGAATATCATTCACAAAAAGAAAGCGAGTAATTTAAAATCTAAATTAGCAAAGTTCGTAGCTGCAATTTAATTTTAATACACATATATTATAAAAAAACATCCTATTTTAGGATGTTTTTTTTGTTTGATATCAATTTAAAAAATGGGCTTTACCATTCGTAAGATCGATTCGCATCTAATCTAATAAAAATGAATAGTAGCACCGTAAAACCCCATAGCGCTGATCCACCATAACTAAAAAAAGGTAATGGTATTCCTATTGTAGGTAACAAACCTAATACCATACCTATATTTATGGTAAAGTGAGTGAAAAATATAGCGGCGATACTGTAGCCATAAACTCTACTAAACTTTGATTTTTGTCTTTCAGCAATATGAATAATCCTTAATATAAAGAAGATAAAAATGAGGATAATTAATGTACTTCCAATAAAGCCCCATTCTTCACCAACAGTTGTAAATATATAGTCAGTTTGTTGCTCTGGTACAAAATTGCCTTGTGTACGCTCACCATCTAAAAAACCTTTACCAGATAAACCTCCAGAGGCAATAGTTGTAACAGATTGGTTTGTATTGTACCCAATACTTTTTATATCAGTTGTCTTACCTAATAAAATGTCAAATCTATCTCTGTGGCGTTGTTCAAAAACCTTATTAAATACAATATCTACACTAATAATAAAGGTTACAGAAATTAAATAGATACCTAAAATTTTAAGCCATCCTTTTTTTAACGCTTTTTTCCTATAAAAATTAAATAATAAGAGAATTACTAAAAATATTAATAAAGAACCTATAAGTACATATAAATACCCAAAATAAAGTGTAATTATAAAAAGAAATACAGCAACAAAACCAATTGTAATATAATAAACAGGTAATCCTTCTCTATACAATACAAAAATAAATGCAGAATATACGAGTGCTGAACCAGGATCTGGTTGTAAAGTAATTAGAATGGCAGGAAAAAATAAAATGAGAAGTGCTTGTACTTGAGTATTCCATTTTTTTAAGTTGAACTGTTTGTCGCTAACTAATTTTGCAATAGCTAATGAAGTTGCAGCTTTTGCAAATTCTGAAGGCTGAATACTAAGTCCGCCTAAATCGTACCAAGATGTAGCTCCATTAATATTTTTACCTAAAATAAAAAGACCTACTAAGGATATTAAACTTATTAAATATATAATTGAAGCATATTTTTCATAAAATTTAGCTTCGAACATTAAAATTAAAAGAATAATAGGAATACTAAATCCAATCCAAATAAGTTGCTTTCCATATTCTGTAGAAAAGTTAACTAAACTAATTGGCTCGTCTGTAACGGTTGCAGAATAAATATTTAGCCACCCTATAAAAATTAATACAAAATAAAAAAGGATAAGTATCCAATCAATTCCGAAAAATATATTAGTTTTTCTATTTCTCAATTTTTTTAGTTTCTATTAATTGTTTATCATATTCATCTTGTATGCTTCCATTAAACATTCTTTCTTCCTCCAGTGGCCTGCTAATTTTTCCTGTTAGATATTTTTCAATCATTAAAGTGGCAATTGGTCCAGCCCATCGTGATCCCCAATAGCCATTTTCAACAAATACAGCAATAGCAATTTTAGGATTATCTTTAGGTGCAAAAGCTATAAAAATGGAGTGATCTTGCCCATGTGAATTTTCAGAGGTTCCTGTTTTTCCACAAATTTCAATTCCTGGTACTTTAGACCAATGTGCTGTACCTCTAGGATTATCAATAACATTAAACAAACCTTCAATAACAGGATCAAAATGTTTTTTATCAATTGTTGTTTGGTTTGGAATTGTAAATTTTTTATCTAATACAATACCTTCAATAATTTTTGCAATATGAGGTGTAAAATAAAATCCTCTGTTTGCAACAGTTGCTGTCATATTTGCCAATTGAATAGGTGTAGTTAAAACTTCACCTTGACCAATTGCATTTGAGATGGTTGCTGTAGATCTCCAACGACCATTTGGATACACTTTATTGTAATAATCTCCATTTGGAATAAATCCTTTTTGTCCAACGGATAAATCATTATTTAAATATTTCCCTAATCCAAAACTCTCAGCATGCTTATTCCAAATATTCATTCCTTCAGTAGGAGTTGGGTATTTTTCTATAACTCTTCTGTAAACAGTTGAGAAGTAGCTATTGCAAGATCTGTAAATAGCAGTATTCAAGTCAATTGGATATCTAGTTCCACAATGGCATTTCATAAACGAACCTGCCCCTGAACCATATTTATAGCCACCAAAACATAATGTAGTAGTAGCAGGAGTTATTACATTTTCTTGTAAAGCTATTAAAGAAGATATTACTTTGAAAGGTGATCCTGGAGGATACTGGGCTTGCAACCCACGGTCTAAAAGTGGGCGGCTAATACTATCTAAATATAATTTTGTAAAATTTGCAGAGCGCTCCCTTCCTACCATTAAATTTGGATTATAAGTTGGCATAGAAATTAATGCTAAAATTTCTCCAGTTGAAGGTTCTATAGCAACAATACCACCTCGCTTATTAGCCATTAGAGCTTCACCATATTGTTGTAATCGAGAATCAATAGTTAATGTTATGTCTTTCCCAGGAATAGGTAATGTATCATAAATTCCATTTTTATAAGAGCCAATTTCTTTGTTAAAACGATCTCGTTGTATATATTTAACACCTTTGGTACCTCTTAAAATATCTTCATAAGTTTTTTCTACTCCTGCAGTTCCTATTAACTCACCTAATTGATACTCAGGATTTTTCTTAATTAAGCCCTCATTTACTTCACTAATATAACCTAAAACATTGGGTGCGGAATTTATAGGGTAGTCTCTTAATAAACGTTTTTGAATATAAAATCCTTTAAACTTATGCATTTTCTCTTGTAAATATGCATAATCATTTTTAGATAATTGAGCTAAAAATATAGATGGAATTCTTGTGGAATAATGTTTTGCTTTATTGATTTTTTTTATAAAATCGTCTCTATTAATACTTAATAAAGAACAAAATTCAGTGGTATCCATAGGTTTTACTTCTCGGGGAATTACCATAATATCATAAGATAATTGATTGGAGACTAGTAAAATACCATTTCTGTCAAATATGTAACCTCTTTCGGGATAGTCATACATTATTTTTACTGCAGAATTATTTACTGTAGGTTTATTATATGTATTACTTACTACTTGCAAATAGAAGAGCCGAATTATAAAAATTATTCCTATAGAAATAATTAGAAAAAATAATAACCCAGTTCTTTTCATGTGTTTTATGTTACTGTTTTTTTATAGGTTACAAGCAATTATTTTTAGTTTAATAAAGGTAGTAACATGTGTTCGTGTCATTTAGTTTTTTTAACAAATAGTTGTATTCCTAAAATACTTATAAGTATAGTAAATATACTTGTGAAAAAAGTATTGGAAATTATAGTTGTAAAATCACTAAGGCTAAAATATTCAAGCGAAAAAACTATAAAATGATGTATTACTGTTAACGTTGCTATATATAAAAATATTTTGTCGAATGAAATAGTTCTTAAATTAAAAAGGAGATAATCGAAATCTGACTTTCTCAAAATAGCTTTTAATATAGGGAGTCTAATAAATGCAATAAATACCATTGCAGCAGCATTAATACCACCTGAATCTGAAAAAAAATCTATTGAAAGTCCCAATAAAAAACTGGTGAATAATATTAAATTTTTATTTTTTTTAATTGGAAATAAAAACACCCAAACAATATATATAAGTGGATTCAAATACCCAAATAAGTCTATATGATTAAAAATTAACACTTGTAAAAGCACTAAAACTATAAAGCGAATACTATTTGAGAGTATTAGATTATTCATTAGTTGTATTTTGTTCTAATTGGTTTTGTTCATTCTTTTGAAGATTTTTCACTATCTGAACATAACCAATTGAACTCATATCATTAAATAATAACACATTTATTTGTTGATATTGATTATTTTCAAAATTAAAATCTTTTATAACACCAATATTTATGCCTTCAGGAAATATGGCCGATTTCCCTCCTGTTATAATAGTATCACCAATCTTTATTAAGGCTTGTCTTGGGATGTCCATTAGTTGAGTTGTAGTGTGTGTTTTTCCATTCCAAGTTAATGTACCAAAATGATTACTATTTTTTAAACGAACATTTATTTTTGAAGAACTGTTTAAAATAGAAAGTACGGTACTATAATTTGATGATACGTTTTTAATTACACCAATTATTCCATTGCTATTTATAACTCCTAAATCTGAAGTTAATCCTTGGTTTGTTCCTTTATTGATTGTTAAAGTATTGTTCCTTTTTGTGAAATTATTATTGATAACTTTAGCAGATAAATACTCATATTTTTGAAAGTACTTGGTAGAATCTATTACTTGATAATTTTCAAGAGAGTAATTAATTTCTTTTTTATCTAGTAGGTTTTTCAAACGTACATTTTCTTCAATTAAGAGTTTGTTTTCAGTTTTTAAAAGAAAAAATTCATTAATTGAGTTTATTTTAGTGTAGAAACCTCCAGTAAGCAAATTTGCTGAATTTACAAATTTACTGGTATGATATGAATGGTATTGAATGGTAAATGTAATAGCTAAAATTTCTAACAGTAAAAACAGCAGAAAGTTTCTGAATTTTCTAAAAAAGTAAATTATTTGCTGCATACATTAACTAAAAACAGTGAAACTATTTCATTAATACATTATGATATTTATGTAGATCTTTTAGTGCAATTCCAGTACCTCTAACTACAGCTCTTAAAGGATCTTCTGCAACATATACAGGTAAATCAGTTTTTCTAGAGAGTCTTTTATCTAAACCTCTAAGCATAGATCCACCACCAGCTAAATAAATTCCAGTATTGTAAATATCAGCAGCTAATTCAGGTGGTGTTTTAGATAAAGTTTCCATAACAGCATCTTCAATTCGTAAAATAGATTTATCAAGTGCTTTTGAAATTTCTCTAAAAGAAACTTGAACTTGCTTTGGTTTACCACTTAATAAATCTCGCCCTTGAACAAGCATGTCTTCAGGTGGAGTTTCTAAATCTTCAGTAGCTGCACCAACTTGAATTTTAATTCTTTCAGAAGTGCGTTCTCCAACATATAAGTTGTGCTGAGTTCTCATATAATAAGCAATATCAGAAGTGAAAACATCACCAGCAACTTTAATAGATTTGTCACAAACAATACCTCCTAAAGCAATAACAGCAATTTCAGTTGTACCACCTCCTATATCAATAATCATATTTCCTTTAGGTTGCATAATATCAATTCCAATCCCTATAGCTGCTGCCATTGGTTCATGAATTAAATAAATTTCTTTGGCGTTCATATGCTCAGCTGAATCAATTACAGCACGCTTTTCAACTTCAGTAATCCCAGAAGGAATACAAATTACCATTCGTAATGAAGGTGAAAAAAACCTTTTTTTTATGTTTGGAATATTTTTGATAAACTCTTTTATCATCTGTTCTGAAGCTTCAAAATCAGCAATAACACCATCTTTTAAAGGGCGAATTGTTTTAATATTTTCATGAGTTTTTCCTTGCATTAAACTAGCTTGTTTGCCAATTGCAATTATTTTCCCTGTATTTCTATCTCTTGCTACAATTGAAGGAGCATCAACAACAACTTTGCCATCATGAATTATTAGTGTATTTGCAGTACCTAAATCAATGGCAATGTCCTCAGTCATAAAGTCGAAAAAACCCATACTATATTAATTATTTTTTATTTTAAAATCAGAATTGCACAAAGTTACTAAAATTAGTGTTTAAAATGACGTGTCCCCGTAAATATCATTGACATTTTATGGCTGTTACAATAATCAATAGATAATTGATCTTTAATGGAACCTCCCGGTTGAATTACAGCTTTAATCCCTTCATTATGTGCTATTTCAACACAATCAGGAAAAGGGAAAAATGCATCACTTGCCATAACAGCTCCATTTAAATCAAAATTAAAATGTTTAGCTTTAGTAATAGATTGATTTAAGGCATCTACACGGCTTGTTTGACCTGTTCCACTTGCACAAAGTTGTTTGTTTTTTACCAAAACAATGGTGTTTGATTTGGTATGTTTACAAATTTTAGATGCAAAAAATAAATCTTCCAATTCTCTATCAGACGGCGCTACTAAAGTTGAAGTATTAATAACGGCTGAATTATCAGTTTTATTGTCTTTTTCTTGAAACAGTACACCGTTTAATGCAGTTCTATATTGAGTTTGTGGTAATTCAATATTTTTTTGAATTAGAATAATTCGATTCTTTTTACCTTTTAATATTTCTAAAGCTTCTTTATGATAGCTAGGTGCAATAACAACTTCACAAAACAGGTTATGGATTTCCGAAGCTGTTTCAGCATCAATTTCTTTGTTTGAAATTAAAACACCTCCAAAAGCCGATGTTGGATCGCCAGCTAATGCATCAATATATGCTTGTTTTAAAGTCTTTCTTTGTGCTAATCCACAAGCATTATTATGTTTTAAAATCGCAAAAGTTGGAGGGTCGTTTTTAAATTCAGTAATTAAATTTACAGCAGCATCCACATCTAACAAATTATTGTATGAAAGTTCTTTCCCATGAAGTTTTTCAAATAAAGCATCTAAATCTCCAAAAAAGTATCCTTTTTGATGTGGGTTTTCTCCATAACGAAGAGTTGAAACTGTATCAAAGCTTTTTCTAAAAGCAAGTTCTTCATTATTTAAATAGTTGAATATAGCAGTATCATAGTGACTTGAAACGGCGAAAGCTTTAGCTGCAAAATTTTTGCGTTGCTCAATAGTTGTGTTACCATTGTTATCTGTCATTATTTGTAAAAAAGCATCGTATTGATTCATTGAAGAAACACAAATAACATCTTTAAAGTTTTTTGCTGCGGCTCTAATTAGTGAAATACCTCCAATATCAATTTTTTCAATAATATCTTCGTCTGAAGCACCACTGGAAACAGTTTTTTCAAATGGATATAAATCTACTATTACAACATCAATTTCTGGAATTTCAAATTCATTTAGTTGAGTTATATCATTTTCATTTTCACGTCTTGCTAAAATTCCACCAAAAACTTTTGGATGTAATGTTTTTACTCTTCCTCCTAAAATTGAAGGATATGAAGTTAAATCTTCAACAGGTATTACATTAATACCTAGGTCTTTAATAAATTTCTCAGTGCCACCTGTAGAATAAATAACGATTCCTAGATTATTTAATTTTTCAACAATTGGTTGTAAACCATCTTTGTTAAATACAGAAATAAGTGCTGATTTTGCTTTTTTTGATGAATTCATTTGCTATGCTGTTAGTTTCGGCAAAGCTAATAATTATCAGTAGTTTAACAATGCTAAACAACTATTAATTTTGGTTTGTATCTTTAATTTTTGAATAAAAATTTTCAACCATTTCATTATAGTTTTCTGGGATGTTTTTACGACGATTTTTTAGTAAAAATTTAGAGAAAAAAGATGTTTTTTTTAAGTAAGAGTCGGAGCTATTGGTTTTTTTAAAGGGGAATTTTATCATTTGCAAGAAAAAGTTTTAATTTAAAGAAGGTTACTTTTTCATAGCAAATTTAAAAAACAAATATATACAATACTTTTTTGTTAAAGTAATAATAAATTAAAAAATGAGATATTTTATTGTTTTACCTTTTACTAAATAAAGTTAAAATAATTTAGCAACTTTTTCACATACAAACTCTAGTAATAATTCATCATTTTCAGAAAAAGGATTTACAGTGTGTGAATCAATATCAATTTGACCAATATTTTCATTATTTACAAAAATTGGAATTACGATTTCACTTTTAACTTTAAATCCACATGAAATATAATTATCTTGTGCTTCAACATCAGGAACTACAAAATTTTGATTGCTTAAAGCTACTTGCCCACAAATTCCTTTTCCAAAAGGTATAATAATATGTTCGGTAGGTTCACCAGCAAATTCTGCTAACCTTAATTCTTGTTTATCACCATTTTTAAAATAGAAACCAACCCAATCATAATATTCAATTTCTTGCTTTAATAAATCACAAATTAATTGAAGTTTTTTTGAAACTGTATTATTGCTTTCAGTTAGTGTTGTTATAGATTCTTTTAATTCAGAAATGTTCATATAAAGTTGTAGTTTTATGCAAAATTAAAATTCTTTTTTTGTGAATAGCAATAAAACAGTAATATTATTTATAATTAAATTTTTTGGGACGTATGTGCTGCTTTTTTTAATTTATTCACTCTATTTAAATAAAACACAAAAAACTTCTGATGTGTTTTCTTGTGCTCCAATTACCAAAATTGTTGCAAAACAAACAGAAATTGTATTAAATACTTTTGGTTATAATGCTAAAATTGAACAACATACGGAAGAGGTTTCTGTAAAGTTATTTATAGATAATAAGTTTATTGCTCGTATTATTGAAGGGTGTAATTCAATTAGTATTATTATATTATTTATTTCTTTTATTGTAGCATTTTCAAGTAATTTTAAAACAACATTTTTATTTATAGTATTTGGAAGTTTACTTTTGTATGCAACGAATGTTTTTAGAATTGTGATAATTTCTATTGCTTTGTACAAGTATCCTCAATATGAATATGTATTGCATGATATTTTATTTCCTTTAATAATTTATGGAACTACATTTTTGCTTTGGTTTATTTGGGTTCAAAAATATTCAGGATTAAAAAAATGAAAAAACCACTTCAAATACTATTAATAGGTGTGTTATTTTTAATACTAGTTGCTGTTAGAGCTTTTGTGCAACCTTATTTTTATGATCCTTTGATTGAATACTTTAAGAGTGATTATCTTCACTCAGCATTTCCTCAACTTAATTTGCCCCTTTTTTTTCTTAATATATTTTATAGATATGCCTTAAATACAATGATATCTTTAGCTATTATCTACTTATATTTTAAGAATTTAAATATTCTAAAGTTTTCTCTTCAATTTTACGTAATTGCATTTGTACTATTAAGTATACTATTGTTTATACTGTTAAAATTTAATTTGGGGCAAGGATATATGCTTATTTTTTATGTGAGAAGGTTTTTAATTCAACCATTATTTCTGCTATTATTATTACCAGCTTTTTATTATCAAAGATTGATTAAAAAAAGGAATTTTAAAAAAAGGAAATTATAAAATGATAAATTGTCATTTTTTACTATTTTAGTCAATTATATAAATTATAACTATAAAACTAATAAATTAAAATTATGAAAAAAGGAATTTTTGTATTAGCAGCAATTTTCTCATTTGCTGTTTTGTTTACGGCGTGTAAAGAAACTAAAAAGGAAGAGGTAAAAGAAGATGTTAAGATTGAAAGTCATGAGGGACATGACCATGAAACAGAAGCTACATCAGATGTATATCAATGCCCAATGGATTGCGAACATGGAAAAACATATGAAGAAGTTGGTTCTTGCCCAGTTTGTAAAATGGATTTAAAAGTAAATTCTGCAGAGAAAAAAGAAATGAAACATGCAGATAATTGTAAATGTAAAGAAGCTGGTGAATGTACTTGTGAAGGTGATGTATGTGAATGCCAATCTGAAATGGCTTCAATGACAAAAGAATGTAAAATGTGTGAACCTGGAAAGTGTGAGCGTAAATCTTAAACTGAATTTATTTTAAATAATTCAATAAACATAAAAAAATCCGATGCAAAAACATCGGATTTTTTTATGTTTATTGAATAAATTTTTACATCATTCCTGGCATTCCACCACCCATTGGCATTCCTCCTGCGGGTGCAGTTTCTTTTATATCAACCAATGAACAAGCAGTTGTTAAAATCATACCTGCAACAGAAGCAGCATTTTCCAACGCAATTCTTGTTACTTTAGTAGGGTCAATAATACCTGCTTTTAGCATTTTAGTATATTCTCCAGTTTTGGCATTGTAACCAAAATCACCTTTCCCTTCCATAACTTTAGCAACTACAACTGAACCTTCACCGCCTGCATTTTCAACAATTTGACGTAATGGTTCTTCAATTGCTCTTGCTAAAATTTTAACACCTGTTAGTTCGTCTAAATTATCGGTAGTAAGAGTTTTTAAAACTTCTATAGTTCTTACTAAAGCAACACCACCACCAGCAACAATACCTTCTTCAACAGCAGCACGAGTAGCATGAAGAGCATCATCAACTCTGTCCTTTTTCTCTTTCATTTCAACCTCACTAGCAGCACCAACATATAATACAGCAACACCACCAGCTAATTTAGCTAAACGTTCTTGTAATTTTTCTTTATCATAATCTGAAGTTGTAGTTTCAATTTGAGCTTTAATTTGTGCAACTCTACCTTTTATATCTTCAGCATTTCCAGCACCATTAACAATTGTAGTATTGTCTTTATCTATAGTAACTCTTTCAGCAGTACCTAACATTTCAAGTGTTGCTTTTTCTAAAGTTAAACCTCTTTCTTCAGCAATTACAGTACCACCTGTTAAGATTGCAACATCTTCTAACATTGCTTTTCTTCTGTCACCAAAACCTGGAGCTTTAACAGCTGCAATTTTTAGCGCACCACGTAATTTGTTCATTACTAAAGTAGCTAAAGCTTCACCTTCAACATCTTCAGCAATTATTAATAATGGTCTTCCACTTTGGGCAACAGGTTCTAGAATTGGTAATAAATCTTTAAGATTTGTAATTTTCTTGTCGAATAACAAAATATAAGGATTTTCTAAATCGGTTAACATTTTGTCAGCATTGGTAACGAAATATGGAGATAGATAACCTCTGTCAAATTGCATTCCTTCAACAATATCTACATAAGTAGATGTTCCTTTCGCTTCTTCAACAGTAATAACACCTTCTTTACCAACTTTTTCAAAAGCTTGTGCAATTAAATCACCAATAGTTTCATCGTTATTCGATGAAATTGAAGCTACTTGTTTTATTTTATCAGATTTGTTACCAACTTCTTGAGATTGCTCTCTTAAATTTTTCACAATAGCTTCAACAGCTTTGTCAATACCACGTTTTAAATCTAAAGGATTTGCACCAGCGGCAACATTCTTTAAACCTTCTTTTACAATTGCTTGTGCTAAAACAGTTGCAGTTGTAGTTCCATCACCTGCTAAATCATTAGTTCTTGAAGCAACTTCTTTCACCATTTGAGCACCCATATTTTCTAAAGGATCTTCTAGTTCAATTTCTTTTGCAACAGTTACACCATCCTTAGTAATTACAGGTCCACCAAAAGATTTTCCTATAACAACATTTCTTCCTTTTGGTCCTAATGTTACTTTAACTGCATTTGCTAAAGCATCAACACCACGCTTTAAACCGTCACGAGCTTCAATATCAAAAATTATATTTTTTGCCATCTTATTTAAGTTTTAAGTTTTAAGTTTTTAGTTTATGATTATTCTAAAAACTTAAATAAATTAATTTTAATTTTTTTGTTTTAAACGGTATACGCTTAAAGCTTTTTTTTTAAACAATTGCTAAAATATCAGATTCTCTCATGATTAAATATTCAGTACCTTCTAAAACCAGTTCAGATCCTGCATATTTACCAAATAGAACAGTATCACCAACTTTTACAGTCATTGGTTCATCTTTAGTACCTTTACCTACAGCTATTACAGTTCCTTCTTGTTGTTTTTCTTTCGCTGAATCTGGAATAATAAGTCCTGAAGCAGTTGTTGTTTCAGCTTCAAGAGGTTTTACTAAAACTCTGTCAGCTAATGGTTTAATAGTATTTTTGCTCATTTGTAATTAGTTTAAAATTTATTAATTCTGTGAATTAAACTGTCTAAAAGTATGCCAGTTCTTTAAAACTGACAAATGTACTTTTTAACTAAACTTATTGGAAACAAAAATGCCAACGTGTCATCCACATTGGCATTTAAACATTCTATATTTTTGAATATTATTGAGCTGAATCTTTTAAAGTTGTAGTTGCAGCAGGTAGTGCTGGGGCATCTTGAACTTCGCGATTTTCAATAGTGTTTTCAATTTCTGAACTTGTATCAATTGCATTTACTTTTGGCGCTACAAAATTTGATAATAAAATGAGCACAAGTAATACTATTGATAACGTCCAAGTACTTTTGTCTAAAAAATTAGTAGTATTTTGAACTCCACCTAATGATTGTGTTCCACCTCCACCAAAAGAAGAAGATAATCCTCCACCTTTAGGATTTTGTACCATAATAATTAGAATTAGCAAAAATGCTACGATCATAATTAGAATTAAAAATAATGTATACGTCATGACTTGTTTCTTTGTAAAATTTTTATTGCTTTAATTCGGTCTGCAAAGAAACTACTTTTTTCTGGATATTTCAAACATAAAATGTGATATGCTTTAATTGCATTTTCATACTTCTTTTGTTCTAAGTATACTTTAGCTAACGTTTCAGTCATTAAACTATCATTTTCTTTAGAACTTTCAATAGATATGTCAAAATTTATAGCATTTTTATCAACAGGTTTTATTTTCGGATTTGACTCAATAAATTTATCTATAGCGCTAAATTTATCATTCTTTTTTTGGTCTCTAACAATTGGTTTTTGGCTAATTAATTGCATCCATTCATTAAATGAGTGCGGTTCAGCACTATTAAATGGAATTGGTTTGCCAATTTGTAAAATCTCAGTTGCTTTTTGTGTGACGTTTTCAATTTTCTCTTCTATAATTAATAGAGGTTCAATTTTTTCAACTTCAGCAGCTACAGTATCGGTTATTTTTTTATGTAATACTTTAATAGTTTCAGCATCAATAATTTCAAGATCTTCTATTGGTTCAACTTTTGTAATTGTTTTATTAATAAATATAGGAGATGTAATAAAATTAAAAAGTACTCTTCTATCTATAGTATAAGCAGCAGTTTTTTTTAATGTTGGGTTGTATTTATAACTATTAGTTTTGTTGAGTCCTTTTAATAATAATGCTCTAGCAGACTGAAAATAAGGAAATTCACTAACAATTTCTTCTAATTGCTGAGTTTTTAAAGAATTTATAGTTTCAGGATTTTGTAAAATGTTTATGTATTGTGAGCTATTCATAAAATTACCACTTTGCTACTGAAGCATTAAAAATATCTTGGGTTATGCGTTCTAAAATTTCATTAAAAGCATCATCTAATGTTCCACCTGTTAATTGTGCATTGGCATCATAATCATAATAATGAGAAAAAGTTTTCTCAAAATTATCTTCTTCTAACTTATTGTTAAAAAAGCGAACATTCACTGTAATAGTAAGTCGGTTTTGTGCAGCAGTTTGTTGTGCTGTTGCGGTCATTGGATTAATTTTATATCCAGTTATTTCTCCTTCAAATTGTAAATCTCCGCCTGATTTCACTAAAGTTAAATTGGTTTGTGTTGTAAATAAATCTTGAAATTTAATTGTAAATTCTTGACTTAAAGAAGGTTCAACTAAAACAGCATTGTTAGGGAAATAATCTATTTGTACTGTTTTTACATCGGGATGTAAATTAGTTCCTGTGAATGAATATATCCCACAACTTTGAGTTGCAAAAACTAATAAAAATAAAATGGTGTAATTAAGTTTTTTCATTAAATTATTTTAAACCTGTTTAGTATAACTAAGAATTAAATTCAAAGTTAATTATTTAAACTATAAATCGTATTGTTTTATTTTGCGATATAAAGTTCTTTCGGAAATGCCTAATTCTTTTGCTGCCAGTTTTCGTTTGCCTTGGTTTTTTTCTAACGATTTTTTTATTAATTCAATTTCTTTACTTTGAATAGATAAACTTTCATCATCATCAACTGTTTCAGCGAATTCATAATCGTCATCAAAATTAAATTTTTCATTAATACGAACAACTTCAACTTGATTATTATTATTATTATCTAATTCTGAAGAATCTTCTTTATATATTTTTTTAATTAGGCTTTTATTTTCTTCTTGAACTTTATGATTGTCTCCACTTTTCATTAAATCAAGTGTTAACTTTTTTAAATCGTTAATATCATTTCGCATATCAAACAATACTTTATACATGATATCTCGTTCGTTTGCAAAATTACTACTTGAATTTTTTTGATCTATAACTGAAGGTAGATTAGTTCCTTTACTTGGTAAATATTGTAGCAGTTTTTCGGAAGAAATTTCTCTATTTTCTTCAACTACTGAAATTTGCTCAGCAATGTTACGCAACTGTCTAATATTCCCAGGGAAACCATAATTTTCGAGCATTTTTATAGCATTATTAGAAAGCCTAACCGTTGGCATTTTATATTTTTGAGCGAAATCTGCTGCAAATTTTCTAAATAACAAATGTATATCACCAACACGATCTCTTAATGGAGGTAAGTGTATTTCAATAGTGCTTAAACGATAGTATAAATCTTCTCTAAATTTTCCTTTTCCAATTGCTTGATGCATATTTAGGTTAGTTGCAGCAACAATACGAACATTTGTTTTTTCTACTTGTGAAGAGCCAACTTTAATAAATTCACCATTTTCTAATACACGCAACAATCTAACTTGAGTTGTTAGCGGTAATTCACCAACTTCATCTAAAAAAATTGTGCCACCATCAGCTACTTCAAAATAGCCTTTACGTGCGGCAGTTGCACCTGTAAACGAACCCTTTTCGTGTCCGAATAGTTCACTGTCAATAGTTCCTTCAGGAATTGCACCACAGTTTACAGCAATATATTTGGCGTGTTTTCGATGTGATAAATTATGAATTATCTTTGGGATACTCTCCTTACCAACACCACTTTCACCTGTAACTAATACAGAAATATCTGTTGGAGCAACTCTAATTGCTTTTTCTAAAGCTCGGTTTAAATGAATATCGTTTCCAATAATTTCAAAACGTTGTTTTATTGCTTGTAATGAGTCCATAGTTTTAAATTCTTTTTCCTAGAAGCGTTGCTGAAGTACAATCTTCAATATATACGTTCACAAAATCACCGATTTTTTCATCTCCTTTAGGGAAAACAGCAACCGCATTTTGTGAATTTCTACCTTTCCAATGTGCGTCAGATTTTTTTGAAGAACCTTCAATTAAAATTTCAACAGTTTTTCCAACAAATTGTTCTAAATGGAATAAACTGTGTTTTTGTTGCACTAAAATTATTTCAGCTAAACGTCTTTTTTTGACTTCAAGTGGAATATCATCTTCCATTTTTTTAGCTGCAGGAGTTCCAGGTCGTTCAGAGTACGCAAACATAAAACCGAAGTCGTATTTTACATATTCTAATAAACTTAATGTTTCTTGATGTTCTTCTTCAGTTTCCCCACAAAAACCTGTCATCATATCTTGTGATAACGCGCAATCAGGAATTATTTTTTTAATGTTATCAATTAATTCCATATACTCTTCACGCGTATGTTGTCTATTCATTCTTTTTAATACAGAAGTACTTCCAGATTGAACAGGTAAATGAACGTAATTACAAATATTCTCATGTTTTGCCATGGTATAAATTACGTCTAAATTCATATCCTGAGGATTTGATGTGGAAAATCGAATTCTTATTTTTGGAAATGCAATAGCCACCATATCAAGTAAATTAGCAAAGCTAATTGCAGTTGTTTGTGCAATTTCAGAAGCATTTTTAAAATCTTTTTTTAAACCACCACCATACCAAAGGTAACTATCTACATTTTGACCTAAAAGTGTAATTTCTTTATAATTTTGCTCGCTAAGTTGATTAATTTCTTCTAAAATACTTTTAGGTTCTCGGCTGCGTTCTCGTCCTCTTGTAAATGGAACTACACAAAAAGTACACATATTATCACAACCTCTGGTAATAGATACAAATGCTGAAACACCATTGCTATTTAATCTAACGGGAGAGACATCTCCATAGGTTTCTTCTTTAGATAATAGTACATTTACAGCATCACGCCCTTCATTTATTTCTTGTAATAAATTAGGTAAATCCCTGTAAGCATCTGGCCCAACAACTAAATCAACTATTTTTTCTTCTTCTAAAAACTTTTCTTTTAATCGTTCAGCCATACAACCTAAAACACCAACTTTCATTTTAGGATTTATCTTTTTTATAGCGTTGTATTTTTCTAAACGTTTACGAACCGTTTGTTCAGCTTTTTCTCTAATTGAGCAGGTATTTACTAAAACTAAATCAGCTTCTTCAATTAAATGAGTGGTGTTATATCCTTGTTCAGATAGTATTGCTGCTACAATTTCACTATCATTTAAATTCATAGCACAACCATAACTTTCAATATATAGCTTTTTACTGTTACCTTCTATTTGATTGGTCAAAAGTGCTTGACCTTGGTTTTTTTCTACGATTACTTTTTCTTGACTCATATATCTTTTATTCAACGGCAAATATAATTCATTTTTTTGAAATGCGCCATATTGGCAGAATTTTAACAGGTAAAGTATTTGTTAAAATAAGGGGTTTTTGAAGATAAAAAGTTCCATTTAAAAAAATCTATATACTTTTGCAATCGAAAATCTCAATTTGAATTAAAATTATTTTGAGTATGAGAATGTTTTTATTGAGAGTTTAAAAATTATAACAAAAGATATATGGCGAAGAATTTAGTAATAGTTGAGTCACCTGCAAAAGCAAAAACAATAGAGAATTTTTTAGGTAAAGATTTTCAAGTGGAATCAAGTTTTGGACATATTGCAGATTTACCTTCAAAAGAAATAGGGATAAATGTTGAGGGTGATTTTATGCCAGAATATATTGTACCAAGTGATAAAAAAGCGCTGGTTAAAAAATTAAAAGATTTAGCTAAAAAAGCTGATACAGTTTGGTTGGCATCGGATGAGGATCGTGAAGGAGAAGCTATTGCATGGCATTTATTTGAGCAATTAAACCTAAAAGAAGCCAATACAAAACGAATAGTTTTTCACGAAATAACAAAGAAAGCTATTTTAAAAGCTGTTGAAAATCCTAGAAGTATAGATTATAATTTAGTAAATGCACAACAAGCTCGTAGAGTTTTAGATAGGTTAGTAGGGTATGAATTGTCACCTGTACTTTGGCGTAAAATTAAAGGAGGTTTATCAGCAGGGAGAGTTCAATCAGTTGCAGTTCGATTAATTGTTGAAAGAGAACGAGAAATAATTGAGTTTAAATCTCAAGCATCTTATAAAGTAGTCGCTGAATTTTTAACCGAAGAAGGAAAGAAATTTAAAGCTACTTTACCTAAAAATTTCGAAACCAAAGCAAAAGCAGAATCGTTTTTGAACTCATGTATTGGGGCTGATTTTAAAGTTGAAGATCTTCAGAAAAAACCAGCTAAAAAATCACCAGCAGCACCATTCACAACTTCAACATTACAACAAGAAGCTTCAAGAAAATTAGGTTTTCCAGTGGCTAAAACAATGATGATTGCACAACGTTTGTATGAAGCAGGTTTAATTACCTATATGAGAACAGATAGTGTAAATTTATCTGAAGATGCTAAAAGTGAAGCCCAAGAAGAAATTATAACATCATACGGCAAGGAATTTAGTAAACCCCGAAATTTTAGTAACAAAACTAAAGGCGCACAGGAAGCTCACGAAGCAATTAGACCAACTAATATGAGTCAACAAACTGTTTCTATTGATTTTGATCAAGACAGATTGTATAGCTTAATTTGGAAAAGAACCATTGCTTCTCAAATGAGTGATGCTGAATTAGAACGTACAAATGTTAAAATATCAAACACCAAAAATTCTAAAGTTCTTACTGCAAATGGGGAAATGATAAAGTTTGAAGGGTTTTTAAAAGTATATTTAGAAGGAACTGATAATGAAGATGATGAGCAAGAAGGAATGTTACCTAATATGACGAATGGAGAAACTTTAGTGAATGAATATATTACAGCAACCGAACGTTATACGAAAGCGCCATACAGATATACGGAAGCTTCTTTGGTGAAAAACCTTGAAGAATTAGGGATTGGTCGTCCATCAACATATGCACCTACAATTTCAACAATTCAACGAAGACAATATGTTGAAAAAGGAACTATTGAAGGAACAGATAGAAATTATACACAGTTAAAATTAGAAAATCAAAAAGTAACTTTAGCAACTTTAACAGAAAAGGTAGGTTCAGATAAAGGAAAATTAATTCCTACAGATATAGGAAATATTGTAACTGACTTTTTAGTAGAAAATTTTTCTAATATTTTAGATTTTGGGTTTACAGCCAAAGTAGAATCTGAATTTGATGATATTGCTGAAGGAAAGGAGGATTGGATTTCAATGATTAAAGACTTCTACAATAAATTTCATCCTATAGTTGAAGATGTTGCAGCAAATGCTGACCGTGCAAAAGGAGAACGTTTATTAGGGGTAGATCCAGAAAGTGGTAAAAATGTATATGCACGTTTAGGAAGATTTGGAGCGATGGTTCAAATTGGAGAAGCAACCGATGAAGAAAAACCAAAGTTTGCCAGTTTACAAGGAGATCAAACACTTACATCTATTACCTATAAAGAAGCAATGGACTTATTTAAACTTCCTAAAACCATTGGAGGATATGAAGATATTGAAATTATTGTAGCTAATGGTCGTTTTGGTCCCTATATAAAGTATGATACTATGTTTATTTCAATTCCAAAAGATGAAAATCCAATGTCAATTGATCTCAATAGAGCTATAGAGTTAATTCAAGAAAAGCAAGAAGCTGATGCGCCAATTGCAGAATATGATAATTTACCAGTTCAAAAAGGAGTTGGACGCTTTGGTCCATTTTTAAAATGGAATGGTATTTTCATAAATGTGAGTAAAAAATACGATTTTGATAATTTAACCAAAGAAAATATTGTTGAATTAATTGAAGATAAAAAAAGAAAAGATATTGAAAAAGTTTTGCATAATTGGGAAGAAGAAGGCATTAGAGTTGAAAAAGCACGTTGGGGAAGATCAAATATTTTAAAAGGAAAATTAAAAATTGAATTACCAAAAACGGTTGATGCAACTAAACTAACCCTTGAAGAAGTTAAAGATATAATTGAGAAAAAAACCCCAAAAAAGAAAGTAACTAAGAAAGTAACTAAGAAAATAGCAAAGGGCAAAATTACGAAAAAATAATTTTTTTGATTAACTTGCTCCAAATTAGAAAAAGATAACAACCCCTAATCAATGAATTTCGAATATCTTAATCCTGTTGATGAAACATTATTGATTCATGCCAAAATGCAATCCAGTCAAGCTTTTGGTCAATGTATCGAAATTTATACTGCGCAAAATGGTTTTCCAGATTTAACAAATAAGAAAATAGCAATTGTAGGAGTACAAGAAGGAAGAGCTTCTGTAGGTAATTATGGAACTGGCTCTAATTTAAATGAAATTAGAAAAGAATTATACAAACTTTACCCAGGTAATTGGCCAGTTAGTGTTGTTGATTTAGGGAATATTCAACAAGGAAATACAATTGACGATACTTATTTTGCTTTAGGTAACTTATTATCCTATTTAATTAAAAATAAAATTATTCCTATCGTAATTGGTGGAAGTCAGGATTTAACCTATGCAAATTATAGAGCATATGATACACTTGAACAAACAGTTAACATAGTAGCTGTAGATAATAAATTTGATTTAGGTTCTATTGAAGATGAATTAACTTCGCAGTCATATTTGAGTAAAATTGTGATGAATCAGCCAAATAACTTATTCAATTATAGTAATATAGGTTACCAAACTTATTACAATTCTCAAGAAGAAATAGATTTATTGGATAGTTTGTTTTTTGATACCTATAGATTGGGAGAAATTGCAAACTCCATTCAACTTGTTGAGCCTTTAATGAGAGATGCAGATATTGTGAGTATAGATTTATCTGCAATTAAAAATGCAGATGCACCTGCAAATAAGAATGCAACGCCTAACGGGTTTTCAGGAGCAGATATTTGTGCAATTTCACGTTATGCAGGCATTAGTGATAAAGTAACTTCATTTGGTATTTATGAATACAATGAAAAATTTGATAACAAAACTCAAACTGCTCAACTAATTTCACAAATGATATGGTATTTTATAGAAGGTTTTAATTATAGAGCAAAAGATTATCCTTTTGGTTTAAAAGATAATTACCAAAAATATATTGTGCCAATTGATGAACAAATACTTAACTTTCATAAAAGTAATAAGAGTGGACGTTGGTGGATGGAAATTAATTTAAATGATAATAATAAATTTAAGAGACATGCGTTAATACCATGTACTTATGAAGATTATATAAGTGCAACCCATCAGGAAATCCCTGAGAGGTGGTTAAAAACCTTAAAAAAATTAGTTTAAAAAGGTATGCTTGCATATATTAAAATTAGTTTTTTAATCTTTAAACAGATTAAAGTAAATATTGTTTTTTTAAATAATTAGTAATACGTTTGCCTAAATAGATGAAGAAAATAATTATGAAGAAAATATCATTGTATATTTTACTAGCTTTATTAGTATATAGCTGTGGTTCTAGTGACCAAGGCGAGTTGATTGGTGTGAAATCACAAAGTAAATGGCATTCACAAAAACCATTAGGAATGGTTTTAATACCAGGAGGTTCCTTCACAATGGGGAAAAGTGATGAAGATGTTGCAGGAGCGCTAAATGCACCTTCAAGAACCGTTACAGTTAGACCCTATTATATGGATGAAACGGAAATTACAAATAGTGAATATAAAGAGTTTGTATTTTGGGTTAGAGATTCAATAATAAGAACCAAATTAGCTCTATTATCAGAGTTAATGTCTGATGAAACCAATATAATTTTACCAGATTATCAATTTTCAAATCCGGACACTACAAATATGTCACCATACCAAAAGTATATGATGAATAATTATGGGAGTTTAGGAGATATAAATTCCCCATTACAAGGAAGATCATTAAACTGGGAGCAAGATTTAATTTGGGATACAAGTGAATTTCCAGATGAATATTATTCAGAAGTAATGGATACTATGTATGTGTCAATTGATAATAGTTTTGACGGGAAAAGAATTTTGGATACCAAAAAATTAAAATTCAAATACTCATGGTTGGATAGAGGTGCTGCTGCAAAAGCTAATGGAGATAGAAAAGACTTTATTAAAGATGAAATAGTAGAAGTATATCCTGATACAACTGTTTGGGTAAAAGATTTTAATTACTCTTATAACGATCCAATGCATCAAGATTATTTTTACCACCAAGCTTACGGTGATTATCCAGTTGTTGGAGTAGATTGGAAACAAGCAAAAGCATTTTGTAGTTGGAGAACCAAAAAGAAAAACGATTTTTTAAAGACTAAAAAGAAAGAAAGTTCAGTGCCATATTTTAGACTAGCAACAGAGGCTGAGTGGGAATATGCAGCTAGAGGTGGTTTAAACTATGCAACATATCCTTGGGGTGGGCCTTATACTACTACTGATAGAGGTTGCTTCTTAGCAAATTTCAAACCGAGTAGAGGTGATTATGCAGTTGACGGAGCTTTGTATACAATGGAAGCTAAATCATATAATCCAAATGATTATGGACTTTACAATATGGCAGGTAATGTTTCTGAATGGACAAATACAGCTTATAGTGAAGCGTCTTATTATATAGGTTCAACAATGAATCCAAATGTAGAAATCTCAGAAAATCACAGAAAAATTATTAGAGGAGGATCTTGGAAAGATGTAGCGTATTTTTTAGAAGTGAGTACACGAGATTATGAATATGCTGACTCATCAAGAAGCTATATTGGTTTTAGAACAGTACAAGATTTTTTAGGAACCAATATTGAAGGAAATTAAAAACAAAGCTTAACCCAAACTTAAAAATTAAAATTATGGCACAATCAAAGAATACAAAAAAATTATTTAATATGGCTTACGGTTTAGGAGCATCTGTAGTTATTATAGGGGCTCTTTTTAAACTTACACATTTCCATATAGGATTTTTAACAGGGAATGTAATGTTAGCTCTTGGTTTAGTAACAGAAGCTTTAATTTTTGCTATTTCAGCATTTGAACCTGTAGATGATGATTTAGATTGGAGTTTAGTTTACCCTGAATTAGGAGGAAGACAAGAAAGAGATAAAGATAGAAAAGAGGCAAGAGAATCACAAAGTTTACTTTCCCAAAAGTTAGATTCAATGCTTAAAGAAGCTAAATTAGATGCGGGTTTAATGCAAAGTTTAGGAGAAAGTATTCAAAATTTTAAAGGAGCTGCAGATAATATTGCGCCAGCGGTAGATTCTATAGCAGCTACTAATAGATATAGTGAACAAATGTCATTGGCAGCAGCTCAAATGGAATCTTTAAATAGTTTGTATAAAGTTCAGTTAGAAAGCTCAAGTAGACAAGCTGAAATTAATGACCAAGTTGTTATTAACTCAGAGAAATTAAAAGAACAAATGGAATCCTTAGCAACAAATCTTTCTTCATTAAACGGTGTTTATGGAGGTATGTTATCTGCAATGTCTAAAAAAAATTAATTAGTTAATTATTGACTAAATTATTAACCAAAAAAACTAATTAGAATGGCTTCAGGTAAATTATCAGCAAGGCAGAAAATGATTAACTTAATGTACTTAATCTTTATTGCTATGCTTGCAATGAATATGTCTAAGGAGGTACTTTCAGCATTTGGGTTTGTGAACGAAAAACTAGTAGATAATAATACATCTACCTCTGTAAAGAATAGTGAAATATTAGCAAATATAGCTACCAAGGCACAAGAACAACCAGAAAAATATAAATCTTTATATAATACAGCTAAAAGTGTAGATGATTTATCCAATAAATTTAATGCTTTTTTAGAAAATGAAAAGGCTTTATTTCTTGAAGAGATTGAAGATGTAAACAATTATGAATCAATGGATCAGTCAGGAGTTGTTGATGAATATTTTTTTAAAGGAGATACCTTTACTGAAGGAGGTAAGGAATTTTTAAATAATATTAACTCTTATAGAGAAGAAATAATTAAACTAGTTGGGAATAATACTTCTATTTTAGCAAATGTTAGAAAGAGATTTGATACATCTGAACAGGAAACAGAAGGAGGTATTATGCAACCTTGGTTAAATAATAGATACGAAGGTTTTCCTTTAATATCTACGATTACCAATTTAACTTCTATTCAAACCGATATCAGAACAACACAATCTGAAATTTTTGGAAACCTTTTAGGTGGTCAATTAGAAAGTGATGTCTCAATGTCAAATTATAAGACGATATTAATTCCAGAAAAATCTGCATTTTTTCAAGGTGAAAACTTTAAAGGAAAAATAGTATTGGGTCGTTATGATGCTTCATTAAAACCCGAAAAAGTAGTTGTGAATGGAATTGAAATTAAAACTATTAAAGATGGTGGTGCAGAACTTAATTTTCCAGCAGGTGCAGTAGGTGAAAGAGAAATTAAAGGAAAGTTTGTTTTTATAGAAAATGGAAAACCAGTTGAAATTGAAATTAATAGTTCATATGCAGTTATTCCAAAACCAAATAGTGCAGTAATTTCTGCAGATAAAATGAATGTTGTATATAGGGGAGTGCCAAACCCTATGACAATTTCAATACCTGGGATACCTGATAATTTAGTGACAGCAAATGGAGCTGGACTTCAAAGAGCAACAGGTTCTGGTAAATATATAATGACACCTAGTACAGGAAATGAAGTTAAAATTAGTGTTTCAGGTAAAATGCCTGATGGACAAACAGTTGCTACTTCTCAAAATTTTAGAATAAAGGATATTCCTTCTCCAAGCGGAAGTATAAGAAAACAAATGGGTTATGTTAAAATGCCTAAAACTAGTTTAGAAAATTCAACTGTAGGTGCAGAATTACCAGATTTTGATTTCGATTTAGTACTGAATACTTCAGGATTTACAATTAAAGTACCAGGACAAGGAGCGGTTGTTGTTAATGGAAGTAAAATGGATGCTCAAGCTAAAAAAGCAATTGCAAAAGCTAAAAGAGGTGATGTAATTACAATATTTGATATTAAATCTTCGTTAGTGGGTAATACATCTTATAAAATTAAAGAGGCTTCAGCAGTTAGTATAGAAATACAATAAAATATAATTTAAATGATGAATAAGAAAAATATTGGGATTTTTATTTTGGCATTTTTGCTGTTTAGCGCAACATATGCACAGTCAAATTTATTGAATGCGAAAAAACCTTCTAATATTGGCGAAAAAACCGACGAGCAATTGGCTGTTGATAATGATAAGCCATTAGAATACGGTTATATTGATGATAGAGATATTTTATGGTCTAAAGTTGTTTGGGAATATATTGATTTAAATGAACGTATTAATTTACCAATGTACTATCCTGTTGATACTACTACTGTTTCTGGAAATAGACGCTCATTATTTGATACATTACTTAGAGGTATAAAAAGTGGTGTAATAACAGAAGTTTATGATGACTCTTATTTTACAGCTAAAATGACAAAAGCTGAAATAAGCAGTAAACTATACAGAATTGATACTACAGAAGCTGGTATTGATGAATTGAATGCTGGAGCAACTAATATTGATGAATATGTTGATAAAATTAACTTAACATCTCAAGATATTGAAGGTTTTAAGATTAAAGGACTTTGGTATTTTGACAAACGCCAGGGAGAATTAAAATATCGTTTATTGGCGTTAGCGCCTATTGCACCAGATATTCAAATGATGGGGAGAGAAGATATGGATATTTCTGAGCAATTACCTTTGTTTTGGGTTTGGTTTCCAGATGCAAGGCAAACACTCCATGAAATGAAAGTTTTCAATCAAAAAAATTCAGCATACCCAATTTCATATGATCATTTGTTGAATGCCAGAAGATTTAATTCTATTATTTATAGAGAAGAAAATATTTATGGAAATAGAGATGTTGCACAGTATGTAAAAGGAAATGCATTATTCCAAGTCATTGAATCTAACAAAATTAAAGACGAAATTAGAAATAAAGAATTGGATATGTGGAATTATTAAATTCTTAAATATATAAACAAAAAACTCTTGCAGATAGCAAGAGTTTTTTGTTTTATAGCCTAAATTTACACAATGCAAGTAGATTATATAATTGTTGGATTAGGATTAGCGGGTTTAGCTTTTACAAAAGAGTTAGACAAAAATAAAAAATCATTTATAGTTTTTGAAGATCATTCTCAAAACTCTTCAATTGTTGCTGGAGGAATGTACAATCCAGTAATTTTAAAACGTTTTACACCCGTTTGGAATGCTATTGAACAATTAGAAATTGCAGTACCTTTTTATGAAGAATTGGAGAAGCAATTCAATAAAAAATACGATTTTAAAGTAAATATTTACCGAATATTTAAATCGGTTGAAGAGCAAAATAATTGGTTTATTGCTTGTGACAAACCATTGCTTTCTAATTATATGGTTTCTCAACTAATTAATAAAAATTTTGAAGGAGTTTTAGCAGCTAATGGTTTTGGAAAATTAACAAATACAGGAAGGATTGATACTAAAGCACTATTGGAGGATTATAGAAATTATTTAGCAGAAAGAAATTTATTAAAAAATGAAAGTTTTGAATATGCCGAATTAAAAATAAACGATGAAAGTGTTGAATACAAAAATATAAAAGCAGCAAAAATTATTTTTTGTGAAGGGTTTGGATTGCCCAAAAATCCATTTTTTAATTATTTACCTATGCAAGAAGCCAAAGGAGAGTTGATAACTATTCTTGCTCCTAAATTAAATGTAGATTTTTTAATTAAGGCTTCAGTATTTGTACTTCCTTTAGGTGATAATTATTTTAAAGTGGGTGCAACATTTAATTGGAAAGATAAAACGAAGCTTCCAACGGAGGAAGGGAAACAAGAATTGATTACGAAGTTAGAATCTTTTATAACAGTTCCTTACACAATTGTTGAGCATACAGCAGGAATTAGACCCACTGTAAAAGATAGAAGACCTTTAGTAGGAAAGCATCCAAAATTTAAAAATTTAGCGATTCTAAATGGATTGGGAACTCGAGGTGTAATGATAGCTCCAGTAGCGGCAAAAGCATTATACAATTATTTAGAAGAAAAAGTGGAAATTGATAAAGAGATTTCTATTGATCGTTTTCAACATCTTTGCTTAGATTAACATCGTAAGAAACAAATAGATTAATCCAAATAATTCGAGAAAGACGTATGGTAATTGGAGCTGTTAAAATTAATATAACTACAATAGGAATAAAACTTTGAAGTAAATTTAAATGAAAAACCAATGTTGATATTACAAATGTAACTATTGCAAGCCCAACCGTTAGTCCATAATTAACATACATAGCTCCATAAAAAAAAGAAGGTTCCATCATATATTTAAAACCACACTCTGAACAGTTTTCATGCATTTTAAATGCTTTGTGAAGTTTGAAAATGTTCTTTTCAATCATAAAATCACCTTCATGACATTTAGGGCATTTATTAAATAAAATGCTATATAATTTTGATCCTTTTTTAACTATTTTCATTAAATTTACGTCTAAGACTCTTTTTTTTTAAAATAAATAACTTTAATCGAGTACCAAACTTATTTATAGTAAGTTTGCATCGTTTATATAAAAAACACAAATTTACATTAAATTATAAAATACAAATGCTTAACGTACATAATTTAACGGTTTCTTTTGCCGGTTCTGATTTGTTTTCAGGAATTACTTTTAAATTAAATAAAGGAGATAGAATTGGTTTAATTGGAAAAAATGGAGCAGGAAAATCTACTCTACTAAAAGTACTTTCTAAAGATATTGAAAGTACTAGTGGAACTATGGCTTTTGATAAAGAGGTGCGTATTGGTTTTTTGCGTCAGGATATAGATTTTGTTGAAGGAAGAACAATTTTAGAAGAAGCATATCAAGCTTTTGAAGAAATTAAAGAAATAGAAATCAAATTAGATAAAATAAATCAAGAATTAGCGGAAAGAACAGATTATGAAAGTGAATACTATCATGATTTAATGGTTGATTTAAATGATTTTACACATAGATATGAATTGCTTGGAGGTTATAATTATCAAGGTAATACGGAGAAAATATTACAAGGATTAGGTTTTCAAAGAGAAGATTTTGATAAGCTAACAGATACGTTCTCAGGTGGATGGAGAATGCGTATTGAATTGGCAAAGCTATTATTACAAAATAATGATATTTTATTGTTAGATGAGCCAACAAACCATTTAGATATTGAATCTATTATTTGGTTAGAAAACTTTTTAAAAGTGTATGCAGGTGCCATTGTTTTAGTATCGCATGATAAAATGTTTTTAGATAATGTAACTAATAGAACCATTGAAATTTCTTTGGGTAAAATTTATGATTATAAAAAACCATATTCCCAGTTTTTATTATTACGCGGTGAAATAAAGGAAAAACAATTACAAGCTCAAAAAAATCAGGAAAAAGAAATTAAGGCAACGCAAGTTTTAATAGATAAATTTAGAGCCAAGGCTAACAAGGCAACTATGGCTCAATCTTTAATAAAAAAACTAGACAAAGTAGAGCGAATTGAAGTAGATGATGATGACAATGCAGTGATGAATATTCGGTTTCAAATTTCAAAAGAACCAGGGAAAGTAGTTGTTGAAGCTGAAAATCTCTCAAAGAGTTATGGCGAAAAACACGTGTTAGAAAACGTAGATTTATTAATAGAAAGAAATAGTAAAATTGCTTTTGTTGGGCAAAACGGACAAGGAAAATCTACCTTGGCAAAAATTTTAGTAGGAGAAATACCGCATGGTGGCCATTTAAAATTGGGGCATAATGTACAAATTGGGTATTTTGCTCAAAATCAATCGGAATATTTAGAGCCAGAACAAACCGTATTGGAAATTATGGAAAATGCTGCCACAGATGGTAACAGAGCCAGAGTTAGAGATATGCTAGGATCATTTTTGTTTGGGGGAGATGCGGTAGATAAAAAAGCTAAAATGTTGTCAGGTGGTGAAAGAAATAGATTAGCATTATGCAAATTGTTATTGTCTCCGTTTAATGTTTTAATTATGGATGAGCCAACTAACCATTTAGATATAGCATCAAAAAATGTCTTAAAACAAGCACTTAATAAATTTGATGGCACACTTATTTTGGTGTCGCATGATCGTGATTTTTTACAAGGGTTAGCCAGTACCGTATATGGTTTTAAAGATAAGGTGATTAAAGAATACTTAGGTGATATCGACTTTTTCTTGGAACAACATCAGCTTGAAAATTTGCGAGAGGCAGAAAAGAGAACTGTGATAGCAAAAAAACCAGAGGCTTCTAATAAAGAAGAATATAAATTATCACGAGAAGAAGAAAAAGAGCTTAAAAAATTAAAAAATAAATTATCTAAAATTGAAGCTCAAATAGATCAGTTGGAAAAAGAAATTTCAGAAATGGATGTGGATTTAGCTGAAGACTTTGAAACGACTTCTACAAAACCCAATTTTTTTGAAAACTACAAAGCAAAAAAACAAAAAGTAGAAAAATTAATGGAGGAATGGGCTGAAATTGAAGAAAAAACAGAGAATTGTTCTTAAACAATATTAATAGCAGCATACAGCAAGTTTACTTTTCGGAAATAAAAGATAAAGAAATTTCACTGTTTATAAAGCGTGAAGATGAGCTACATCCTTTTATTTCAGGAAATAAATACCGAAAATTAAAATACAATTTAATGGAAGCCGCTAAACAAAAACAGCATATGTTGTTAACTTTTGGTGGTGCATATTCTAATCATATTGCAGCAACTGCAGCGGCAGGTTTTGAACATAATTTTAAAACAATTGGTATTATTAGAGGTGATGAACTGGCTACTAATTTAGATAAAACCCTTAAAGAGAATCCAACTTTAAAATTTGCTTCAGAACACAATATGAAATTTCATTTTGTTTCAAGAAGTGAATACAGAAATAAAACCACACCTGAGTTTATTGCAAATTTAAAAGAAAAATTCGGTAATTTTTATTTAGTTCCTGAAGGGGGAACCAATAATTTTGCAGTGAAAGGATGTGAAGAAATTTTATCAGATTCTGATGAACAATACCATATAATTTGTTGTGCAATTGGAACAGGTGGTACAATTTCTGGATTGATAAACTCATCTAAAAAGCATCAAAAAATAATTGGATTTCCTGCTCTAAAAGGTGATTTCCTTCAAAAAGAAATTGAGAAACATTTACTAATAAATGATAATTGGAGTTTAAATACTGAGTATCATTTTGGTGGTTATGCTAAAATTTCAGAAGAATTAATTACTTTTATAAATAAATTTAAAAGTGAAACACAAATACCTTTAGATCCAATTTATACCGGGAAAATGTTATTTGGTATTGTAGATCTAATAAAAAAAGATTATTTTAATAAAGGAACTAAAATTTTGGCAATTCATACGGGTGGTTTGCAGGGAATTGAAGGAATGAATAATTTATTAAAAAAGAAAAATTTAACACAAATACGTTAACCTATGAAGTTGAAATATATATTGATTTGTTTGCTTATAATTGGGGTATTTTCAAGTTGTAAATCTAAAAAACGAGTTGCTTACCATCCTAAAAAAATTCAAGTCAAAGTTGTTGAAGTAATAGAGGAAAAAGAACCCATTAAAATTATTCACGAGACAAAGCCCTCTGCTACAATTTCAACATTAGAATATATTGCCTTATTTAAAGAAACCGCGATGGACGAAATGCGTGAATTTAAAGTTCCTGCAAGTATTACGCTTGCACAAGGTATTATTGAATCATCAAGTGGTAATAGTGAGTTAACAAGAAAATCAAATAATCATTTTGGAATTAAATGCCATAAAGGTTGGTTAGGAGAAGGTGTTTATCATGATGATGATGAAAAAGGGGAATGTTTTAGAAAGTACGACAACCCCTTAAATTCATTTAAAGATCATTCTTTATTTTTAACGAGTAGAGATCGGTATTCGAAATTGTTTAAATTAAAAGAAGGAGATTACATAAGTTGGGCAGAAGGATTAAGTGAAGCAGGATATGCTACCGATAGAAGATATCCCGCAAAATTAATTGCATTGATTGAAAAGTATGAGTTGCATAAATACGATACTCAAGTCTTAGGTAAAGAGTTTAAAAGTGATAAAAAAGTTGAGTTGAATAATCATATTGTTGTAAAGGGTGATACGTTGTATTCAATTTCAAAAAAATATGGTTTAACCATTAATGAACTTAAAAAAATGAATGGATTAAATTCTAATGATATCAGTATTGGGCAATCATTAAGTTTAATAAATTAACCTATAAATTTTCTTCACTATTTTTATAATTTTATTTTTAGGATTATTAATTGATTAAATATTTTAAAATCAGTATATTAGAGGTGCTGTTTTTGTCAATTTAATTCCTTCAAAAATGAGTGAATTGGAAAAGTTTATGCAGAATTTTAAAAATTGGGAATCAAGCCAGTTGCTGTTTGAGTTTGCTCAGTTTATTTCTTGGACAGCACTTATATTCTTTTTATCATGGCTAATTAGAAAAAGCATCAGTAGAAGTTTTAAAGACAATACCATTCGCTACCGTTTAAAAAAAATTGTAAGATTTGTAAGTTATATTTTTGTGTTGCTTTTACTTATTGTCACATTTACAAGTGAGTTACAGTATTTTACGGTTTCAATTGGTTTAATTAGTGCGGGTATTGCTTTTGCACTTCAAGAAGTTATATTAAGTGTTGCTGGTTGGTTTGCCATTTTTGGATCAAATATATACAAGCCAGGTGATAGAATAGAAATAAACGGCATAAAAGGAGATGTAATAGATATTGGAGTAACTAGAACTACTTTAATGGAAATAGGTGAGTGGGTTAAAAGCGATAATTACAGTGGGCGGATAGTTCAAATTAGCAATGCTTTTGTTTTTAAAGGGGCTGTTCATAATTACTCAGCCGATTTTCCTTTTGTTTGGGATGAAATAGACATTCCAATTAAATACGGGTCTGATATTACACTTGCAAACCAAATTATAGTTGATGTTGCAAAAAGATCATTGTTAAATTATACCAATTTCGCAAAAGATCATTGGAAAGTAATGGTAAGTAAATATTTAATTGAAAATGCTAATATTGATGCTACAGTAACATTTAAACTGACAGATAATTGGATAGAATTTAATCTTAGATATGTAGTTGATTTCAAAAAAAGAAGAATAACAAAAAATGAACTTTTTAAAGATATTTTGAGAGAAATTAACAAAACAAGCGGAAAAGTAACATTTGCCTCCGCTACTTTTGAAATTGTTGGAATGCCTAATCTTACTATTAATAATGAGAACCAATAAAAAAACGCTGTAATTAACAGCGTTTCTCATTTAAAACTAACAATCAAATCAAATTAAAACTAACATCTTGTGTTATAATTTCTTGGTTCTCCATTATTTTTGTGTCCTCTTTCTTTATGATTCTTATCTCCTTTAGCCAAACATTTTTTTCCATCTTTCATTCTAAATTTATAATCATTCTCCCATTTTCCAAACTGTTTTTTGGTTAGAATTTTTTTTATTTCAACTTTATTCTCCAGTTGTCTGTCTAAACGATTGTTCTGAAATTGAAAACGTTCATCATTTGTAAGTCGAACACCCTTTTTTTTGTTTTGTTTAAGAATTCTAACATTTTTTTGATGTTCTTCAGCTTGTTTTTTCTTCAAGTTATAAACAGCTTTTTGTTGATTTTTATCTAAATCAAAATGTAAAGCCATTCTTTTTGTTTGTAAAGTTGCATGTTGTTCTGGTGAAAATTCATTTTTTTGACCAATTTTATTTCTTTTTCCTTGTGCATTTATAGTTGTTGAAACTAAAAAGGCAATTGCTAAAATTCCTATTATTTTTTTCATAATTATTATAATTTTATATTGTTATACCTCTTTGACCATTTAAAATTACTAAGGTTTAAAACGTTAACACTCATTAACCTTTGTTAACAGTTTTTCAGGATTTTAATAAAATAATATGAATTACTTTATTTAGCGTATTTTTGCAAAATATGATGAATAAACTTTCAGATTGGTTGCCTACCACTAATAAAGAGGTGAAACTTAGAGGTTGGGAAGAACTAGACGTAATTCTTTTTAGTGGAGATGCGTATGTAGATCATCCTGCATTTGGACATGCAGTGGTGGGTAGAATTTTGGAAAGTTATGGATTAAGAGTCGCAATTGTTCCTCAGCCAAGTGTGAATGATAATTTACAAGATTTCACTAAAATGGGGACTCCTAAAATGTTCTTTGCAGTAACAGGTGGATGTATGGACCCCATGGTTAGTAATTATACGGCAAGTAAAAGAAGACGTGATAATGATGCATACACTCCAAATGGAGATAAAGGATTTAGACCAGATTATGCAACTACTGTTTATGCTAACATTTTAAAGGAAAAATTTCCTGATGTGCCAGTTTTAATTGGAGGTATTGAAGCTTCCTTACGGAGAGTTACACATTATGATTATTGGAGTGATACTTTAAAACCAACAATTTTAGAAGATTCAAAAGCTGATTTATTGGTATATGGTATGGGTGAACAACCTTTGCGTGAAATTGTAACTTTATTACAAAAAGGAGTTCCTTTTTCAAGTATTAAAACGGTAAATCAAACAGCATTTTTATTGAAAAATGATGAAGAAGTTCCAAAGAATAAAAATTGGAAAGATGTAAGCATTCATTCTCACGAGGTTTGTTTGAAAGATAAAAAATTGTTTGCTTCCAACTTTAAAGTGATTGAGCAAGAATCTAATAAGTTATTTGCAGATCGTATTTTTCAAAAGGTAAATACCTCTACATTGGTTATAAATCCGCCGTATCATACCATGACGGAAAAGGAGATTGATGCTTCTTTCGATTTGCCTTTTACACGTTTGCCACATCCAAAATATAATAAACGAGGACCAATTCCTGCGTTTGAAATGATAAAGTTTTCTATAAATATTCACCGTGGTTGTTTTGGAGGGTGTAGTTTTTGTACTATTTCAGCGCATCAGGGAAAATTTATTGCAAGTAGAAGTCAGGAATCTATTTTAAAAGAAGTTGACCAAGTTGCTAATATGCCCGATTTTAAAGGATATTTATCTGATATTGGAGGCCCTTCAGCAAATATGTATAAAATGAAAGGTAAGGTTCAGGAAATTTGCGACAAATGTGTTTCGCCTTCTTGTATTTCACCTGTAATTTGCCATAATTTAGATACTTCACACAAGCCTTTAACAGAATTATATAAGGCAGTTGACAAGCATCCAAAAATAAAAAAATCGTTTATAGGAAGTGGAATTCGCCACGATTTATTAGTACCAGAATTTAATAAATTAGCCGATCCAAAAGAGTTAGATGCCTATACAGAGGAAGTGATGACAAATCATGTTTCTGGGCGTTTAAAAGTGGCTCCTGAACATACCTCAGATAATGTGTTGAAATTAATGCGAAAACCTTCTTTCTCTTATTTTCATAAATTTAAAGAACGCTTTGATAAAATAAATATTCGTAAAAAGTTAAACTTGCAATTAATACCTTATTTTATTTCAAATCACCCAGCCTGTGAAGTTGAAGATATGGCAAATTTAGCTGCAGAAACAAAGGATATGGGTTTTCAGTTGGAACAAGTACAAGGATTTACACCAACACCTATGACCGTTGCAACTGTGATTTATTATAGTGGTTACCATCCATATACACTAAAACCTACACGTACGCCAAAAAGCAAGCAGGAAAAAGATGAACAACATCGTTTCTTCTTTTGGTATAAAAAAGAAAACCAACAATGGATTAGAAACACATTGACCAAAGTAGGTAGAAGTGATTTACTTCAAAGATTACTTCCTGAAAATAATTCCTGGCGGAAAAACAAGGCAGAGAAAGCTAAAGACACCTTTAATGATACTGTCACTTTCACTTCAAGAAAGAAAAATAAATTTAACTCCAAAAAGAAAAGAAAATAATTTTATCACATTAATTTATAGCTAACAAATTATACCTTAATTTTGATGTGAAGTTTAAATACCTATTAAAATGAAAAAGATTAGTTTTTTATTTTTATTACTTTCAACAGTAATTTTTGCACAAACTAAGGTTAAAGTTGATTTAAGTAATCCAAATTCAGCAATTTATACACATATATATTTTTTACAGTCAGACTCTTACGATCCTTCAAAAGCAGCAACTACTATCGCTGGTTTTGAAGGAGAAGAAGCTGAAAATTTAGCTATAAAGTTAAAGAAAATATTAGATGGGAAAGGATTGATGATTGATTTTACAAAAGTTCCAACGGATAGTATGTATACTGATTCAGCTTTATTTGATAATGCACATAAATATATATTGTTTCCCAATAGAATTCCTGAAATTTATGTTGAAAAAATAGGGAAGAACTGGTATTACTCTACTGAAACTACATCAAAAATAAATGAATTATATAGCAGTACATTTCCTTGGCATACTGAAAAGTTAAAAGAAATGATACCTGAGTTTGGTCATTATAAAATACTGAATATTGAAGTATGGCAATATTTAGGTTTGTTAATATTAATACTTATTAGTGTTGTTTTATTTTATGTACTTAAAAAAATTGTTTTTTACGTTTTGCAGAAAATTCAATACTTAATAATTCATAAAACGAGTGTAAATATTAAATTGGCTCTAAAAAAATTAACAAGACCCGTTGTATTGTTACTATTAATAGCCTTTATTAAGGTTCTTATTCCCTCATTATTCCTTCCTTTAAATGTTAATACTATTTTGTTTTTAATGTTAAATATCATGGTAACCGTATTTTGGATTTATGTATTTCTAAAACTAGTACAGGTAGTTATGAGTATTTATGCAGATTTTGCTGAATCTACGCACGGGAAATTAGACGATCAATTAGTACCTATTTTAGATAATTTTCTTACGGGAATAGTTATATTCCTCGGGTTTTTAAAACTATTAACTCTTTTTGGAATTGAACCAGTTACGGTAATTGCTGGTGCTTCAATTGGTGGTTTAGCAGTTGCATTAGCATCACAGGATACGGTTAAAAACTTGATAGGAACAGTCATGATTTTTATTGATAAACCTTTTCATATTGGTGACTGGATTGAAGCTGGAACTGTAATTGGAACGGTTGAAACTGTTGGATTTCGTTCAACTACTGTTAGAGCTGCAGATACTTCTGTTTTTCAAATACCAAATAGCGCATTATCAGAAATGGTTGTAAATAATAAAGGTTTGCGTGCTTTTCGTCGTTATCAAACTAATTTAGGAATACGATATGATACACCACCAGAGTTAATTAATGCTTTTGCACAAGGTGTTCGAAAAATTATAGATTTACATCCTGAAACACGTAGTGATGCATTTAATGTTGAGTTTTCAGGTTTTGGAGATTCAGCCTTGTTGATACTATTAAATGTTTATTTTGTACAACTAGATTGGAATCTAGAGCAATCATCTAAACATAGTTTACACATTAAAATTTTAGAATTAGCTAAAGAATTAGGGGTAGAATTTGCATTCCCATCATCAACAATTATGATAGAACAATTTCCTGAGAAAAAAGGAAGTGGTAATGGTTATAATATTGATAAAAATAGATTGGAACAAATAATAGGTGCTATTAAGTAATGTACTTACTTCTTGAAGTTTAAAAAATAGGCTGTCTGAAAAGTGAAACTTTATGTCATATTGAGCTTGTCGAAATATTTTAACTAATTGAAACTAAAGGTTAACTTCGATTGGCTTAGTTTGACAAAACGAATTTTATACACTTTTCAGACAGCCTATTTTTTTAAGTCTATTTTAAGTCTAAAATGTTAATAAATAAGTTGTTAACATAGTGTTTTGGATTCTTTATTTTCGTACGTTTATAGCACTTCTAAAAGCCTATATTTTAAAGGGTTTTAACCTGCTTTGTGAAAATAGTAGAACTTTCTCCAAATAATTGTACACTATTTTTAAATTAATTCTACTATTTTTTATATAATAATTGTACAATTATTATGAATATCTCCGTTACTTATACTAGAATTAACAAAGAATTTACCAGGTTTAACAGAGGATATACAAAGTTTTGCCTATGCGCTGTCCCAATTTAATAGTCTATTTCTTTTGAAGCCAATAGAAACGTCATTGCGACTGAAAGGAAGCAATCTCATGATTAGAACTACAAAGCAACAGATTGCTTCGTCGTAAAAAATCCTCGCAATGACGTATTGAGATTACTTCGTTGCTATCGCGCCTCGTAATAACGCCCCTATGAACCATCATTGCGATTGAAACGCAGTGGAAAGGAATCAATCTCATGAATATTAAACCTACAAAATAACAAAGAAACGTCATCTCCGGCTTAATCTGAGTTCTGCCCATTCAAGATCTATATGTTACTTTCTTACTCCGATGAAAAAGATTCCCGCATACGCGAGAATGACGATTTAATTTAAACCTTATGATACTATTTTCATTTAAAACAAAAAAAGCAGCGATTAGTAATCGCTGCTTTTTTTAAATTTATACTACTTGCTTGTTTACCAAAATAGTGGTGTTCTCTTTTTTGAAGCGTATTTTCCATTCACTCCTAAATCAAATACCAAGCTAATTTCATGAGAACCATTGTTATAGTTATTCAAATTATTGGTTAAACTATCATACGAATATCCTACTTTAAAATAATCATTTACGCGCACTTGAAACAATCCTGAAATAGATTCATCTAAACGATGTGAAATT
>NZ_JBFFOE010000019.1:0-40552 GCF_041562875.1 Lutibacter sp. | reverse complement strand
CTTTTGCCATGTTTTCAGCTCTTTCTGTTGGTTTGTCAGTTACATAATATTTTTTTACTTCTTTTATACCAATATCATTACTACCAGTGGTATAAAACCAACCTCTCCAAAACCAATCTAAATCCATTGCTGAAGCATCTTCCATTGTTCTAAATAAATCAGCAGGAGTTGGGTGTTTAAAAGCCCAACGTTTTGCATAAGTTTTAAAAGCGAAGTCAAATAACTCTGGACCCATAATGGTTTGCCTTAAAATGAATAAACCTGCCGCAGGTTTTGCATAAGCATTTGCTCCAAAATTAAAAACAGTTCCACCTTGAGACATTATTGGCGCAATTTTATCTTGATCTCCAGACATATAACCTGTAATATTTTTAGGAGTGTTTTCCATTGGGAATAATGTTGGCTCATACTGGTATTCAGCCAAAATTTCTACAAAAGAATTTAAACCTTCATCCATCCATGTCCATTGTCGTTCATCTGAATTTACAATCATAGGAAAGAAATTATGTCCAACTTCATGAGTAACAACGCCTATCATTCCTTTTTTTGCTCTTTCTGTGTATTTTCCGTCAGTATTTGGTCTTCCGCCATTCCAACAAATCATAGGATATTCCATTCCTTGTTGCTTAGCGTTAATAGATGTTGCTTGAGGATATGGATAATCAAAAGTATGTTCAGAATATACTTTTAAAGTATTGGCAACAACTCTAGTTGAATGCTCTTCCCAAAGTGGATTTCCTTCATTTGGATATAATGAATATGCCATTACAGTTTTATTGTTTAGTTTAACTGCCATCGCATCCCAAATTAATTTACGAGATGAAGCAAACGCAAAATCACGAACATTTTCAGCATACATTTTCCAAGTTTTAGTTTTATCAGATCTTCCTTTCTCAGCTTCAAGAGCTTCTTCAGGCGTTACAATAAAAACGGGATTGTTATAAGAAGTATTTGCTTCAACATATCTGTTGTATTGCTTATTTGAGAAAACATCTTTTGGATTTTGAACAATACCAGTTCCATTTAAAATATGATCCATAGGTGTTGTAATTGAAACATCATAATTTCCAAATTCTAATGCAAACTCACTTTGTCCCCAAAACTGCATATTTTGCCAACCTTCAACATTATTATAAACTGCTAAACGAGGAAAAAACTGAGCGATAATGTATAAGTTATTACCATCAGGAAAAGGTTCATATCCAGATCTTCCACGTTCAGATGTATAATCATTAATATTATACCACCATTTTATATTGAAAATAAATTTTTCGCCTGAAGCTAATGGTTTTTGTAAATCCATTCGCATCATGGTGCTATTAATCATATAATCAATAGAGTTTCCATTTACATCGGTAATATATTCTATATTAAAACCACCTTGAAAAGGTTTTCCCATAAAAGATTTTGTAAATTTTGAAGGCGTATATAAAACATCAGGCCCACCACCTTTTATATCATTAGTTTTAGAATTTGGGGCTCTCATATTTTGATCTAACTGAACCCATAAATACTCTAAATTATCTTTAGAATTATTATGATAGGTAATTGTCTCTTCTCCAAAAAGTTTGTTGTTTTCTTCATCTAAAACAATATTCATTTTATAATCAACCTGCTGTTGTGTATATTCATAACCTGGAGCTCCAGATGCTGTATGTTGTTTGTTTGGAGTTGGTAATTCTTCGTTTAGCTGTTTAAATTTACTAACATTGTAATGTGCTTGTTGTTTTTCTTTTGGTTGTTGTATTTCTTGACCGTAAAATGATGTTGAAACAACTACAAATGAAAGTATTACAATAAATATTTTTTTCATAGGGAGTTAGTTTATAAATAATTAAACTGAAATTTAATTATTTTTAGTAAGAGTAATTGTTGAGTATTAATAATTTAAGAAACCTTTAACATTGTTGGGTGTTAAATAAAATGTTTTGTTTTTATTATTTGCTTTTATTTTGATAATATTTTGTTGATTTTCAAAATTTCTAAATAGAGATGTGTTGGTAACTTCAATAGATTTTAATTCATTTATATTAGGAATTTCTAAGTAAAAATGAACAATATCATTATCATATTCTTTGCCAATATATTCATAAACTTTTGATTCATTATTTAAACTAATTTTAAAATGTTCATTTAAATAATTTAAATAATATTCATCTATATTTTCAATCTCTTGTTTGGTTGCTAAATTTAGTGTTGTTTTATGGTCTTTATTTAATGTAAATTCAAGATCATCAATAAATATTCCTACTATAATTTGAAGTGATTTTTTTTCTTGATTATATTCAATTTCGCAAAGGCTGATATAATATTTGTGCAGTGTAAATGCGAATAGTGGAATTAATAAAAAGAGCAGTAGGTATTTTTTAAATTTCATTTTATCCAATTTAAGTGCTAATAAACAAAAAGCATTCCAAAGAAACAATTTACATAGTGTAATAAATATTACTAATTTTTAATTGAATTAAATTTTTTTGCTTGAAGTATTAGAAAGTTTTTGATGACAATTTCATCTCTTTCAAAAAATTGATTTAGGCCATTTCCTTCACAATAATCTAAAAATAAATAGATATTGTCTTCTGAAATATGTAGAGCTTCTTTGAAAAAAATAGCACCATATAAATTTTTGATTGTATTTGGGAATTCATTTTTTAGTTGTTTAATTTCTTCCTGTTCTAATCTTCTTATTTTTCTTTTTATACGGCCTTTTTTTGTCAACATCGTAAATATTGCGAAAGGATTTATTCCACCTGCATTTGCGTTTGGATCTGTTAATTTTCGTGCATTAGGTGCTTTCCTATTTGAAATTCCATCATTGTTTAAAATAGTTCCTTTTGTAACTGCTGTATCTCTCCAATTTATAAATACTTTTTTCGCTAACATTACTTCATCAAGTTGATAATAGTCGGGCTCTAAATAGACTGTAATTGTTTTTGAATTTAGGTGAGTTTTTGAAATTTTAATAATTCTATTTTCATAAACTACAGATGAAAACATGATAGAATCTCCTTCTTTAGCATAAATTGTGAAAAGACCATTTTCATTGCTTGAAGTACCTAAATTAGTCGCTTTATTTAAAATATTAATATCTTGTAAATATGTTGAATCATATTTTACAATACCTTCAAGTTTAACATGTGTTTTTTGTGCATTCGATTCTTGTATTGATAATGCGAATGCAAAAATTAGAATTATATAGGTCTTAATTTTTAATTTCATTGTAAGTTTTGCTTTCTTCACGCAATATTTTTATGACTTCTAACAAGTTGTTCTTATTGTATTCTTCAATAATATTTTTATACTCACAATAGGCTAAAAAATGATTTATTTTTTCTTCAGGAATTTTTAAGTTATTTGTAAAATAGCTGACTCCTAAATCTTTTTTTATTTTTATTGGGAATTGTGTTTTACTTTTTAATTCTTTTTTTAATTTTCTTAATGCAATTAAATAATAATCTGGAAAAGTAGCCGCTGCAGGTAGAGGTTTAAAAGGCCCAACAAAAGGTGCTTTTTTAGGACCTTGAATATCAGGTGGCAAAATTTTATCTAAATCACTTAATTTTAAAACAAAATTGTGTTTAGGGATAGTGTCTTTAGGTTTTTTTGCTAAATCTATATTTAAATTTCCTGTTAAACCGTGTAAAAAGACTTCTTCTAAACTTATGGTAGTTGGAATTAAATATACATCCATTATTTTTGAATTTAGATGATTTTTTGTTACTACTATTTTTATTTTTTCATATTGAATAGATGAAAATAATAGTGTGTCATTAAGGTGTACTCTAATTTCATACTCACCATTATCATTGCTTATAGTACCTGATAAATTATTTAGATTAATAAGATGTACATTACTCACAGAACCGCTAAAACTGAATATTTTTCCAGTGATAACAGTCTGTTTTTCTTGAGAATAAGAGTTTATAACAAGAAAAATAAAAATAAGTAAGTTGGTTAATCTTAATTTCATCTAAACAAATTACGTTATTGAAATCTTAAAATAGTATTAATACATTGATAAACTTATGTTAAAGAATGAAATTTATTATATTTGATAAAATTTATTTTTAATGAAAAAATTATTGATTGCCAGCACTTCAACGGTTCACGGAAAGGGTTATTTAGAATATATTTTACCTCAACTATCTGAATTTTTTAAAGGAGTACCTGAAATTTTGTTTATTCCATATGCAAGGCCAAGTGGGTTAACACATGATGAATATACGAGTAGAGCTCAACAAGGATTTGAAAAAATTAATATTAAAATTAGGGGAATTCACGAGTATAAAAATGCAATTGATGCTGTAAATAATGCCAAAGCAATATTTGTTGGTGGAGGTAATACATTTTTATTGGTACAACAATTATATCAGCATAAATTAATTTCAACCATTAAAAATGTAGTTGAAAACGGGATTCCTTACTTTGGAACTAGTGCAGGAAGTGTAATTACAGGCATAACTATGCAAAATACGAATGATATGCCAATAATTTATCCACCAAGTTTTGATACTTTAGGATTTTTGAATTTCAATTTAAATTGTCATTATTTAGATCCAGACTCTAATTCTACTCATATGGGAGAAACAAGAGAAACTCGTATTAATGAATATCACACAATTAATAAAACTCCGGTTTTAGGACTTAGGGAAGGTAGTTGGTTAAAAGTTGAAGGGAAAAAAGTTACATTAAAAGGAACTTTAAATGCACGTTTGTTTCAACAGAATAAACCAGCAATTGAATTGCCCACCGAAACCGATTTTAGTTTTTTAATGTAAATTTAAAAATGATGCAATAATTTTTGCATCAGGTGATTTTTTTATTTCTGAGGAAAGAATATCATATGTTTTTTTAATTTGAAGTGTATCTATTGTTGTTGATTTTATCTGATCTCTTAAAATCATAGCAGCAATATATGATTCCTTATTTTGAAGTATATAATTATTACTAAAATTTGTAAATTCTTTTTCAATTTTTTTCATTTCCTCAGAAATCTCTGCAAGTTTGTCAACATCATTTTCAAGCCTAGCTTTTTGAAATTTCGGAAACAAATAATCTATCTTTTTAAAAATAGTTTTAGCTTCTACTTTGTATTCAAAAAGTTTGTTATTTAATGATGAACCTATAATTATTGGATCATTTATGGTTTCAGAATTTATAATGATTTCAAATTGTGTATTTTCAATAATAAAAAGTGTAATTGAAGAATAATTTTCAAAAGTAATAGCAAAACGCTCAGGAAATTCCACAATTCCTATAAATGAGAAATTGTTATTTTGAATTTGAGCCGAATCTATTTTATAAAAAGAATCTTCAATTATTTTATTTAAATAAACTTTTTCTGGGTAAAAATTTTCTAAAGTACCTTTAATTTCAAATCCATTAAGAGTAGAAGCTTTAGAAATATTAGGCAGATCTATTTGTGAAACATTTTTTTTACACGAATAAATTATGATACAAAAAATACCAAGTAAAAAAAAATGTTTCATTATAGGATGTACTAATTAGTAATTTAAATACTCCACTATTTCTAGCCCATAACCAGTCATTCCAATACGTTTAGTTACAGATGGTGCATTTGATAAAACTCTGATTTTACTAATTTTTAAATCATGTAAAATTTGGGCACCAATACCAAAATCTTTATCATCAGGTTTTATTTGAGGAACTTTATGTTCAATATCTTTTTGTGCTTCTTTTAGTAGTGATAAGCGGTTTATCAGGTTGAAAGATTGGTTTTCTTGACTAATAAATACCGCAGCTCCTTTGCCTTCGTCATTTATCATTTTAAATACTCTAGAAAAAGTATCGTCAGGATTACTTGTTAATAGCCTAATAATATCATTATTAATTAAAGTTGAATTTACACGAACTAATACTTCCTCATTTTCGTTCCAAGAACCTTTGGTTAATGCCAAATGAACTTGGTTGTTGGTAGTTTGTTTGTATGCTCTTAATCTAAATTCACCGAAGCGAGTTTGAATATTGAAATCTTCAATTTTATAGATTAATGAATCGTATTTCATACGATAAGCAACTAAATCTTCAATTGAAATAATTTTTAAATCAAATTTTTTGGCAACTTCCAGTAATTGTGGTAGGCGAGCCATGGTGCCATCTTCATTTAAAATTTCAACTAAAATTCCTGCTGGTTGAAAACCGGCTAAACGAGCCAAATCTATAGACGCTTCTGTGTGTCCAGTTCTACGAAGTACACCACCTTCTTTAGCTCTAAGTGGAAAAATATGACCAGGTCTTCCGTAATCTCCTGGCTTCGTATCTTTTAATGTTAATGCTTTAATAGTTTTGGACCTATCGTGAACAGAAATTCCTGTTGTACAACCATTTCCAATTAAATCTATTGAAACAGTGAAAGGTGTATTGTGCAAAACAGTATTGTTATTTACCATAAGTGGTAAGTCTAGCTCTTCACAACGAGCTTCAGTTAAAGGAGCACAAATTAAGCCTCTTCCATGTTTCGCCATGAAATTAATCATTTCAGGAGTTACACATTCAGCGGCAGCAATAAAATCACCTTCATTTTCTCTATCTTCGTCATCAACGACAATAATCATTTTACCATTTTTAATAGCTGTAATGGCTTCTAGTATTGTGTTTAATTTAATTTTATGAGCAGAACTTTCCATTTATAAGTTGGTTGTTTTATTTCCTGTTTTATTGAATAATTTTTGTATGTTGTCAAGAACAGAATCAATATTAAATATTCCCATTCCTTGTGTAGCCCTTCGTGTTAATAAAATTCCAAAGGGTAATAAGATTAATGTTGAAAGCCAGCTTCCAAATAAAGCTGAAATAGCACTTTCTTCAGATAAGTTGCCTCCTAATTTTGAAATAAAAAAGTAAATAACAAAAATTATAATTGCCATTATCATTGGTAAACCAAATCCACCTTTTCTAATAATTGAACCAAGTGGAGCACCAATGAAGAAAAGCACCAAACAAGCTAAAGAAAATGAAATTCTATAGTAAATTTCATGGTCATAAAGGTTTAATAATTTTCTTTTGTCTTTAAAACTTATTTTTTGATTTTTATTATGATCTATAGTTCGTTTCAATAATTGAATTGATTCATTTAGAACAATACTTTTGTTATAGGTTGTAAAATTATTAAGTATTACTGAATCTAATTTAGTGTCAATAAGTGAATCTGGGTATTTATATAATTTTTTTGCTTCTAAAATGTTGAAAAAATAGTCAGCCTGGTTCTTCGTATATTCATCGTACTTTATTTTATTTACTTTTGAAATAGAATCTAACTGAACAATGCTTAGCATACCGTGGTGTTCTTTAATTTTCTCATCATCCAACTTGTCATCATCATTAAATGAAGAAATGTCAATATTTATGGTATATGTCTTGAATGTAGCTTTGGAAGCAGGCATTTTTGCTCTATCTTTAGGCTGCATGGATTTATTAATATGCTCTTCATAATAATTACCATTTTCTAAAGTTAAAGTCATGTATTTACTACCTTCTTCTGTTGAAATGATCCCTTTTTGAGCAGTGATAACTTTTATTTTTCCTTTAGATTGACTTAAATCTGCTATTTGAACATTTTTTAGTAAATTATCTTCTTCACCATATTTTTCTTCAAATTTTATGCTATACCCAGGAATATCAGTATTAAAAGCACCTGGTACTAAAGCTAAAGCAGGTTTTTTCTTTTTCATATTCAAATACAAATTTTTCTGCTTCAAAGTAGCCCAAGGATAAATGTTGTTTAAGAATACAAAGTTAAGTGCGCTTATAAATAGAATTAAAAATATTAATGGTCTTATCACTCTTTTTAATGAAATACCTGCACTTTTAATTGCTGCCATTTCATAATTTTCAGATAAGTTTCCCAATGCCATTATTGAGGATAATAAAATACCAATTGGCAAAGCTGTTGGAGTTAGCATAAGAGCTAAATACACTAAAAATTTTAAAATAAAAAAAATGTCGATACCTTTTCCAGCAATTTCGTCAAATGCAAGCCACAAAGATTGCATGACCAACACAAAAAGAACCACAAAAAATGTAGCTAAAAAAGGTTCTAGAAAACTTTTTAAAATGTATTTATCGAATACTTTCAACGCTTTTATTTTGGTTCAGAGATTGTATATTTTTTTTGATCTCTGTATTTTGCTTTGTCAAAGATAAAAAGCTTTTCTGATAAAGGCTGATTTGTTTTGAAAGTTCTTACTTCAAGTGTTGTTATTGTACCATTTTCCCCTTTTTCAATCACATTGTAAATGTGTTTGGTCTTTATGTCTACCCCAATAAGTATACTATTAATCTCAGAATTACTATCAATAGGTCTAAGTTTAACATATTGTATTTTAATTCCTTTAATAGTCTTTAATTCATCCATTTTATAAGTGTAGCCATTTTTATAGAATGAAAATATTTTTGAAGGTGTTAGGGCTTCTTCACTGTCTTTTGTTTTGTTTTGTATGATTACTTCTTCATCTTCATGAATAATAAGATAGATTTTTTTACCATCAAAAATTTGCTCAGTACCCATATAATTTAGGTGATACAAATCTTTTTTTAAAGTAACACTTCCTTTCGTTTCTTGATGAATATCAGCATCAGAATTATCCAATTTATGATCAAATTCAATATAAATATTTTTATAAGTTTCTACTTTTTGAGCAACTTCATCTAATAGTTTTTTTGCTTCATTAGAATTTTGGCTATAAGTTGAAATACTTATAAATGTAATTGTTATTAATAATGCTATTTTTTTCATTCTATAATTTATTATTCTTTTAATTATTTTGGTTCATTATCTAATAATTGATTTAAAGCCATTTCATCTGAAATTAAAACTTGTCTAGCTTTACTTCCTTCAAAAGGCCCAACAATTCCAGCAGCTTCTAATTGGTCAATTAACCTACCAGCACGGTTGTAGCCTAACTTTAATTTTCGTTGCAACAAAGAGGCAGAACCTTGTTGTGCATGAACAATTACTAAAGCAGCATCTCTAAATAATAAATCCCGCTCGCTAATATTAATATCAAGACTTGTGCCAATTTCATCACCACTATATTCAGGTAATAAATAGGCCTCTGGATAAGCGCGTTGTGAACCAATAAAATCAGTTATTTTTTCCACTTCTGGCGTATCAACAAATGCACATTGTAAACGAATTAAATCATTTCCATTAGAAAAAAGCATATCTCCTCTACCAATTAATTGATCAGCGCCAGAACTATCAAGAATTGTTCTAGAATCTATCTTTGAAGTTACTCTAAATGCTGCTCTCGCAGGAAAATTGGCTTTAATTATACCAGTTATTACGTTTACAGATGGACGTTGAGTGGCTACAATTAAATGAATCCCAATAGCACGTGCCAACTGTGCTAAACGAGCAATTGGAGTCTCAATTTCTTTACCAGCGGTCATAATTAAATCAGCAAATTCATCAATAACTAGAACTATATATGGTAAAAATTTATGTCCGTCGTTTGGATTTAATTTACGCGATTTAAATTTAACATTGTATTCTTTTATATTACGAACCATTGCTAATTTTAATAAATCGTAACGTGCGTCCATTTCAATACATAATGAATTTAGAGTATTAATAACTTTAGTAGTATCGGTTATTATTGCATCATCTAAATCAGGTAATTTAGCTAAATAATGACGTTCAATTTTATTAAATAATGTTAGTTCAACTTTTTTAGGATCTACCAAAACAAACTTAACTTCGGCGGGGTGCTTTTTATACAATAATGAAGTTAACACAGCATTTAAACCAACTGATTTTCCTTGACCTGTTGCACCCGCCATTAATAAATGCGGCATTTTAGCAAGGTCAACCACAAAAGTTTCATTTGAAATAGTTTTTCCTAAAGCTATTGGCAATTCCATTTCGGAATTTTGAAATTTAGTAGAAGAAATTACCGATTTCATAGAAACCATGGTTGGTTTTTTGTTTGGAACTTCAATACCAATAGTTCCTTTTCCAGGGATTGGGGCAATAATTCGAATTCCCATTGCAGAAAGTGATAATGCAATATCGTCTTCTAAATTTTTGATTTTTGAAATACGTATACCTGCAACTGGAACTATTTCATACAAGGTTACTGTTGGACCAACAGTTGCTTTAATGCGTTCAATACCAATATTATAATTATTTAAGGTTTCTACAATTTTATTTTTATGTCCCTCTAACTCTTCTTGATCAACGGAAATACTTTCATTATAATCTCTTAATAAATTTAAGGTTGGAAATTTATAATTACTTAATTCTAACGTTGGATCAAATTCGCCAAAATCTTTGACAAGCTTATCAGATAAATTTTCATCTACATGGTTTTCTTCAACAATTTGGTCAACTGCAATTTTAACTTCTTCAGGTTCAGGATTATGTTTAAGTGTTATATCTAATTCTTTTGAGGAATTATCTTGGATTGTAAAATTAGATTCATTTGGTTTTTCTTTTGTTGCAGATGGTTTATCTTCTGTTAATTCACTTAAAGGATATTTATTTTCATTTGAAATATCTTCAATAATTGTCTCGTTGTTATTATTTTTAACTGTAAAAAAACTAGTTTTAATAACTTCAGGAGTTAATTTAAATCGAATTACTAAATAAGAAACAATTAAAAAGAGTAGCACTAAAATTAATCCAGTTTTACCTAAAAATTGTTGTAAATAAATATTCATTTCAAATCCAATAATACCAGCAAGTAAAGAATTTCTGTTTGCTAAAAATCCAAATGAAATTGAAATCCAAAGAATTCCTAAAATTCCCCATCCCCAAGATTTTAACACTCTTTTTATACTTCCTTTTAAAAAGATAAAGAAGCCTGAAAAGAATAGGAGTACAGGTAAAAATAGTGAAGCAACTCCAAAATTTTTATAAATGAAAAAATGACTTATACTTGCACCCATTTTTCCCAATAGATTTTTTACCGTCGTATTTTTATCTGTAAAATTAGAAAGTTGACTTTGATCGTCTTGCCAATTAAAGAGGTATGATATGAAGGAAATAATTAAGAATATTGAAAATAACATAACAAACAAACCAAGTATGGTTTGAGTTTGTCTGCTGCCAAAAAATGATTTTGTTTTTTGGAAACGAGGTTTTTTTTCAGTTTTTACTGTTGTTTTTGTTTTTTTGGCCATTTAATTTAGTATCACACAAAAATATGAAATTAATATGATTGTGGTTAAATTCCTAAATAAATTTAGGTAAGTAAATTATTAAACCAATAATTACAGCAAATATTGCAGCAAAAAATGCTGCTCCAGCTGAAATATCTTTAACTCTACCTATTTGTTTATGAAATTCAGGATGAATAAAGTCGGCAAGCTTTTCAATAGCAGTATTTAAAGATTCTGCTACCAAAACAAGTCCAATTGAAAATAATTGAAACATCCATTCGGTAGCAGAAAGTTGCATTATAAAGCCAAATATTGTCATAAGAATGCCAATAATAACTTGGGCAATAATACTATTTTCAGAAGTAATTAAAATCCAGAAACCCTTGGCTGCGTATTTTACAGATTGAATTCTGTTTAAAAAAAAATTACGTTCTGTATTCATATTTATAGTGCTTTTAAAGCAGCTTCGTAATTAGGTTCATCAACAATTTCAGGAACTTGTTCTGTATAAGTTATAACTCCTTCTTCATTAATAATAACAATTGCTCTAGAATGTAAGTTTGCTAATGGTCCATCTTCAATAGTTAAACCGTAAGCTTTACCAAATTTTCCTTTAGCAAAATCAGATAATGTAATTACATTTTCTAAACCTTCAGCACCACAAAAACGTGCTTGTGCAAATGGTAAATCTCTTGAAATACATAATACTTTAGTGTTCTCAAGTTCACTAGCTTCTTTGTTAAATCTTCTTACTGAAGCAGCACAAGTACCAGTGTCTAAACTTGGAAAAATATTTAGAATTAATTTTGAACCTTTAAAGTCTTTTAATCTTGCTTTTGATAAATCAGATTTTATCAAAGAGAATTTTGGAGCTTTTTTACCTACTTTAGGTAAATTTCCTATTGTTTTAATTGGATTTCCTTTTAATGTTATTTTAGTCATAATAAATTTTTTAAATTATAAGTTTCAAAGTTAGTTTAAAAACTAAAAACTCCCGAGTTAATTCGAGAGTTTTTAAAAATATATTTGATTTTTGTTAGTGATTCGATAAATAATCAGCAACACCTTCATGCGTTGCTTTTAGGCCTTCTTTTTCTGAAGTCCAGTTTGCCGGGCAAGCTTCACCGTGTTCTTCGTTAAATTGTAATGCATCAACCATTCTTAAAGCTTCATCAACATTTCTTCCTAATGGTAAATCATTTACTACTTGGTGACGTACAATTCCTTCTTTATCAATTAAAAATAAACCACGGTATGCAATTAATTCACCACTAGCTTGTAATTGATCTTCATCATCATAAAAAAAATCACCAGCTAAAACATCATAATTTTTAGAAATTGTTTTGTTCGTGTCAGCAACTAATGGATAAGTAACTCCTTGAATTCCACCTGTATTTTTCGGCATTTGTAACCATCCCCAGTGAGATTGTTCAGTATCAGTTGATACAGCAACCAATTGAACATTACGTTCTTGGAATTCTGCTAATTTTTCTTGAAAAGCAAAAAGTTCAGTAGGGCATACGAAAGTGAAATCTTTTGGGTAGAAGAATAATACTACATATTTCTTCCCTTCAAATTGTTCTAATGAATAATTTTCAACAAACTCCATTCCGTTTACTACCGCTTGAGCGTTAAATTTTGGTGCTTTTTTTCCAACTAATACAGCCATTCTTATATTTTTTTATTTGTGAATATTAATTTTTGTTACACAAATGTACATATTTAAAGGGGCTTTTAAAATATTGTCAATTTTAATATTTTATTCCGAAATAGATTTTATTTATGGTATCACATTTCTAATTTAGTAATATGCATAATTCTTGTATCTTCGCAACTTATAAATTGAATAGAATTGACGCTTAAAAATTATACTTCAGAGTTTAAAAATAATTTAAAATTGGCGACTCCAATTATGATGGGGTCTTTAGGGCACTTATTAGTTGGCTTAATTGATGATATTATGGTAGGTAGGTTAGGTCCGGTTGAATTAGCAGCAACTTCATTGGGTAATAGTCTAATTTTTATTGCACTTTCAATTGGAATAGGGTTTTCATTTGCTATAACACCTTTAATTGCTGAATCTGATGGAGAGGGAGATGAAGAAAAAGGTAGAAGTATTTTTCAGCATGGTTTACTTTTAATGGTTATTTTAGGGGTTGCTGTTTTTATAATGTTACTACTTATAAAACCTATTTTGTATCATTTAGATCAACCTGAGGAAGTGGTAATTTTAGCAATTCCTTATTATGAAATTGTTGCGATTTCTATGATTCCATTGATGATTTTTCAAGGTTTGAAGCAATTCACAGATGGCTTATCAGAAACAAAATATGCAATGTATGCAACAATTTTAACGAATGTTGTTAACGTACTCTTGAATTTTACATTAATTTATGGTCTATGGATTTTTCCTCGTTTAGAAATAGTTGGAGCAGCATTAGGAACATTGATATCTAGAATTGTAATGGTAGTTTTCCTTTTTGTAGTTTTAATGAAAAAAGAAAAATTTGCAATTTATATGAAAAGGTTACAAATTCATGAGTTTAAGAAGAAAGTATTTGTAAAAATCATGAATTTAGGTTTTCCTACAGCATTACAAATGCTTTTTGAAGTAGGTCTATTTACAGCATCCGTTTTATTAGCAGGTACATTAGGCGCACTACCACAAGCGGCAAATCAAATAGCATTAAAGTTATCATCAACTACCTTTATGATGGCAGTTGGAATTGGAGTAGCTGCAACTGTTAGAGTTGGAAATCAAAAAGGACTAAGAAATTTTGTTGAATTAAGGCGTATTGCTTTTTCAAACTTTCTATTAGTATTAATTATAATGGTTGCATTTACAACGGGGTTTATAGTGTTTAAAGATGTTTTACCTTGGGTGTTTACTGATAATTTAGAAGTAATTGCAATGGCTTCTAGTTTATTAATTGTTGCAGGGATATTTCAATTGTCTGATGGATTACAGGCCGTTATTTTAGGAGGTTTACGGGGTTTGCAGGATGTAAAGTGGCCTTCAATATTATCATTTATTGCGTATTGGATTATTGGATTCCCAATATGTTTTTATTTGGGAAAAGAAGATGTTCTTGGTACTTTAGGAATTTGGATTGGTTTGCTAACTGCATTAACTAGTTCAGCTATATTGCTGTTTTTAAGATTTAATTACTTAACTAATAAATTAATAAGAGAAAATAATGGAATTACCTAAATTTTTATTGGGAGATAATACGGATTTTGCAGATGCTATTTTTGTGATACATACTGAATTTCCAAGATTTGTGATCAATTTAGTTGATGATGAAATTGAATGGTTTGAAGATTTTGATGGTGAAGATCAAGAAGAATTAGAAACTCAAGTAGCGGTGCTTATTGAAGAAGCTACTGCTTTTTATGATAGAGAAATGGAACGTTATAAAGAAGAATAAAATTTATTCTTCTTTTCCATTTAATAAATTATAAGCTTGTCCAACCCAATCATCTCGTTCAATTCTACCTGGGAAAAATTTTATTAAATCAGTAATTTTGGAGATATCTTTATTGTTAAAATTACTAATTTGTTTAAATGTAAATATTCCAATAGTGTTTAATTTTTCTTCAATTGAGGTGCCAATACCTTTAATTTGTTGCAAATTATCTTTATTTTGAAATGTAGCTGTGCCAATTCTATTGAAATTTAATCCATTTTGATTTTCAATATGAACTGTTCTTATCATTTCTACACCACCACGTTTAAAAGTTTGTGTTGCTCTAATTTTAGAAATATCATCAACAATATTTAAATCTTCATGGTTTTCAAGAGTAGTGTGAGTAGTGCTCTTATTTTCTTTTGTTTTAATAAATCTCCCAAAAAATAAACCTATCAAAAAAGCGCCTAACATCCAACAAAAAATTTCTATTAAATGTGCGGTATTTGGATTTGAAAATATTGATAAAAACATAGGTGTAAATTAGTTAATTGTAATTTCTATTCTTCGGTTTTTAGCTCTTCCTTTTTCTGTTAATTTTTCAGCAATTGGTTCGGATTCTCCTTTAGATAAAGTCTTAAATTTAGCAGTATTTATATCGTTATTTATAAAATACTCCTTTACTTTATTAGCTCTGTTCAATCCAATGATTAAATTATTTTCATAGTAACCTAAATTATCAGTATGTCCTGTAATTAGTACTTTTTTGTTGGTATAATTTTTTAAATATTGTTTTAGTAATAAACTATAATTTACTAGTTCTTTGTTAGAAATTAAGCTATCATTTTTAAACTCAATATAAAGTGTTCTATTAGCAATCGTTAATTCTAAACTATCTAAACTATGTTTTTGTAAAGTATTGAATTTCATATCAATACCATCCGTGTAAATTCCTTCCTTGTCATATAAAAAATCAGAAATTTTACTAGAAGTTTTAATTTTATAAGTATCAATATGTTGTTTTATTAATTCTTTTTTTACTAATTCAGCGCGTTGAAAACCAATATTAGTGTTAAGTTTAGGCGTGATTTCAGTTTTTAAATATTTTCCTGTAATAATAAGTTCTTTAGAATAATCGTTGGTTAAAATATGTTGAATGCTATCAGTTAAATAGGGTATTTTTAAAATACTTGAAACATTATTATTTTTATTATTTATTGTAAAACCTTCTGAAAAATTATGAATAATTGAATTATTTGAATCAATTAATGAAAACAGTTTGTTTTTATGAAGGACAGGTGATTCTGAAGTGTTTGAATTGCAGGTATTTAAAATTTTATTGCTAATATAAAAATGTGAAGTTAAGGCAATAAGTACCCAAATAAAAAAAATAGTAAAAGCTTTAAAATAGTTTAGCATGTTTTATTTTTTAGCACGCTAAATTTAATAAAATATTTATAGTATTTAGGGTAAAATGGTATGAAAATGATTAATAATGTTCTAAATAGTAATGAAATTATTTATTTTTTGCAGATTCTACTAATTCCAATTTATTTAGCGTAGTTTTTGTAGTAAAAAAGCCGTAATTTATGAAAGCATTATTTTTTTCTATTTTATCAATAGTTCCACAAGAGTTACTACCTATAATTCGGATTTTATCATTAATTTTAAAAACGTAATCAGCTTTCTGCTTTGCTTCTTTTTTTGCCTCAGTTTTTTTAATTTCTCTAACTTTAATTACTTCAACTAATACTTCAGTTTCAACAGTTTTTAGTTTCTCTTCAACTATTTTCTTTTCAACTATCGCTTGTTTTTTTTGAATTTTAGTTTTAACAACAGGTGGATTTCTTTTTAAATGCTTCGTTTTTTCAACAGTTACCCAATTATTAAAATCGGTAGTTAATTGTTTTTTATTATTATTTTGAAAGTATTTATGAAGCAATTCATTTATTTTTCTCCCATAGGCAAGCATTTTTTGATTGCTATCATATAATTCCTGAAAACTTTCTAATTTTTCTTGAATTTTAACTTGTTTTTCGTTTAAACTATCAGATTGTTCAATAGCTTTCGATTTCTCTTTTTCTAAGGTTTCTGAATTTTTTTGTAATTTATTTCGTTCTTTTTGAAGGTTAGAAATAGTTTTGTCTAATCGTACTTTTTCTCCATCAACTCGTTTTTTAGCTTTATTAATTAAACTAAAAGGGATTCCGTTTTTTTGTGCAACTTCAAAGGTAAAAGAGCTACCTGCCTGGCCAATAAACAGTTTATATAAAGGTTCCAGTGTTTTTTCATCAAATTGCATGTTGGCATTTGAAACGTTCTCTAATTCACTTGCCAGAACTTTTAAATTTGCATAATGCGTAGTAATAATTCCAAAAGCACCTTTCGTATAAAATTCTTCTAAAAATATTTCAGCTAAAGCACCACCAAGTTCAGGGTCACTTCCTGTTCCAAATTCATCAATTAAAAACAATGTTTTATTATTGCAATTTCGTAAAAAGTTTCGCATATTTTTCAAACGATAACTATAGGTACTTAATTGGTTTTCAATGGATTGATTATCTCCAATATCAGTCAATATCTTTTCGAAAAAACACGTTTCAGAATGTTCATGAACAGGAATTAACAAGCCACTTTGCAACATAACTTGCAGTAATCCAATAGTTTTAAGTGCAATACTTTTTCCACCAGCATTAGGTCCAGAAATAACTATAATTTGTTGTTGCTTATTTAATTCTAACGTTTGTGGAACAGTTTTAAGGCGCTTTTCGTTATTTTTTACTAATAAAATTGGGTGATAGGCATTTTTTAAATAAACTCTTTTTTCAGATGTTATTTTAGGCAATAAACCATGTATTTTATATGCATATTTTGCTTTTGAAGCAATCACATCTAATTTTGTTAAATAGCTTTGATATGTAATTAAATTTGGAACATATTCTCTTAAAGAATTGGTTAATTCTTTTAAAATTTTAATAATTTCTTGATGCTCATCATACAGTAAATTTTGAAGTTCTCGGCTAAACTGTAATGTAGCTTCTGGAGCAATAAAAACAATACTTCCTGTTTTTGAACTACCAACTAAACTCCCTTTAATTTTTCTTCTATGCATTGCAACTACAGCTAAAACACGTTGGTTGTCAACCACAGATTCGCGTATTTCATCTAAATAACCAGCGCCGCTATATTGGCTTAAAGCTTTGGTGAAACTACTTCCAATTTTAGAACGAACCGCATGAATATCTCTTCTAATTTGTTTTAAAACTCCTGAAGCATTTTCATTTACTTCACCATAAGAAGTTATAATTTTTTCAATATTTTGTACAATTGGTTTTTGAAATTCAATTGTTAATGAAGCATTAAAAAGAGTAGGGAAGTAATTATTATATTTTTTAAAAAATTGAAGCAATTCAAAAATGGTAGTTGTATTGTTTAATATTTTTAAAAAGGATGCAGGTTCTAAATAACTATTTTCAATATTTAGTAAATGAATTTCTCTTTGAATATCATCAAAATAATGATTCGGAATTTTATTGTCATTTATATAAGTTGATAAATATTCGTTTACCTGTAGTAATTCAGGCTGCAGTTTTTCTAAACTAATAAATGGTTTTATTTTTAACGTTTCATTTTTACCTAAATCAGAAATGCAAAATTCACTTACCAATCTTAATACGGTTGCTAATTCTAAATCTATTAATGTTTTTTCTGAAATAGTACTCATAAAAATTATTACTTTTGAAAAGTTAGACAAAAGTATTAATTTAAGATGAATAGCAACAATGAAAGTGAAAATAGCTGAAAGCTGGGAAAATCTTTTAAAACCTGAGTTTGAAAAGGCTTATTTTAAGCAACTTACTAATTTGGTGTCAGATGAATATGTTAAGAATACTTGTTATCCGATGGAAGAACAAATTTTTGAAGCGTTTAATTTATGCCCTTTAAACGATTTAAAAGTGGTAATAATTGGGCAAGATCCATATCATGGAATAGGACAAGCTCACGGGTTGTGTTTTTCTGTAAACGAGGGAATTGCGCATCCACCCTCATTAAAAAATATTTTCAAGGAAATTGAAACGGATTTAGGAATTCCATATCCTGAAAGTGGAAATTTAGAGCGTTGGGCAAAACAAGGAGTTTTGTTATTAAATGCGACTTTAACAGTGAAGGCTCATGAAGCTGGCTCGCATCAAAAATTAGGTTGGGAACTTTTTACAGATGCAGTAATTTCATTAATTTCTGAACAAAAAGAAAATGTGATTTTTATGCTTTGGGGTGGTTTTGCTAAAAAGAAAGGTAAAAAAATTAACCACCATAAACATTGTGTTTTAGCTACCGGGCATCCATCACCTTTAAGTGCGAATAGAGGTTTTTGGTTTGGGAATAACCATTTTAGCAGTGCAAATACTTATTTAAGAAGCAAAGGGTTTACAGAAGTAAAATGGTGACAATTGTCATATAAGGACATTGTAATATTTGTTACTTTTACGTTAAAATTAAATTAAAAAAAATGAAGAATCAAATTAAACTTTTTGCAGTAATATTTAGTGTTTTAGTGTTGTTTAGTTGTAAAGATAAAGAAGGCTATTCAAAAATTGAAAACAAACAAGAGCCCGCTAAATCAACTATTCATAAAATAGTAATTAATGAAACATTAGATGGTGGTAATTATACATATCTTAATGTTGATGAAAGTGGAAATAAGTATTGGATGGCAATACCAAATACTCAGGTAAAAGTAGGGGATACTTATTATTATGATGGAGGAATGTTAATGAAGGATTTTGAAAGTAAAGAATTAATGAAAACATTTGATTTTATAACTTTTGCTGAAGGAATAAGAACAAGTGAAGTAATGATTGTAGAGGAGCAAGTAAATCCTCATACAAATTCTGACACTTCTGAAATTGAAGCCATTAAAATTGAAAAACCAGCAAATGGAGTTTCTTTAAATGAATTATTTTCGGATAAGGAATCATTTTCAACAAAATCTATTATAGTAAAGGGGAAAGTTGTGAAAGTTAATAATGGTATTATGGACAAAAATTGGGTTCATATTATTGATGGAACTCAGTTTGAAGGTGAAAAAGACTTAGGAATAACTACACAGGATACTGTAAAAATTGGTGATATTATTACTGTTAAAGGAATTATTACTTTAAATAAGGATTTTGGACACGGATATGTATATCCTATATTAATGGAAGAGGGTACATTAGTAAAGTAGGATATTATAAAATTTTTAAATAAAAAAAGCGCTTATAAAGCGCTTTTTTTTATTAACTAACTCAAATTTTATAAAATGAAAACAAAGTTCTGCAAGTTCTATGTTTCACAAGGAATATTACAATTCCTATGCCAAAAACAAAGAGCTATTGTTAATATAAGGTTAAAATAAATTCTATAATTACTAATTATACCAAATGGCGTTGTGCTTTATATGAAGAACGAACCAAAGCACCACTTTCAACATATTTAAAGCCCATTTCCATTCCAATTTCTTTGTATTTGTTAAATTGTTCAGGTGTAATAAATTCAATTACAGGTAAATGTTTTTTGCTTGGTTGTAAATATTGGCCAATAGTTAAAATATCAACTTTAGCATTTGCCAAATCCTGCATGGTTTCAATAACTTCAGCTTCAGTTTCTCCTAAACCAAGCATAATACCCGATTTTGTTCTTCGCTGACCTTGATCTTTCATATATTTTAAAACTTCCAAACTTCTATCATATTTGGCTTGAATTCTAACTTCACGAGTTAAGCGTCTTACTGTTTCTAAATTGTGTGAAATTACTTCAGGAGCAACAGCTAAAATGCGATCAATATTAGTTTTATTTCCTTGAAAGTCAGGGATTAAAGTTTCAAGAGTTGTAGTTGGGTTTGCTCTTCTAATTGCATTAATAGTTTCAGCCCAAATAATAGATCCGCCATCTTTTATATCATCTCTATCTACAGATGTAATTACAGCGTGTTTAATTTTCATTAATTGAATTGAGCGTGCAACTTTTTCAGGTTCTTCCCAATCTATAGTTTCAGGTCTGCCAGTTTTTACACCACAAAATCCACAAGATCGTGTGCAAATATTTCCCAAAATCATAAATGTAGCCGTGCCTTCTGTCCAGCATTCACCCATATTAGGGCAACTTCCACTTGTGCAAATTGTATTTAATTTATACTTTTCTACAATTCCTCTTAATTCAGTATATTTTTTACCAACGGGTAGCTTTACTCGCAACCATTTTGGTTTTTGTATTTTATTTGTGATTGTTTCTTCAGACATATTCATAAAAATTGAATGCAAAAGTACAAAGAATTTATAAACTAAAAAGAAACCAAACGCTAAAACCAATTAGGAATAGAATTCCAAACCAACTAAGAATTTTTAGTTGTAGTGAAGGTCTCCATTCTTTAGGAGTGTGTTTACCTGAAATTAAAATGTAATTTACAATAGCAAAAAAAGGAGCAGTTAAGAAAGATAAAATTGTAGCAATTTTTATGAGAACACCCATTTCAGACATGAAGAAAATTAAGATTGAAATAGTTCCAACAGCAAGAAAACTAATCCAAAACCAATACATGTTTTTATAGGATTTATTGGTTAATAAATCAAAAGTTTTTGTCATAGCTCTTGGTGATGCGTCTAATGTTGTAATTGTTGTGCTAAACATTGTTGTAAAAGCTGCCGCTGCAATAAAAATATACATTTCTGAACCTAAATTTTTAGTATATAAATTTATGAGTTGTTGAGAAAACTGTACTGCACTTCCGCTAAATGTTTCGCCTGAGTTAAACATAACAATTGCACCCAAAGAAACAAAGCAAACTCCTAAAATTAAAGTAGTTACAAAGCCAATATTAAAATCGAAAATGGCTTGTTTTGTATTGAATTTGTTTGATTTATCTTTTTGTTTTTCAATCGCCCAAAGAGATTGCCAAATAGAAACATCCAATGGAGCTGGCATCCAGCCTAAAAAAGCAATTAAAAAGCCAACCTCAATGCTTCCTTTTGGTAAAATTTGAGTAAAAGTATAAGAATTCTCAGTATTAAAAGAAGCTATTAGAACAGCTATAATTGTACTTAAGGTTAATGTTACAATAATAATTTTCATTAAATTATCTAGTAATTTATATTTCCCTATAATTAATAAGGCAAGACAAATTAAAGTTATTAGAATACTCCAAATAATTGGATTTGTAGTAATTCCAAATAAATTGGCAGCCAAACCAGCAGTTACAATAGTAACAGCTGCTTGAATGGTAAACATAGTAGCTAAGTTCAATATAAAATAAGTAATAAGGACACCTTTCCCTAATCTTTTATAACCATCTAATAAGCTTTCCCCGGTTGCAGTTGCATAACGAGGCCCAAATTGAAAGAATGGATATTTTACAATATGAATTAATACCAAAGCCCAAATTAAACCAAAACCAAAATCTGCTCCAGCTCTTGTAGATTGTACCAAATGAGAAACTCCAATTGCAGCACCTGCAAAAAGTAAACCCGGTCCTAATTTTTTTAACCAATAAAATTTTTGAAACATTAACTTTTAGGAGATTTTTTAATAATTTCAGCTAGTAATTTTTTAGATCTTAGCAATTGTATTTTGATATTACCAATGGGTTCATTTAAAGTTTCGCCCATTTCTTTATAAGTCATTTCTCTAAAATAGCGAAGATTTATAATTTCCTGATAATGTGGTTTTAACTGTTTAATATAGTTTTTTAACTGTACCAAATTTTGCTTTATAATTAGCTGATCTTCAGCTGAAGGGGTTTCGTCAAAAATTTTATATGCTTCAGATGTAGAATCATCAAATGAAACGGTTTCAGTGCGTTGCTTACGTAAATGATCTAAAAAAATATTTTTTGAAATTGAAATTAACCACGTTTTAAAATTATAGCGTTCGTTGTATAAATCAATTTTATCAAAAGCTTTTGAGAATGTTTTTATGGTAATATCTTCTGCTTCATCCTCATTTCCAGTTCTTAAAAATTGAAATCTATATACATCACTCCAATACGTGTTCAGTAGGGTATTAAAAGCTTTTTGATCTTTATTTCTGGCTTTTTCAACTAAATCTGTTATATCAATATTTTTTTTTACCAAAATTTGGGTTTTGAAATAAGATTTTTTATAAAGATAAACAATTGTGTGAGAATTAAAAATAGTTCTAAAAATGGAGTATATAGAATTAAATCTTTTTCATTTAATTTTTTTGCTGAATACCCAATAATTAGGTATTGAATTAAGAAACGAACAAAAATTAAAATAACTATAATTTGCCATTGATAAAGGAAACTTAAAAGAAAGAAACTTAAAGTCCAAAATAGAAATTGAGAACTAAAAAAAGTGCTTAATAACAATTTGTGAAATGGTTTATAATATGAAGCTGTAGAAACGTGTCTCCTTTTTTGTTGAATCCACTCTTTAAATGTTGTTTTCGGAAGAGATTCAGTGAAACTATTTGGGGAATAGCAATTGGTTGTGTTTAGCTTCGTTCCCACCTGATTTACAAATAAATCATCGTCACCAGATTTAATTTTCATATGTTCCACAAACCCATTAACACTAAAAAAAAGCGTTTTTGTATAAGCTAAATTTCTTCCAACTCCCATATAAGGAATTCCGATTTTTGAGTAAGAAAAATATTGAATTGCAGTTAAAAGTGTTTCAAATCTAATTAACTTATTTAAAAATGACTTTTCTGTTTTTTGATAAGCTCCGTAGCCTAAAACTAGTTGATGTTCGTTACTGAAATTATGAGTCATTTCTGAAATCCAATGTTCGGAGACAGGTTTGCAATCTGCATCAATAAACAATAAATGTTCATGTGAAGCGGCTTTAATTCCTAAAGTTAAAGCATATTTTTTACTTCCCCAAAATTGTTCATTTGACGTAACATCTACAATTTTTATAGGGATTTTGGACTCTTTTTTAAATTGTTCCATAACTTTTAATGTATGGTCACGTGAACAATCATTAATTAATACTATTTCAAAATTAGTGTAATTTTGTTTCAGTAAAAAGGGAATGTTTTTGATGAGGTTTTTAGCCTCATTTTTAGCACAAATAATAACTGAAACGGGTTGATTGAAACTACTTTTTACGGATTTACTTTTAGAAAGTGAGAATAAACCAAAAACGAGAAGATAAAAAATGAGTTGAATACAAAAAATTACTATAAAAGTAATAAACAAGTATCCTAACATCTGCTATTTGTTTTCGCATAAATCTGCAGGTTTACCGCAAAAACCACAAGGTTCACCTGTTTTATTTAAATGTGGGTTTTGACTTGCACAAGTTCCTGCAAATTTACCATCTTTTTTTGCCCAAAGTTTAATTGCTAATCCTGCAATACCAATACCTAATAATCCTATTGTAATAAATACAAGTTTCATAGTAAAAAATTTATGCTACAAATGTACAGAATTTGTAGAATTGATAATGTGCTTTTTGTTTTAAAAAAGTAGATTTAAAATAATGTAATAAAAAAGGTAATAAATTAGGTTATTATAGTGTGATATGTTAAATTTCTATGATTATATTTGGAATTATTGATTATAAATTATTATATTTATAATCAATTAATATTTTATTTATGTATTCTTAGTAGTATTTAAAACCAATTGAAACGTTAAGAGTTATAAAATTGATTGAATTAAGAAATATTAATTGAATATTAACACTAAAAAGACCCGTCAAATTTAAATTTGACGGGTCTTTAATTTTTAAAATGATTGAATTATAATTCTCCTTGTTTAACCAATTCTTCTTGTACATTGTTTGGTACTAATTCAAAATTGGAAAATTTGGTGTTAAAACTACCTCTACCTTGTGTTATAGATCTAAGTGTGGTTGAATACCTATACATTTCAGCTAAAGGTGTTTTTGCTTTTATTGTTTGGTATTTTCCATCACTATCCATTCCTAGAATAATAGATCTTCTTGATTGCAAATCTGTCATAACATTACCCATCAATTCTTCAGGAACTTTAACATTAAGTTCATTTATAGGCTCTAATAGCTTAGGTTTGGCATTTAAGAATGCTTCTTTAAAAGCATGAGCTGCAGCAATTTTAAATGAAATATCATTAGAATCTACAGCGTGCATTTTCCCATCAAATAGCATAACTCTAATATCTCTTGCGTAAGATTTAGTTAGAGGTCCTTCTTCCATAACTTCTAAAATTCCTTTTAAAACTGAAGGTAAATAACGAGTGTCAATTACACCACCAACAATACAATTGTAGAAAACTAATTTACCTCCCCAGGCTAAATCTACCTCTTCTTTTTTTCGAATATTAAATCCTTCTGGTTCAGACATCCCTTCATACCAAGGTTCAATTTTTATATGAACTTCTCCAAACTGACCAGAGCCACCTGATTGTTTTTTATGTTTGTAACTTGTTGTTGCTGATCGCTGTATGGTTTCTCTATACGCAATTTTTGGTTGTTCAAAACTTGCTTTTATTCCTCCATATTGTTTTTGTAAAATCCAATCTATAGTTGCTAAATGTAATTCACCTTGACAAGAAAGAATTTGTTGTTTTAATTCATTTGAATATTTAACAATAACTGTAGGGTCTTGACTATGAATTTTTCTTAAAGCTTCATTTAGTTTTTCTTCTTCATTTTTGTCAATTGCATTTACAGATTTACTAATTCTTGAAGAAGGATAAGCAATTGGTTTTATAGTAATATTAGACCCTTTTGTTCTTAAAGTATCATTAGTTTCTGTATATTTTAATTTTAAAGTTGCACCAATATCACCAGCACTTAATTTTTCTACTTGTTCACGATTTTTCCCATCCATAATGAATAATTGATTTATAATTTCAATTTCATCATTTCTTGAGTTTTCTAGCTTGTCATTTTGTTTAATTTCCCCAGATTTTACTTTGAAAAAACTAATTTGACCTAAATTTGGTTCATATAAAGTTTTGAAAATAAATAATGATGTTGGAGCATCAATTTTACATTCAACTGTTATGTTTTCAACACTTTGTTCAGGTTTTAAATCTGCAGCAGAAGGAGCAACATTGTCAATAAATCCCATTAATCTACCTGTACCCATATCATTTAAGGCAGAAATACAAAAAACAGGGAATAGTTCGTGATTTAGCATTCCTTTTTTAATTCCTTCACGCATTTCATCTTCATTAAGAAATCCTTTATCAAAATAAAGTTCCATTAAGTCTTCATCATTTTCAGCGGCTTTTTCAATCAATTCATTATGAAGTTTATTGGCTAAATCTAATTGGTCAGCAGGAATTTCTAACTTTTCAGGTTTTCCCCCTTCAGGACCAAATTTGTATAATTTCATTTTAAGCACATCAATAATACATTGTGCACCATCAATAATTAATGGATATTGAATTTTAATAGCGTTATTACCCACTAAGTCTACAATACTTTTAAAACTTTCATCAAAATCAGCACTAGGGCTATCTATTTGATTAATTACAAATAATGTTGGTAGTGAAAATCGGTCTACATAATTCCAAATAATTTCAGTTCCAACTTCAACACCGTATTGTGCATTTATTACTGTTACAACAGAATCTGCAACACGCATTGTTGAGGCAATTTCACCAATGAAATCATCTAAACCAGGAGTGTCAATAATATTTATTTTGTAGTTGCGCCATTCAGTGTGAAGTGGAGTGGCAAAAACGGTAGTTTCTCTTTCTTGTTCAATTTCGTGATAGTCTGAAACAGTGTTTTTATTTTCTACACTACCACGGCGTTTGACTAAGCCAGCTTCAAAGAGCATTGTTTCTGCTAATGTAGTTTTTCCGCTTTTATGAGCTCCTACAAATGCAACATTTTTAATGTGTTTATCATCGTATATTTTCATAATTAAAATGTTTTTGTGAAAAGTTTTATAAAGTTACAATCTTTTTAATTTAAAAAGATGACTAATGTTAGGCTTTTTATCAAACAGTTTTATTATTTAGGTTAAAAGCTGCAAATAGTATTTAATTTAACTTTTTTACAATTCGTCCTGCTTAAAATACAATTCGGTTCATTTTAATTTTATTTTGAGAGCTTTTAAAAGACTTTTGAAGTGTAATAAAAAATAATATTAATTAAAAACAATTATTATGCAACAAATAATTTTAACCATTGTCTTATTATTTTCATCTTTGGTTGTAGTAAAAGCACAAGGTAATAATAAAAATTTAGAAGAAAGAAATGTTACCGTAACTGTTGTAAATGCTTTAAATGATACTGGTAGCGTAAACTTTGCTCTTTTTAATGAAGAAGGTTTTAGAAAACAGCCTTTATTTGCAAAATCAGGTACAATTGAAAATGGAGTTAGTTCAATTGTTTTTGAGAAAATTCCAAAAGGCGAATATGCCATTATTTGTTATCATGATGAAAATGAAAATAATAAAATGGATTTTGATGTAAATGGAATGCCAAAAGAAAGTTATGGAACATCAAACAATGTAATTTTAATGGGGCCTCCAAATTATGAAACTTCTAAATTTGAAATTATGGATAAAGATCTAACTTTAGAAATTAAGTTTTAAATTGCATTTAGTTTCGAAACTATTTTAAAATGAAGACAAATATTAAATATTTATTAAAAATTTCAACAATATTAGCAGTAGCAATATTTATTATTGAAAGGCTTATTTTTAATAGAGGTTTTAATCAACCTATTGATGAATTGTTTCAAATATTTGGAATTCATTTTATGTATGCGTTTGTATTAAGTATCATAAATGGTTATTTCTTTTATTTTCTAGAGGGAAAATTTACTTGGCAAGAACATTCAAAAAGTAGATTAATTATTGGAGCTTTAGGTTCAGTAATTTTAACAATGGTTGGACTTGCACTGCTAAGATTTGTAACACTTGTTGTTATTTTTGGAGAACCAATTGAAAGTTTTACAAACGACCCATCTGCAAGTAGTTATTATGTTTTTGGATTGGTAATAACGTTATTTGTAACCTTAATTTTTCATGCGGTATTTTTTTACAAAGCTTTAACTGAAAAAAAAGTAAGTGAACAGCAAATTGTAGCGAAGACAGAAACAGCCAAATACGAATCATTAAAAAGTCAGATTGATCCCCATTTTTTGTTTAACAGTTTAAATGTATTAACATCACTAATTGTTGAAAATCCAAAACTAGCAGAAAAGTTTACAACAAAACTTTCAAAAGTTTATAGATACGTCTTAGAGCAAAAAAGTAAAGATTTAATTGAATTAGATGAAGAATTACACTTTGCAAAAGCTTATATGGAACTGTTAACCATGCGATTTGAAGACGCTGTAACATTTGAAATTCCAGAAAAAGCAAGTAATTCTGAACTTAAAATTTTACCATTATCGTTGCAGTTATTATTGGAAAACACCATAAAACACAATGTAGTATCAGCTGAAAATCCTCTAAAAGTTACTATTACAGAAGAGGATGGTTATTTAGTAGTTTCAAATAACTTTAATCCTAAAACTATTTTAGAAAAAGGAACCAAAGTAGGTTTAAAAAACATAGAAGAAAGATATCATTTAATAACTTTAAAACAAGTTTTAATTGAAAAAACAGCAACTCAGTTTACTGTAAAATTACCTTTATTAACACAAAAAATTAAAATAATGAAAACATCAAACACACAACAAAATAGCAAATATATTAGAGCTGTAGAACGCGTTGAAGAAATAAAGGGGTTTTATTCTAGCCTTATTGCGTATTGCATTGTAATTCCTTTTTTAATTTTTATCAACTTAAAATATGTCCCACAATTTCATTGGTTTTGGTTTCCAATAATGGGTTGGGGTATTGGTTTAATATTTCAAGGATTTAAAGCATTCTCATACAATCCATTTTTAGGAAGAAACTGGGAAGAACGTAAAATTCAAGAATATATGAATGAAGATAATAAACACTATTGGGAATAGAATTCAGTGAAAATTTAAACATAAAAAAATGAAAACACACTATACAGAAGAAGATAAATACATTAAAGCAAAGAAAAAAGTAGATAATATAAAAGGATTTTATGCAAATTTATTAGCATACTGCTTAGTAATACCATTTCTGTTTTTTATAAATTATATGACATCTCCAGATCACTGGTGGTTTTGGTGGCCAATGTTTGGTTGGGGAATTGGAATAGCATTTCACGCATTTGGAGTCTTTGGAAATAATTTACTATTTGGGAAAGATTGGGAAGATAGAAAAATTAAGGAGCTCATGGATGAAGACAAAAACATTAAATTTTAAGGCAATGGAAAATAAAAATTATACTGACGACCAAAAATATATTAGAGCTAAAAAGAAAGTAAAAGCAATAAAAGGATTTTATGTTCATTTTACAGTTTATTTATTAGTAAATGCATTTTTAATCGTATCAAGAATGTTTTCTAGTGGTGGATATGAAGATTTATGGGACTGGCAAACCTATAATACAGCAATTTTTTGGGGAATAGGAATTTTATTTCACGCTTTTAAAGTATTTGGAATGGGAATTTTATTAGGGAAAGATTGGGAAGACCATAAAATAAAAGAGTTCATGGATAAAGATAAAAGAGATTCTTGGGAGTAGGTTTTAAGTTTAAAATTGAAGCGTGAGAAGTTAATATTGCCAAAAACTAAAACCTAGCAACCAACAACCAAGTATGAAAGTAGTAATTATAGAAGACGAAAAACCTGCAGCTCGTAGATTAAGCAGAATGCTAAATGAAATTGGAATAGAGCCTATTACAATGTTGCATTCTGTTGAAGAAGCTGTAAATTGGTTTTATAGCAATGAACATCCTGATTTGTTGTTTTTAGATATTCAACTTTCTGATGGTTTATCTTTTGAAATTTTTGAAGAAGTTGAAATCAGAAGCGCTATTATATTTACCACTGCCTATGATGAATACGCACTCAAAGCATTTAAATTAAATAGTGTAGATTATTTGTTAAAACCTATTGATAGTGATGAATTAAAAAATGCTGTAAATAAATTTAGAAATTTACACACGATAGCAAATAATAAATCTTTTAATTTTGAAGAATTAAAAGATTTAATTTCTCCCTTAAAAACGAATTATAAAAAGCGATTTACGGTAAAAATCGGGCAACATTTAAAAATGATTTTTATTGAATCTATTGAATGTTTTTATAGTGAAAATAAAGCAACACACATTCATACAATTGATGGAAGAAGCTATTTAATAGATGATACTTTAGAACAATTAGAAATGAAGCTTCAGCCAGAAACTTTTTTCAGAGTGAGTCGTAAACATTTTGTCAATATAAATGCTGTAAAAGACATTATTTCTTATTCAAACAGTAGGTTAAAAATAATACTTCAATCATATAATGAATCTGAAATTATTGTAAGTAGGGAACGGGTAAAAGATTTTAAAAATTGGATAGACTAATTTTATATATAAAAGCTTCATTTTCTTTTTGTTATACTGAAATAAATTTCTTAAATTTGCACTCCTTTTTACGAGAACAGATTTAAAAAGGAAATAAAAGAAAAAACATATAAATCAACTCTTGGCGTTAGTATCGTATAAAAATCTGAATAACAATAAGATACAAATAATAATCATCAGCAAATATGTCTGAAGAAACAAAAAAAACTGAAGAGCAAATAGAGGCTACTGAAGTAAAAAAAACAACAGCACAAGCAGAAACTACAATCGCTAAAGCTGAAAAACCAACAGAAGAAACTATAAAAGAGGTTAAAACTCCAGTAGTAGCTGAACAAGTTACAGAAGAAGTTGAAGCTCCAATAGTTGAAGTAGTAAATCCTGAAGAATTTTTGGCAAGCTTTGACTGGCACAAATTTGAAGAAGGAATTGAAGCTGTAGATGAAGATAATTTAAAAGCTTTTGAAGCTGCTTTAGACGGTACATTAGGTTTAGTAAATGAGCGTGAGGTAATTGAAGGTGTTGTAATTAGAAAAACAGATCGTGAAGCAATTATTGACATTAATTCTAAATCAGAAGGTGTAATATCTTTAAACGAATTTCGTTACAATCCAAACTTAGCTGTTGGAGATAAAGTTGAGGTTTTAGTTGATAAAAGAGAAGATAGCACAGGTCAATTAGTATTATCTCACAAAAAAGCAAGAGTAATAAAAGCTTGGGATAGAGTAAACAATGCACATGAAACAGGTGAAGTAGTTAACGGTTTTGTTAAATGCAGAACTCGTGGAGGTATGATTGTTGACGTATTCGGAATTGAAGCATTCTTACCAGGTTCACAAATTGATGTGAAACCAATTAGAGATTACGATCAATATGTAGAAAAAACAATGGAATTCAAAGTTGTTAAAATCAACCACGAATTTAAAAACGTTGTAGTTTCTCATAAAGCGTTAATTGAAGCTGATATTGAAATTCAGAAAAAAGAAATTATTGGTAAATTAGAAAAAGGACAAGTATTAGAAGGTGTTGTTAAAAACATTACTTCTTATGGTGTATTTGTTGATTTAGGTGGTGTTGACGGTTTAGTTCACATTACAGATTTATCATGGTCTAGAATTAACCACCCAAGTGAGGTTGTTGAATTAGATCAAACATTAAACGTTGTAATTCTTGATTTTGATGATGAGAAAACAAGAATTCAATTAGGATTAAAACAATTAAATGCGCACCCTTGGGAAGCATTAGATGAATCAATTAAAGTTGGAGACAAAGTAAAAGGTAAAGTAGTTGTACTTGCTGATTACGGAGCATTTATTGAAGTAGCTCAAGGTGTTGAAGGTTTAATTCACGTATCTGAAATGTCTTGGTCAACACACTTACGTTCTGCACAAGATTTCGTAAAAGTAGGAGATGAAATTGAAGCTCAAGTTTTAACTTTAGATAGAGAAGACAGAAAAATGTCATTAGGGATTAAACAATTACATCCAGATCCTTGGACTAACATTGCTGAAAAATACCCAGTTGGCTCAACTCACATAGGTACTGTTCGTAACTACACAAACTTTGGTGTTTTTGTTGAATTAGAAGAAGGAATTGATGGTTTAGTATATATTTCTGATCTTTCTTGGACTAAGAAAATTAAACATCCATCAGATTTTACCGCTGTAGGTGATAAATTAGAAGTTCAAGTGTTAGAATTAGATGTTGAAGGACGTAAATTAAATTTAGGTCACAAACAAACTAATGAAAATCCTTGGGATGCACATGAAGATAAATTTGCTATAGATTCAATTCATGAAGGTACTGTTAAAGATAAAAGTGATAAAGGATTAATCGTTTCATTAGAAGATGGAGTTGAAGCATTTGTTCCAAGTCGTTTTATAATTAAAGAAGATGGGACTAAGTTAACAAAAGGAGATACTGATAAATTTAAAGTTATTGAATTTAACAAAGAATTTAGACGTGTTGTAGCTTCTCATACATCAATATTTAAAGCACAAGAAGAGAAAAACATAAAAGCAGTTCAGCAAAAAGCTGATACTTCTGAAAAAACAACTCTTGGTGATTTAGGTGGTGATCTTGCTGCATTAAAGAAAAAAATGGAAGGGAAATAAAATTCTCATTTTCAAATAAATTAAAAAGCTGTATCAAACGATACAGCTTTTTTTTTCGCTAATACAACGATTAAATTTATATTTGCTGTCTAAAATAAAACAATGGCTTTAATAAAATCAATTTCAGGAATAAGAGGTACAATTGGAGGTTTAGTAAATAATAATTTAACACCTATTGATACCGTTAAATTTGCGGCAGCTTATGGTATGTGGCTAAAAAATCAAACTAAAAAAGAAAAATTAACTGTAATTTTAGGTAGAGATGCTAGAATATCAGGAAAAATGGTGAGTAGTTTGGTTGGAAATACATTGGTGGGTTTAGGAATAAATGTAGTAGATATAGGTTTGTCAACAACCCCAACTGTTGAAGTTGCAGTTACACTTGATAATGCTGATGGAGGAATTATTATCACTGCAAGCCATAATCCAAAACAATGGAATGCTTTAAAATTATTGAATCATAAAGGAGAATTTTTAAATGCAGAAGATGGACTAGAAGTTTTAAAAATTGCAGAAAACGATTCTTATCTATTTTCGGAAGTTGATGATTTGGGAAAATTCAGAAAAAAACCAAACTATATTACGAAACATATAAAAGAAGTTTTAAATTTAAAATTGGTTGATATAGAAGCCATAAAAAATGCGAATTTTAAAGTGGTTGTTGATGCCGTAAATTCTACAGGAGGAATTGCTATTCCAGAATTATTAGAAAAATTAGGAGTAGAATGTGTAGAGCTATATTGTGAGCCTAACGGACAGTTTCCTCACAATCCAGAACCTTTGAAAGAACATTTAACAGATATTTCAGAATTAGTTGTTAAAGAAAAAGCAGATTTGGGAATTGTAGTTGATCCAGATGTTGATAGACTTGCATTAGTTTGTGAAGATGGTTCTATGTTTGGAGAAGAATATACGTTAGTTGCATGTGCCGATTATGTTTTAGGAAAAACGAAAGGGAATACAGTTTCTAATTTATCATCATCCAGAGCTTTAAGAGATGTTACTGAAAAGCATGGAGGTAAGTATCAGGCAAGTGCAGTAGGAGAGGTGAATGTGGTTGAATTAATGAAAAAATCAAATGCAATAATTGGAGGTGAAGGTAACGGAGGAATTATTTATCCAGAATCTCATTATGGTAGAGATTCACTAGTTGGTGTAGCTTTATTTTTATCTCATTTAGCGCATTCAAAAATTTCTTGTAAACAATTAAGAGAAAGTTATCCAAACTATTTTATGAGTAAAAATAAAATTGAATTAACACCCCAAATTAATGTTGATGAGATTTTAAGAACAATTGCAGCTAAATATATGAATGAAGATGTAATTACAATTGATGGTGTTAAAATTAATTTTGAAACAGAATGGGTACATCTTAGAAAATCGAATACAGAACCTATTATTAGAATATACACTGAAAGTACTTCTCAAAATAGTGCTGATGAATTAGCACAACGTTTTATATCAGAAATAAAAGAAATCATTTAAGATACAAATAACACAATGAAATATATAATTTTAGGAATTCTAATATTAGTTAGTACCATAACTTTTTCTCAAGAAGTTTTAGATGCTCAAAAAGTTAATTATAACGATACAGGTAGTAATAAAGGAAAAATGTTTGCTTATTGGGGATGGAATAGAGGACATTATTCAACGTCAAATATTACTTTTAAAGGAGATGATTATAATTTCACTTTACAAGATGTAAAATCAGATGATAAGCCAAAACCTTTTGGTATTTATTATTTTAAATTAGATGAGATTACAATACCGCAAACAAATTTTAGAATAGGTTATTTTTTTAAAGAGAATTATACAGTCTCAATAGGTGTTGATCACATGAAATATGTAATGAGAAATGATCAAGCAGTAACAATAAATGGAACTATAAGTACAGGTGGTGATTTTGATGGTATTTATAACAATGATGAAATTGTATTGACTAAAGAATTTTTACTTTTTGAACACACAGATGGTTTAAATTATGTAAATGTTGAGGTTAGTAGATTTGATAATTTAGATAATTGGTTGAAATTTCCAATTAAAAATATTGATATTAATTTAACTGAAGGTATTGGTGTTGGTGTATTATATCCTAAAACAAATACCACTTTATTAGGTAAAGAAAGGTACGATGAATTTCACATTTCAGGATATGGAGTATCAGCATACGTTGGCTTAAACATTACGTTTTTTAAACACTTTTTTATTCAATCTAATATGAAAGTTGGATATATTAATATGAGTGATATTAGGACTACTGCAAGTAAAACAGATTCTGCATCACAACATTTTACTTTTTTAGAAAATATGTATGTATTTGGAGCTAGATTTAATTTAACTAAAAATTAATTTTTAGGTGCTTTATCTCTATGCTTAAAGCGTTTATGAGTCCAAAAATAATATTCAGGTTGTTTGCGAATTTGTTTTTCAACTTTGTCTATAAAAATATCTGTTAGTTCATAATCAGGGTGTTTTGAAGCTTCGTTAGTAATTAAGCTAAAAGTTGTTTCGTAATACCCTCGTTTCACCTTTTTAACATTCATATATACAACATTCATATTGTATTTTTTTGCAAGCATTTCCCCTCCAGTATGTACAGGAACTTTAATGTTAAAAAATGTTCTCCAATAAAAACTCTTTTTTAACATAGGAGACTGATCGCTTAAAAGCCCATACATTGCCTGAATGTTATTTTTTTGATTGTGAATAATTTCAGTAATTATTTTTGAAGTTGGCACTAAATTAGTTCCAAATTTTTTTCTTGATTTTAAAATTTTATTGTTAAAATAAGGATTGTTTACTTTAGTGTAAGCAGCATAACCTTTATAATTTACAAATGAGTCTAAACTCATTATCCACTCCCAATTTGCATAATGTGGTCCTACCAAAATAACACTTTTCCCATCTTTATATAATTCCGTAAAAAAATCTATGTTAGGATATTTGTAATGCTTATAAACTTCTTCTTTAGAAATAGTAAATGATTTTATCATTTCAATGAAAATATCAATAAAATGATGATAAAATTTCTTTTGTATTTCTAATAATTCTTCAATGGGTTTTTCGGGGAAAGCTAATTTTAAATTATCTAAAACAACTTTTTTTCGATACCCAATTACATTATATATAATTACATAAAAAATATCAGAAATGAAATACAAAACCTTAAATGGTAATATTGAAATAAACCAAATTAATGGGTAAACTAGTATGTAAATAAGTAGATTCATAATTTATGATTGCAAATATCGTATTTAATTTTTAATACTTCAGAAACTAACAAATCAATATCAGCAATTTTTCATATTTTCGTACCTTATTAAAATAAATAATATGTCAATAAGTCCAATACTGTTAATTATCATTCTTGCAAACGTTGCTTTTTCTATAAAAGGGTTTAGCGATCGTTTGTTCTTTGATAACTATAAATTTCAAATAGGAGCGATAAAACGTGGGGAGCAAATTAGAATGTTTTCATCGGCATTTTTGCATGTAGATTATATGCATTTAATTTTGAATATGTATGTTTTATATATTTTTGCGCCAATTATTATCATAAAATTGGGTATCATAAAATTTTTAATCTTGTATTTAGGAAGTTTACTAGCCGGAAACGTATTAACGCTAAAGTATCATAAAGATGAATTGTATTATACTGCAGTTGGGGCTTCGGGTGCTGTTGCAGGAATTATTTATGCCGCTATTTTATTGAATCCGGATATGCGTTTAATGATGTTTCCATTGCCAATTCCAATACCTGGATATATTTTTGGTTTAGGGTATTTATTGTATTCAATTTATGGAATGAAAAAACAACTTGGAAATGTGGGTCATTCAGCACATTTAGGTGGCGCAATAGGAGGTTATGCGTTAATGTTAATAGTATACCCATCAATATTTCTAACAAGTACTACAACAATTCTTTTATTAGGTGTTCCAATAATTTTATTACTGTTGTTTGGGCATAAATTAAAATAAAAAAGCTAAACTTTCGTTTAGCTTTTTTTTGAGCGAGAGACCGGGCTCGAACCGGCGACAGTCAGCTTGGAAGGCTGAAGCTCTACCAACTGAGCTACTCTCGCAATCGAGTGCAAATATACAATCCTTTTAGACTTTTGCAAATATTTTTTAAAGAATTTTAAAACTTTTTTAAGTAATGGTATCCAAGCTTTTTAAAGCCTTCATTTTCATAAAATTTGTGTGATTTTACATTCTCAATATAGGTATTTAGCTCAGTAGCTTCATAACCAATACTTTGAGCATAATTATAAATCCATTCAAACAATTTTTTGCCTAATCCTTTGTTTCTATGTTTAAAATTTATAACCACATGGTCTGGTTCTACTGTTCTTCCACAGTAATGTCTTGTTAAAAACCAAAGCCCAGAAATGCCAATTAATTCATTATTTAAATACATTCCAACACATTTATAATGTTGTGTGGTCATTTCTAACAAACGTTGTTTTAAAATAGTATCAGAAGTAGTACTGTTTAATTCCTTCAATAATGGAAAAATACTAAGAATATTTTTAGTTTCAATTAATTTTATTTCTATGTTTTCCATTTGAATAGTTTTTGTATTTTGTATTAATTATAATGAAACGAATATATTAAATTTTGGGATACAAGAGGATGCTTAATATTGAAGGCTATTTGCTGGCATTAAAAAATAAAGTTTAGAGATATGAAAATTATTTTAGAAACAGAGCGTCTGTATTTAAGAGAATTTATAGCTTCTGATGGTTTTCATTTTTATCATTTAAATAATGATTTTGAAGTTTTGAGATACACAGGAAATCAGCCATTTAAATCTTTGGAAGAAGCTATGATTTTTATAAAAAATTATTCAGATTATAAACGAAATGGTTATGGGCGTTGGGCTGTTTGCATAAAAGAAACTCACGAGTTTATAGGTTGGTGTGGCTTAAAATTTGAAGAAAAAAAGGAAGAAACTGATTTAGGTTACCGATTTTATAAAAAGCATTGGGGAAAAGGGTATGCTACAGAAGCAGCAAAAGCGTGCGTAAATTATGGGTTTTCAGTTTTAAAGTTGAAAAAACTAATAGGAAGAGTATCTATTAAAAATATAGCTTCAATTGAAGTATTAAAAAAATGTGGTTTTATTTATAAAAATAAATTCATCTACAATCATCAACCCGCAGTTTTATATGGTATGAAATATGATAGAAATTAAAAAAATAACAACAGAGGAAACCTATCCAATTCGCTTAGAGGTTTTACGTAAAAATATTCCATTGCCTTATGAATTTAATGGTGATTTTGATGAAAACACCTTTCATTTGGGTGCCTTTAAAGATGGAAAATTAGTTGCAGTTTCAAGCTACATGAAAGAGCGTAATGCTAATTTTAAAGGAACTCAATATCAATTAAGAGGAATGGCAACCTTAATTGAATATCAAGGTTTAGGATTGGGTAAATTAATGTTACAAGAATCTTTTTCTATTTTGAAAGAGTTAAAAACGAATTGTTTATGGTGCAATGCTCGAATTAAAGCAGTTAATTTTTATGAAAAATTAGGTTTACAAACCTATGGAGAAAAATTTGAAATTAAATATGTTGGAGACCATTATGTGATGTTTAAATATTTGGAATAACTTTAAGTTAAAAAAATGAAAAAGAAAGGTCAATTAATTGTGATTAGTTTATTTTTTGTTCAACTAATAGGTGTGCTAAATTCTGTAAACTATTCTCAGTCTATTTTTTCTGAGGAGGATTTAACAGGAGTGGGCGAGCTAAATTTTGAGAGTGAGGATATTAAGTTGCAAAAAGATGTTTTTGAAGCTTTTGAGGAAATGCAAAAAGCTGCTTTAATAGAAGGTATTTCTATTCAAATTGTTTCAGGATATAGAAGTTTTAATCGTCAAAAGGAAATTTGGAATACAAAATTTGAAAAATATATAGCTGAAGGTCTTTCAGATCAACAATCTATTGAAAAAATCATCGAATATTCTACAATTCCAGGTACATCTCGCCATCATTGGGGAACAGATATTGATATTATAGATACTGTTGTTTCAGCTCCAGAAGATATGCTCATAGAAGAGAATTATATAAATGAAGGAATTTATTCAAACCTTAAAACTTGGATGGATCAGAATTCAGAAAATTATGGTTTTTATTTGGTATATGATGATGATATAGAAAGAAAAGGGTTTAAATATGAACCTTGGCATTTTAGTTATAAATTAATAGCAAAACCTATGTTAAAAGAATTTTTAGCAATTGATTTTGTAAGTCTACTCCAAAACAATGATATAGCGGGAAGTTATTTGTTTTCAGAAGGTTTTTTGAATAAATATATTTCAGAGCAAGTTTTAGCTATTAATTTTAATTTAAAATAGTGATTTTTAATTAAATAAATGGTTTTTTTTACTATATAAATAGTATGTTTGTGTAAATAATCAGTTTTAATTTAGGTTGATATCTATTTTAAAAACTTAATGAGTATGAGGATAAAATTAATAACTCTAATCTTTATAGGGTTTTCAGTATCTATTTTAAGTCAGGAATTAACAACTATGGCTGATTTAAAAAAGAAACTACAATATGAGATAGTTGACACTACTAAAGTTTCATTAAATTTAATGATTGCAGATTCTTATTTAAAAATAAATAAAGATTCGACCTTACAATATTATAAAAATGCTCTCGAATTAGCTGCTAAATTAAATTCAAAACCAAAAATTGAATCTATTTTCTATAAAATTGGTTGGTTTTATGAGGATAACAATGAATTTGAAAAAGCAATTGAAAATTATGAAAAAGCAGCTTTATATTTTAATAAAAGTAAACAATCCAAAAAAGAAGCAACAGTATATTCTGCAATTGCTTATTGTTATTACTACCTTCTTTCTGAAGACAAATCCATTGAATTTTATTTAAAATCATTAAATATTAATAAAATTAATAATGATGAAAATGGAATTGCAATAAATTATAATGGTATTGGGAACTTATATTATTCACAAGAAAATTATGAGTTTGCCAAAAAATATTTTAGGGATGCTTTAACAATTTATATAAAACTTAATAACAAAATTGGAATTGCAAATTCGTATTTGAATCTTGGAAATGCAATTGCAGATTCTGGTGAAAATATTGAAGGTATTCATTATTATGAAAAGGCTTTAGTTTTATTAGAAAAAGATGAGGACAAAAATAATATTGCTACAATTTTTAATAATATTGGAGATTGTTATTTAAGTTTGAAACAGCATGATAAAGCAGAAGTATATTTTGCTAAAGCATTGAAAATTTCAGGAGAAACAGGAGATAATGAATTAGTTGCTATTGTTTATTTAAATATGGCTGAAAGTAATTTAGACCTTAAACAATATAAAGAGGCCATTATAAATTCTAAAAAAAGTTTTGGAATTGCCAAAAAAATTGGACACGTAAATATTGAAGTTGAAAGTTTAAACTTTCTCTCAAAAGCTTATGAAGCTTTAGGAAATAATTCAAAAGCATTTTATTACCTTAAAGAAAATAAAAAAATAAGAGAAAAATTAATAGCAGCAGATAAAAAAGAAAAAGTAAAGTTGTTTCATGCGTTAAATAATTTGGAAAAATCGCAATTTACCATAAGTGATTTATCTAATAAAACAGAAGTAGCTGAATTAAAATATAAAAATGGTAAAAAACTATCTAACTTTTTGATTAGTGGAATAGTACTATTTGGCTTTTTTGTAGTCCTTTTAATCTTGCAGCAAACAGCTAAGAAAAATGCATTTAATTTGTTAGAATATAAGAATCATCAGATAAATAAAATGAATGAAGAAATTCAAATTCAAAGTGATAATTTAAGACAAATAAATAAAACCAAAGACACCTTCTTCTCAATTATTGCACATGATTTAAGAAGCCCTTTTAATTCTATTGAAGGATTCACAGAACTTATGATTGAAAATATTCATGAGTATGATGATGAAAAGAGGTTAAAATTTTTAAACATCATAAAAGGATCTAGTTCAAAAGCTTCAAGTTTATTAAATAACTTATTAATTTGGGCAAATGCACAATCAGGAAATATAGAATTCAATCCTCAAGAAGTTAATTTGATACAAAAAGTTTCTGATGTTATAGTGTTGTCAGAAATTCAAGCGATTAATAAAGATATTAAAATTTTAAATAAGGTACCTCATAATCTTTTTGTGGATGCTGATGAGGATATGTTAGCCACCATACTTAGAAATTTAATTTCAAATGCCATAAAATTTACGGCTTTAAAAGGTGAAATTCAAATATTATCTTCTATTACTTCTAATTTTGTAGAAATTTCAGTTAAAGACAATGGAGTTGGTATATCACAATCAGATATAGATAATTTATTTAGCATTGAAGTAAAAAAATCAAATGTTGGTACCGCTAATGAGCAAGGATCTGGATTAGGTTTAATTTTATGTAAAGATTTTGTTGAAAAACATGGAGGTAAATTATGGGTAGAAAGTTCAATAAATGAAGGCAGTGAGTTTAAATTCACAATGCCAATAGCGGTGTAATTAATTT
>NZ_JBFFOE010000018.1:0-41325 GCF_041562875.1 Lutibacter sp. | reverse complement strand
TCTAAAGGAAAGTGAACTCCAATATAAACTCTACTATAGGCTACTAAAAATGCCCATAAAATTACTATTGGAAGCACATATTTTGAGTAAGATTTTAATAACATTCCAAAAAATATTGCTATCGCCATTGAATTGGCTGCATGTGCTGAAAAATAAGAATACAAACCTCCACATCTATTTCCAACCAATCTAATTAAATGCGAAATATGCTCATCATGGCAAGGTCTTAATCTTTTAAAACCATATTTAAATAAATTGCTTGTTTGATCTGAAATAGTAATAAATACAGCTACAAAAAGTATAGCAACTAATGTTTTTTTAATTCCGTATTTCTTATAAGTAAAAAAAAGTAAAAAAAAATACAATGGGATAGCGCTATATTTGTTGGTTACAAATAGCCAAAAACCATCCCATTGTACTGTTCCTAAATTATTTAAGTAAATTAGTAATTCTATGTCTTTATTTAAAATTGCATCTAACATAGTTACTAATCTTAATTTAATTATTGATTTGAGCCAACAACTTCAACCAATTCTAGTACAAAAACTAAATCGGTATCTGGTGGAATTACACCACCTGCTCCATGAGCACCGTAACCTAAATGAGAAGGTATAAATAGCATGGCTTTATCTCCAACTCTCATTTGTTGCAATCCCTCTCTAAAACCTGGAATTAAACGTGCTTCTGAACTATACTCTGTTGTAAATGGTGCATAACCATTTTTTTTATCTCTATCTTCATCATAAACATTATAAGCTATTGCAACATCTTTCATACTTGTATCAAATAACCTTCCATCAGTAAAATAACCTGCATAATTCACTTTTACATTTGAACCAATTACTGGAAATTCACCATTTTTAGTTTCAGTGATATAAATTTTTAAGCCCGAAGGTAATTCTGTAGCTTTTGCAGAATTTTTATCAAATTCTTTTAAAGATTTATCTGCAACTTGCTTAATTCTTTCTTCCTTTAAACTTTGCGCTTCAAAATATTTTAAAAACTCTTTATCTGCTTTAAAATTTTTGGCAGATTTACCAATTTTTATAATCTCAACTTTTTCAATTACATCATTTTGAACAATTGAATCAACAACTGATTGTCCATTAATAACATTCCCAAAAACGGTATGCTTTCCATCTAGCCAAGGAGTCTCTTTATGAGTGATAAAAAACTGACTTCCATTAGTAACCGGACCAGAATTTGCCATGGATAAAACACCTGGTTTATCATGTTTTAAAAACAATTGGCCTTGCTCATCTTTTGGAAATTCATCAATAAATTTATAACCAGGATTACCTTCTCCAGTACCTAAAGGATCACCTCCTTGAATCATAAAATCTTTTATAACTCTATGAAAAATAAGGCCATTGTAAAAAGGTTTTCCTTTTAAAGAATCAACAACCTGTTTATTTGTACCTTCTGCTAAAGAAACAAAATTAGCTACAGTAATGGGTGTTCTTTCAAATTCAAGTTTTAATAAAATTGATCCTTTATTAGTTTCCATGTTTGCATACAAACCATCAGCCAAATCAGCATATTTGGTTGGTTTACAAGAAACTGTAATTAACAAAAAAGTAACTATTAAAAATTTTACAGTTTTCATATTATTTTAAATTTTATGGAAAAACACAAATTATATAAGTTGCTTATTTTACAATTTCTAACAATTCAACTTCAAAAATTAATGTTGCAAAAGGTTTTATTGCTCCTCCTGGACGTGGTGTTGCTCCATAAGCCAATTCTTGAGGTATAAAAAATTTATATTTTGAACCTACATTCATTAATTGAAGTCCTTCAGTCCATCCTTTAATTACTCTATTTACACCAAATTCAGCAGGTGTTCCTTTATCAACAGAACTATCAAAAACAGTTCCGTCAATTAAAGTACCATGATAATGAACCTTTACTTTTGACGTTTCCAATGGTTTTTCTCCTGAACCTTCTTTTAAAACAATGTATTGCAAACCACTTTCAGTAACTTGAACTCCTTTTACAGATTTGTTATCTTCTAAAAATTTAATTCCCTCAGCTTTTAAGTCTCCAAATTCAGCTTCTGCTTTTTTTAAAGCATCTGCTTGTTGCTTTTCTCTCATTTCAACTTGTTTCTTTTGAAAAAATTCTCTTAATATTCCATCTATTTTATCTGCTTCAATTAAGATATTTGTTGAATCAATTCCACTTATAACACCTTGTATAAAAAGATCTTTATCAACATCTGCAAAATTTCCTTTCAATTTATTCGCAATATCAAGCCCTAAAACATAGCTTACTGTGTCATTTTCACTTTTTAAGGATTTTTTTGTAATTCCTTGACTATTACATGATACTACAGTTGAAACTAGTACAACAACGATTAAAAATTTAATTACTTTCATTTTTCTTTTTTATTTTAATTAATTGAACTTTATATATTAACGATTGATTAATATTTATTTTTTTTTGATCGCCCAAATATCCGAAAACTTTGTGAGATGGGAATAAAAAAGTAACAATTTCACCTTCATTCATCAATTTTAATCCATTTCTTAACCCTTCTATTATTTCTTGTTGATCTACAAAATATTTTTGTTCACCTATTTCTTCAGCAGTATAGATAATTGTATTATTTAAATCATAAACTTCATACGTATACAAAAGTTCATCTCCAAATTCAGGAACATATTCTGTTACATTTTTTTTATCAAATTTATACCAAAATCCATCTGATGAAGCTATATATGTATTTAAAGAATCTAATTCCATGAGGGCTTTAAATGCATTTTCTTCAGCCAAAATTATCGACTTATTCAAAGAAACTGATTCTTCCATAAAGGAAGACGTTTTTCTAACTACTGGCTTTCTTGCAACTGTGTTTCCACATGAAAACAATATAATTGAAATACCTAAAAGTAAAAAACTATGCTTCATAAGAATTTATTAATTCGTTTTTATAGTTAGGAAGCACACTTAAAAAGTTTGAAATTGTTGCTTCCATTGATAGTAATGACTTCCCTCCTGCTGCATTGTCATGGCCACCTCCATCAAAGTGTTCACGTGAAAATTTATTAACGGAAAAACTTCCTTTTGATCTCAATGAAATTTTAATAATTTGTTGTTCCACATCTTCAATAAAAATAACTGCAAAAATAACATCTTCTAAAGATAATGCGTAATTTACAACACCCTCAGTATCGCCTTTTTCATACTTAAATTCATTTAACTCTTGTTGACTTAATGTAATGTATGCTGTTTTAAGGTTTTCAATTACTACTAAATTACTTAAAGCACGCCCTAAAAGTTGTAATCTACCGTATGAATTTGTATCATAAACATTGTTGTGTATTTTGGCATTTTCGGCCCCTCTATCAATTAATTCAGCAACAATTCTATGTGTTGTGCTAGTTGTTGAAGGAAACCGAAATGAACCTGTATCCGTCATAATTCCTGCATATAAACAATTAGCAATATCAGCATTTATACTGTTTACATCCTCTAATTTTTCTAAAAAATGATACACCATTTGACAGGTTGAACAAATAGAAACATCAGAATATAAGTAGGTTGCAATATCATCTGGTTGTTGATGATGATCAATCATTATAAACGTACCTTTATAATCCTCTAACGTGTTTTGCATATCACTACCAACTCTATGCAAGGCATTAAAATCCAATAAAAAAATTATTGAAGCTTCCTCAATACAACTTTTCGATTGCCTATTTTGGGTATCAAATTTAAAAACTTCTTCAGTATCTGGTAACCACTTTAAAAAACTAGGATAATCATTTGGAGAGACTACAGTTGCTCTATGTCCTTTATTTTTTAAATAATGATACATTGCTAAACTAGCTCCAATTGCATCACCATCCGGGTTTCTATGTGGTACAATAACTATGTTTTTAGGCGTTGAAAGCAACGCTTTTACTTCCTTTATTTCATTTACATTCATAAGAAGCAAATATACAAATAATCCTATATTTTATTAGGTTAAGAATTGTATATTTGATTTGCAAAATTTTATCAATTGTAATAATGACTTATTTTAAAACCCTTTTCATCTTTCTTTTTGTAATCACGTCTTGTAAAACTGAACATAAACCAACTATTAAAATTTCAAATACTACAGAAGCTACTAATGGTTTTGTAATTGCTTTTGGATCTTGCAATAATCAAGTATTACCTAATACTTTTTGGCCTGAAATTAAAAAAAACAATCCTGATGTTTGGATTTGGGGAGGTGACGTCATTTATTCAGATACCCAAGATATGGCTTATTTAGAGCAAAATTATCTAAAGCAAAAAAACAATGTTGAGTATTCAAATTTCAGGAAAAATATTGAAATACTTGCCACTTGGGATGATCACGATTATGGTGTAAATGATGGTGGTATTGAGTATCCAAGAAAAGTAGAAGCTCAACAACTATTTTTAGACTTTATAGATGTTCCAAAAGAAGATGAAAGAAGAAAACAAGAAGGTATCTATTTTTCTAAAAATTATAGTTTAAATGAAACAATTATTAAAATTATTATTTTAGATACTCGTTATTTTAGAACAGCTCTAACTGATGATATTGAAACTAAAAGACGATACAAACCTAATACAAACAGTGATGGAACTATATTGGGAAAAACTCAATGGAAATGGTTAGAAAACCAACTTCAAAACTCGAAAGCATCCTACACAATTATTATGAGCAGCATCCAATTTTTATCTGCAGAACATGGTTTCGAAACTTGGGGAAATATGCCTCACGAAATAGAAAAATTTGAGAACCTCCTTATTTTAACAAAAACTAAAAATGCTATTATCCTTTCAGGAGATAGACATATTTCTGAGTTTTCGAAAAAAGAAATTGACAGTTTAAAGTATCCTCTTATAGATTTTACTTCTAGCGGGTTAACACATTCGTACTCAAATTTCAGTGAAGAACCAAATAAATTTAGAGTTGGAAATGTAGTTTCAGAAAAAAGTTACGGTATTTTAAAAATTGACTTAAAAACTGATACTGTAGTCCTAGAAATAAGAGGCGAGAACAACAAACTTTACGAAGCCTTTACTCAAAATTATTAACCGTAATTATAACTTTATATAGAAAATACTATATTTGCCCCGATTTTAAAAATTAAGATAAATAAAAATGGCAACAAATAGAACATTTACAATGCTTAAACCTGATTCAGTTGAAAAAGGATATACTGGAGCAATTTTAGAAAAAATAAATGCTGCAGGTTTTAGAATTGTAGCAATGAAAAAAACACAAATGACCGTAGCTGATGCTGAAGAATTTTATGCAGTTCACAGCGAACGCCCATTTTTTGGTGAATTGGTTGAGTTTATGACTCGTGGACCAATTGTAGCTGCAATTTTAGAAAAAGAAAATGCTGTTGAAGACTTTAGAGCTTTAATTGGAGCAACCAATCCAGCTGATGCTGCTGAAGGTACTCTTCGTAAATTATATGCTTCTTCAATGGGAGAAAATGCTGTTCATGGTTCTGATAGTGATGAAAACGCAGCTATTGAAGGTGCTTTTCATTTCTCAGGAAGAGAAATGTTTTAAGAGTTACCTTTAACAAAATACAAAAAACCGTTGTAATGCAACGGTTTTTTTATGTGTTTATCTCAATGAATTTTATTTAGCCATACTCTTATGTCATTCCTGCGAAGGGCAGGAATGACATAAGCATTTTTACAAAAAAATCGCAACTGTTTAATAATCAATTATTAGCTTAAAATAATTTTAGAAATTAAATCTTCACCTAATTCCTCATTCATCATTTTAATTATTTTTTCTTTACCATAACTTAATTCTTCTCTTAATACTGAAGATTTTAAATTTACGATTAAAGTATTTCTATTTAATTCTACTTTATTAGTATAAGAAACTACACCTTTCCCCATTAATTTAGCCCAAGCATCTTTAACCGATAATTGGTGCATTCCTTTTGTTAGCTTATTTTCTGAAATTACATCTTTCATTAAATCTTGAATAGAATGAAATTCATTTTGACGTTTTGCCATTATAATTGAAATATTTTATATGGTTGTTTTGTTGTTTTTACTACTTCTTCAGTACGTTCTCTATGTGTATCCGTTATAAATAATTGTCCAAATTCATTATTATTAACTAAATTAACTATTTGAGCAACTCTCAAATCGTCAAGCTTATCAAATATATCATCTAATAATAAAATTGGTTTTAGGTTAGACTGCTTTTTAATAAAATCAAATTGTGCTAATTTCAATGCAATTAAATAAGACTTTTGCTGACCTTGTGATCCGAATTTCTTTACAGGATAACCTTCAATTTCAAAAGTTAAATCATCTTTATGAATACCTGCACTTGTATATTGTAGGATTCTGTCTTTAGCTACATTTTGCGCAAGCAATTCTAAAAAACCAATTGAATCAAGTTGAGTTTTATAAACTAAATCAACTATTTCATAACTGCTAGAAATTACTTCATACCGCTTTTTAAATATTGGAATAAATTCTTCTAAAAAGGTTTTTCGCTTTTCATAAATAATAAGGCCATACCTTTCTAATTGTTCATCATAAACTTGTAAATTTAAAGCATCAAAAGCTCTATTTACTGCAAAAAATTTCAATAATGAATTACGCTGAGCCAAAACCTTATTATACTTAATAATGGTTTGTAAATATTGATTGTCTGATTGTGAAATTACATTATCTATAAATTTTCTACGTGTATCACTTCCGTCCGTAATTAAATCGCTGTCTGCTGGCGAAATAATAACCAAAGGTAAATAACCTATATGATCAGAAAATTTTTCATAAGCTTTCCCATTTCGTTTAACTACTTTTTTATTTCCACGTTTTAGGCTACATACAACAGTATCGGTTTTATCATTAATTTTATAGGCTCCTTCAATCATAAAAAACTCTTCTGAATGCCTAATATTTTGCGTAGCCACAGAATTAAAGTAACTTTTAGCAAAAGAAAGATAATATATAGCATCTAAAACATTGGTTTTTCCAACACCATTATTACCTACAAAACAATTGATTTTTTCCTGAAAATCAAACGTTTGTGATTCGAAATTTTTAAAATTTACTAAAGTAATTTTTTGTAAGTGCATCTATATTTTTTGAAAGTTTAAAATTATTGAAAATAAATGGGAATTTTGATATAATTGCATTTTCATTTTCCAATTAAAAAGGCTATTTTTGCGCCTACAAAATTAATTAGAATAAATGGCAACATATAAAAAAACAGGCAGTAAAGCAAAAAAAGATCAAAACAATACTGCAGAGCATTCAACAACAGCTGATGTTTTTAATACATTAGATGAAACAGCATCAAGATCTGAAAAATTCGTAATAAAAAACCAAAAAACAATATTTATTGTTTTAGGTTTGGTAGTGGCTTTAATCTTAGGTTATTTACCATATCAAAAATATATTAAAGCTCCAAAAGAAAAAGAAGCTGCAAATGAATTAGCATTTCCAAAAGCTTATTTTGAAGAAGCAAGCACTGGTTCTGTAGCAGTAGATTCTTTATATACATTGGCATTAAATGGTGCTGATGGAAAGCTAGGTTTTGTTGATGTTTCAAGTCAATATAGTGGAACCAAAGCAGGAAATTTAGCAAACTACTATGCTGGTATTTCTTATTTAAAATTAAAAAATTATAAAGAAGCGATTGAATATTTAGAGAAATTCTCTTCAGAAGATGAATTATTAGCTCCAACTGCAAAGGGTGCTATTGGTGATGCATTTGCTGATATTAACCAACCTGAAGATGCTTTAGATTACTATTTAAAAGCAGCTGATTTAAGAGATAATAATTTTTCAACTCCATTATTCCTTTTTAAAGCTGGAAATACAGCAATGGATTTGGAAAAATTCTCAAAAGCCTTAGAGCTATTCAATAGAATAAAAACTGATTATCCAAATTCTGATGAAGCAAAAAATATTGATATTCATATTAGTAGAGCAACCTATGCGTCTAAAAAATAAGAGGTAAATGGCTACAACAAATTTATCAAATTACGATAAAGCTACAATCCCAAACGCGAAGAGATTTCGGTTTGGGATTGTTGTTTCTGAATGGAATCCTGACATTACTGAAAACTTATATTTAGGTGCTGAACAAGCATTTATTGAGAATGGAGTAACTAAAGAAAATATTATTCGTTGGGATGTTCCTGGAAGTTTTGAACTTATCTATGGTTGCAAACGAATGATAGAAACCCAAAAATTAGATGCAATAATTGCTATTGGAAATGTAATTCAGGGTGAAACAAAACATTTTGATTTTGTTTGTGATGGCGTAACTCAAGGAATAAAAGATTTGAATATTAAATATGATATTCCTGTTGTTTTTTGTGTACTAACAGACAACACAAAACAGCAATCTATTGACCGTTCTGGTGGTAAACACGGAAATAAAGGAATAGAATGTGCTATTGCAGCTATTAAAATGGCAGCTTTAAGAGAGTTTTAACAGACTTCTTATTCACAAAACTTGACCACAACTTCAGAATTCAGTATTTTTGACTATTATGGGAATTTTAAGAAAACGCACAAATAAAAAATTTGACTACAAGCCTAGATATTTTAGTGGTGATGGAAACCCGTATAAAATAGGTCATAAATTTGATGATTTTAGAACTACTGTTGGTGAAAATAAAGGTTTAAAAGAAAAATTTAAATCGGCTTTTAAAGAAAGTGAAAATTCAGAAAATAAAGGTTTTAATAAAACAATTTTAATTATTATTGCTATATTAACCTTCATATTTTTATACATTATTGATTTCGATTTATCAATTTTCAAGAAACCTTTTTAAATGCCAGATATTATTCAGTTACTACCCGACCATGTTGCTAATCAAATTGCAGCAGGTGAAGTTGTGCAACGACCAGCTTCAGTAGTAAAAGAATTACTTGAAAATGCTATTGATGCAGAAGCTTCAAATATCAAATTAATTATAAAAGAAGCTGGCAAAATACTCATCCAAGTTATTGATAACGGTAAAGGAATGAGTATTACTGATGCCCGACTTAGTTTTGAGCGCCACGCAACTTCAAAAATAAAAAAGGCAGAAGATTTATTTAATTTACACACCAAAGGTTTTAGAGGCGAAGCATTAGCTTCAATTGCTGCCATTGCACATGTTGATTTAAAAACGAAGCAAGAAAACCAAGAATTAGGAACTTACATTAAAATTGAAGGCAGTAACCTAATTTTTCAGGAAAATGTTTCAACTCTAAAAGGAACTTCAGTAGCTGTTAAAAATTTATTTTACAACATTCCAGCACGAAGAAATTTCTTAAAATCAAACAGCATAGAAACGCGTCATATTATCAATGAATTTCAACGAGTTGCTTTAGCGCATCCAACTATTTCATTTTCATTTTATCACAATGAAAGTGAAGTTTATAATTTAACTTCGGGTAATTTACGCCAACGTATTGTTTCCATTTTTGGTAAAAAAACGAATGAAAAATTAGTTCCTATCAATGAAGTAACAGATGTTCTTGAAATTAACGGATTTATAACAAAGCCCGAATTTGCAAAGAAAAAAAGAGATGAACAGTTCTTTTTTGTGAATGACCGCTTTATTAAAAACGCTTATTTAAATCATGCCGTTTCAAGTGCTTTTGAAAGTTTACTTTCAAATGGTTATTTTCCAACCTACTTTTTATATTTAACAGTCCCAACTAAAAGTATAGATATAAACATTCATCCAACAAAAACAGAAATTAAATTTGATGATGAAAAAACATTATATGCTATATTACGTTCTACGGTAAAGCATAGTTTAGGTCAATACAATGTTGCTCCAATTCTTGATTTTGACAGAAGCGCTTCATTTGACACACCATATAATTATAAAGATAAAAAATCTGAAACTCCAAAAATTACAGTAAATCACGATTTTAATCCCTTTAAAAATGAGGAACAAAAATCTATTCAGTTTCCATACAAACGTGAAAAATCACAACAATGGGAAAGTTTATATACTGGAATTGATTTACATAAAATTGAAGTTGAAGCTGAAACCATTCCTAATTTATTGTTTTCAGATGACAAACCAAATAGCAAAACATATCAGGTTCATAAAAAATATATAGTAAGTAGCATTAAATCTGGAATTGTATATATCAATCAGCATTTAGCGCATCAACGTATTTTATATGAAGAATTTTTAGAAAATATAACCGTTAAAGAAGCGTTGAGCCAACAATTATTGTTTCCTTTAGAAATTTCATTTAATAAAAGTGATATTGAATTAATAAGAGAAATTAAAGATGATTTACAGAGTGTTGGCTTTTTATTTGATAAAATTTTAGAGGATTCAATTGTAGTAAATGGTATTCCTGTGACTATTATAGAAAGCCAAATTACCATTATAATTGAACAATTATTAGAAGATATTAAAAATGATATACCAAATGCAAGCTTTAGCCAACTTGATGTAATGGCAAAAAGTTTAGCAAAAAGTTTAGCCATTAAAACAGGCACAAAATTAGATTTAAGAGAACAAGAAGAAATTGTAAATAAATTATTTATTTGCAAACAACCTGATTTATCTCCTTTTGGAAAGACTACTTTTGTTACAATAGATATTGATGAAATTGATAAAAAATTTAACAATTAACCTTGTTAACTATTAAAAATTATGGGAAGAATTACTGAAGCTGTTAAACATTTAATAATTATAAATGTTCTATTTTTTGCTGCAACATACCTAATGCCAAATTTAAATTTACACAGTTTATTTGCATTGTATTTTCCTGAAAATCCAAATTTCGGATTTTGGCAATTTCTTACACATATGTTTATGCATGGTGGATTTACTCACATTCTATTTAACATGTATGGTTTATGGGCATTTGGAACACCTTTAGAACAAATGTGGGGCCGAAATAAATTTTTATTCTTCTATTTTTCTGCAGGTTTAGGTGCTGGAGCCATTTATACATTGGTAAATTATTATCAGTTTGATAATGTATATGATCAACTGGTTAATATTGGGTTATCTGGAAGTGATATTCAAAACATATTAAACACAGGAAGCTATAATAATCAAATTTTAGAACACGTATCTGCGGATAATTTGAATGACTTTTATGCTACATATCACACTCCTGCTGTTGGTGCATCTGGAGCTATTTATGGAGTTTTAGTTGCTTTCGGTTTATCGTTCCCAAATGCTAAATTGGCATTGATATTTTTACCTGTTCCAATAGCTGCAAAATATTTTATACCTGCTTTAATTGCGCTAGATTTATTTTCTGGAGTAACAGGATTCTCCTTGTTTGGAGGTGGTATTGCTCACTTTGCCCACGTTGGTGGGGCTTTAATAGGATTTATAATTGCTTGGTACTGGAAACAAAACCAATTTAAACGCTGGAACTAAATTGAATATTTTAAACGACATAAGGTACGCTTTTAACAAAGCAAATATCACTGAAAAAATAATTTACATCAATGTATTTTTATTTTTAATAACGGTATTACTCAATAAATATGTTATTGAATGGTTTGCACTACCATCAAATTTAGAGAGTTTTTTATACAAACCTTGGACGTTAATCTCCTACTCTTTTATACATCAAAACCTATTTCATGTATTATCTAACCTATTAGTCTTGTACTATATAGGAAACTTATTTTTAAACTTTTTTACTCAAAAACAATTTTTAAATTTTTACTTTTTAGGAGGAATTTTTGGGGGAATTGTGTTTTTAGGATACTATTATTTTATTGATAAAACGGCTGCATTACCTTTAGCAGGAGCTTCTGCAGCTGTAACTACTATTTTTATAGCCATTGCAACTAAAATTCCACGCTATGCCATTCAGCTTCGTTTTATTGGAAGTGTAGAATTATGGGTTTTGGCTGCTGTTTGGGTAGTTTTAAGTATTTTACAATTGGCAAATCCCGATAAAGGAAGTGGAATTGCACATTTAAGTGGTGCCATTTTTGGCTATATATATGCAACACAACTAAATAAAGGAAATGACATTGGCAGATGGTTTGAAGCAGTGATTAATTATTTCACCAACCTATTTAAACCTAAAAAGAAATCGCCCTTTAAAGCCGTTTACAAAACTAAAAGTAAAACATCAACACAAGATGTTTCTAAAACCAGACAACGAAAAATTGATGATATTCTAGATAAAATAAGTAAATCTGGTTATGAAAGTTTATCACAAGAAGAAAAAGACTTTTTATTTAGGGCTGGAAAAAATTAGCATTTTATGAAAAAATTATCTTGGTTCGATAAATTAATAGCTGTTGTAAACTCACTTTTTGCAATGGTCTTATTATTTTCATTTTTAAGCTATTATATTTCACCAAACACCATTTCATTTATCTCATTTTTAAGTCTTTCACTTCCTGTCTTAATTCTTATAAACCTACTATTTGTAATTTACTGGTTCTTAAAATTAAAACGTCAATTTTTAATCTCAATAATCATATTACTAATTGGATTTCAGTATATTACAAAATTATATTCTTTTAACGAAAAAAAGATTTTGTTAAGTACAGATCTAAAAATAATGAGTTATAATGTACGAATGTTTAATATTTATAACTGGATTGATGAAGAAAATATAGATCAAAAAATTTATAATTTTATCAATGAAAAAGAACCTGATATTTTATGTTTACAAGAATTCAATCCTACCATAAAAATTGGATTTAAATTTCCTTATAAATACATAAAAGCCAGTAAAAAAAGCAAACTATTTGGACATGCAATTTTTTCGAAATATAAAATTATAAATTCTGGTTCATTAGATTTTTTAAATAGCAGCAATAATGCCATTTTTGTGGATATTATTAAAAATAAAGATACTATGAGAGTTTATAATGTTCATTTAGAATCTTTAAGTATTAATCCGAAAGAAGATTATTTTAATCAGGAAAATTCTGAAAAATTGAGAATTAGAGTTGATAAAGCATTTAAAAAACAAGCAGATCAAGCTGAATTAATTATTCAACATCAAGAAAAAATAACTCATAAATCAATCATTTGTGGTGATTTTAACAATAATGCTTTTTCTTGGGTTTATCATACATTAAAAAATGGTAAAAATGACGCTTTTGAAGTTGCGGGTGAAGGATTTGGAAAATCATACAATCATAAATTTCCGCTGCGTATAGATTTTATTTTGGCAGATGAAAAGATTGAAATCAATAATTTTAAAACATTTGAGGTTAATTATTCCGATCATTATCCTATTATGGCTCGCTTGAATTTTTAAGTTTACAACTGATTTAGATCAGTAAATACATACTATATTTAATTAACTTTGTTACTCAATACAAAAAAACAAAATAATGAAACAACTATTTTCTTTTCTATTTTTATGCACCTTCTTTTTAGGTTTTTCTCAACAACAAAATCTATCAGTAGATGATGCTGTTTTAGGCTATTATAAAGGATTGTATCCTTCATCATTACAAAACTTAAAATGGGTAAACAATTCAGATATTTATGTTTCTCAAAAAGAAAACGAGTTGCTATTTACTGATGCGAAAACAGCTAAAATTATTAAAAAAATCTCATTTGAGGAACTTCAAAAAACATATCCTACTTTAAAACGATTTCCACGTTTACAAGAAATTTCAACTACTGATTTCACTTTCAGCAATGAAAATTCTATTGAAGTTTATAATTATATAAACAAGTCAAAAAGTGTAACCGTATTATTTGAGGAAGCAGCTCAAAACAATGAGTACAATTCAAACGCAAAAGCAATTGCATACACGCTAGATAATAATTTATTTATTGGAACAGCTTCAAACCCAAAAGTTACAGTTACTTCAATTGAAAACAAAAATATTGTTTCAGGACAAGCAATTCACAGAAGTGAATTTGGAATTGTAAAAGGTACATTCTGGAGCCCGAAAGGGACTTATTTAGCATTTTATCAAAAAGATGAAAGCAATGTTTCAGATTATCCATTAGTTGACATTACTACCTACCCTGCTTCTTTAAAAAATATTAAATATCCAATGGCCGGACAAGGAAGTGAAAAAGCTAAAATTGGTATTTTTAATATAAATACAGAAGAAACTACATACTTAGATATTGATACTTCTGACGAGCATTATTTAACAAATTTATCATGGACACCAGATGAAAAATATTTGCTGGTTGCAGAAATTAACAGAGGTCAAAATCACGTTTGGTATAATAGGTATAGTGTTGAAACTGGAAAAAAAATAAACACGCTTTTTGAAGAAACCAACGATAAATGGACTGAACCTGAATTTGATGCAGTTTTCTTACCTAATTCATCTACTGAATTTCTTTGGCTGAGTGAACGTGATGGTTTTATGAATTTATATGAATACACAACCGAAGGAAAATTGGTAAAACAAGTTACTAATTTCAAGTGGGTAGTTACTGGTATTTTAGGTTTTGATACGAAAGGACAAAACGTTTACATTACAGGAACTGGTAATGATGCTCGGGAATCACACACATTTAAAGTAAACTTAAAATCTGGAAAATATATCCAACTAACAAAAACAAATGGAACACATTCCACACAATTAAGTACTGATGGAAATTATTTAATTGATGCATACAGTAGTTTAACAATTCCAAATAATATTGAAATTATAGATTCTAAAAAATTAAAAATAACTTCAATTTTCACTGCTGAAAATCCACTAAAAGATTACAAATTAGGTGCAACTGAATTCATAACTCTTAAAGGAGTTGATGGAACTGATTTATATGCTAAAATTACAAAACCAGCAGATTTTGATGCTTCAAAAAAATATCCTGTTTTAGTGTATGTTTATGGTGGTCCACATGCTCAATTAGTCACTAATTCATGGTTAGGTGGTTCAAGTTTATGGATGCCTGCTTTTGCAACTGCCGAAAATTATATTGTATTTACCTTAGACAATAGAGGTTCAGCCAATAGAGGTTTTGCTTTTGAAAGTATTATTCATAGAAATCTAGGAAATGCTGAAGTTGAAGATCAATTAACAGGTATTGAATATTTAAAATCATTAGATTTTGTTGACAGTTCTAGAATTGCAGTAAATGGCTGGAGTTATGGTGGTTTTATGACTACCAGTTTAATGCTACGAAATTCAGGAGTATTTACAACCGCTGTAGCTGGAGGTCCTGTAACTGATTGGAAATATTATGAAGTGATGTATGGAGAGCGTTATATGGATACGCCTCAAGAAAATCCAGAAGGTTATGAGAAAGCAAAAGTGCATAATTATCTTAAAAACTTAGAGGGAAAACTATTAATTATACACGGAAGTGTAGATCCAACAGTGGTTCCTCAGCACAGTATGACTTTATTGCAAGAAGCGGTAAAACAAAAAGTACAAATCGACTTTTTTACATATCCAATGCATGAACACAATGTACGCGGGGTTGATAGAGTTCATTTAGTTAAGAAAATGACGGAATATATTGTTGAGAATAATAAATAATTCTATTATACATAGAACTTAAAAGCCCTAACATAATTTTATATTTGTTAGGGCTTTTTTTAAATTAAATTGAATAGTTATGAATTTAATGAGTGCAGATAAAAATTCAATTGTTAAAATTGAACAAGGTGAATTAATTAGTTACCAAAAAAATGGAGAAGAATTAATACATCAAAAAGGAAATCCTGGTTGGAGAAATTCAGATACAGAAATGTTTCCAATTATTGGCCCAACTGAAACCAACAATTTTATAGTTTCAACACCAAAAGGAAATTACAGTCAAGATCAGCACGGACTTTTAAGAGAACTACAGTATTTCATTAAAAATCAAATAGAAAACTCTGGTTCTTTCCTAAAAAAATATGTTGCCTATTCAGCCATTGAAAACTCTAAATATCCTGAAAAATCTTCTGCTAGATTACTGTCTTGGCCTTATAATTTTTCGTTCATAAAAACATATGTCTTAACAAATGAATCTTTAAAAATTTCGTTTGAAATTGAAGCAGAAAAAGGAATGCCGTTTATGCTGGGTTACCATCCTGCTTTTATGCTAAGTAATAATTTAGATGAAATTGTAAAATCTGAAAAACAAGAAATAACTATACCTCAAATAATAAAAGGCGGTTCTAAAGCCTTTCCTATTTTAAATACTAATGAAATTACTTTAGTTAAAAAAATCGGCTACAATATTAAACTTAAAACTGAAGGATTTAACAACTTTATGCTGTGGACAGAGGTTTCTAATATGCTTTGTATAGAGCCAATAACTGCATATCCATATATTGGTAAAGAAATGCTTACAAAAGAGTTGTTTAATATTTCAGAAGGAAAAAATACTTTTACGGTAACTGTAACACCATTTAAATAATAATCAATTATTCAAACTTTATTGATTTTGACGGACTTATTTTTGAAACTACAATTGAAGGAATAATTAGCATTAATAAACACAAAAGAAGCGTTCCTATGTTTAAAAGAAGAATATACCCAAAATCTAAATATATAGGAACCGTTTTTACATAATATGTTTCAGGATTTAAGGTAACCAACCCCAAATATTTTTGAAGTAATAAAACTGTTAAACCAATTAAATTCCCCCAAAACAAGCCTCTTAAAATTAAATAACCGGCATTGTATAAAAATACTTTGCGAATACTAATATTATTACTCCCAAGTGCTTTTAATATTCCAACCATTTGAGTTCTTTCTAAAATTAGCACTAATAAAGCTGTAATCATATTAATACCTGCAACTAATATCATAATAGCTATTATAATATAAATATTTGTATCAAATAAACCAATCCACTCAAATATGGCTGGGTATTTTTCTATAATACTTTGGCTGTTTAGCGTTGATGCTGTTTGTTCATATACTTCCTGACTTTTTTCATCAATGGCATCAAAATCAGTTATAAAAACTTCAAAGCCACCAACTTCATCTTCATTCCAATTATTCATTTTTTGGATATGCTTAATATCCGCTATTACAAAATTCTCGTCAAAATCTTGAAAACCAGAATTATATATTCCAACAACTTTTACCACCCGTAGCCAAGGTGCTTTAGATGGATCGTCTTTTACAAAAAGAATATTAAACTCATTGCCTAACTTAATATTTAACCTCTTAGAAATTTCGCTTGAAATTAAAACATCAAAAGACACTTCATTTGTATAATTTGGTAACTCGCCTTCAATCAAATATTCTTTAAAAAAAGTCCAATCGTAATCACTTGAAACTCCTTTAAAAATAATTCCCTCAAAATCGGTTTCTGTTCTAATAATACCAGCTTTTGTCCCAAAAACCTGAACATTCTTAATACCACTAACATTGTTGAATTTAGGATAGAAATCTTGCTTTATTGAAACAGGGTTTAAAGTAATTTCAGAATTATTATTATCAAAATTTGTAATTTGTATATGACCGTTAAAGCCTGATAGTTTTTCACGTATTTTTTGTTGCAAACCAACACCTGTAGAAATGGCAATCATCATAATAACCATACCAATGGCAATTGCTATAATTGCTATTTTTATTATTGGTGAAGATATACTACTTTTATACTGTTTTGCAGCAATAATGCGTTTTGCAATAAATAATTCGTAATTCAATTTATCTATGATTTCTTATTCGTTCAAAAATACATATTTCTTATTGGTTTTTTTATTCTTTTTTAGTTTGATTTCTTGTGGGCAATCTAAATCTTCAAAATTACAAGTTCAAGAAGTTTCAGTTTTAGAAATTTTACCGGGAGCACAACAAACAAATTTGTATTTAAAACTCTTAGCTTCAAAAAATGTTGCTGTGGTTGCAAATCAAACTTCTGTGATTTTTAAAAGTGAAAAAATAAAAAATAAAAAAGATTACAGAATAGAGAATATAAATTACACGCATGTTGTTGATTCATTACTTAGTTTAAAAATAAACGTTTCAAAAGTATTTTCACCAGAACATGGCTTTAGAGGAGATGCGGATGCTGGTGAAAAAGTTATTGATGGATTAGATGCAAAAACAGGAATCCCAATTGTTTCGCTTTACGGAAGCAATAAAAAACCTTCCAAAGAACAATTAAAAGGTATTGATGTAGTTGTTTTTGATATTCAAGATGTTGGCGTGCGTTTTTATACTTATATATCTACACTTCATTACGTAATGGAAGCGTGTGCTGAACAAGGAATTACTGTAATAGTTTTAGACAGACCAAATCCAAATGGACAGTATATTGATGGTCCAACATTAGAAATGGAACATACCAGTTTTGTTGGAATGCACCCAATACCAGTTGTATATGGAATGACCATTGGTGAATATGCACAAATGATAAATGGCGAACATTGGCTTCAAAATAATATTAAATGTGATTTAACTGTGATCCCATTAAAAAATTACAATCATAGCAATTCATACAGTTTACCTATTAAACCATCCCCAAATTTACCAAATGATAAGGCTATTAATTTATACCCTAGTTTGTGCTTTTTTGAAGGAACTAATGTGAGCGTTGGACGTGGAACTGAAAAACAATTTCAAATTTTTGGTTCACCATTTATGAAACCAGCTACACTTAATTTTTGTTTTACACCCCAACCAAATAATGGAGCAAAACACCCAATGCATGAAAATATAGAATGTTGTGGTTTTGATTTAAGCAATATTGAAAATCTTTCAAAAATTGAATTATCTTATTTAATTGAAGCTTATTCCTTAACAAAAGACAAAAGTAAATTTTTTAATAACTTTTTTACTAGACTAGCTGGTACCACTAAATTGCAAGAACAACTAGAAAATAATACTTCAACTGAAGAAATTTACGCTTCTTGGAAACCGAAAATTGAGAAATTTAAAAAAATTAGATTAAAATATGTATTATATGAATAAAAAATATTTCTTTAATCTTATCAAAATAAGGCTATAAGTCATAAATAAAAATCTTTAGTCCTGCTTCTTTAGGTCATTTAAAAAAATAATTCTTTTATCAGTTATATACAAATAACCGATACTCTTTAAAAATAATATACAGTACTTCTATTTATATAATAATAAGATTGCTAATTTTTAAATCGCTTTTTTTAAGTAATGAAATTGTATTATTAACCTGCTAAACATAAAAAAGGTATAAATAAATTAATTTATTAATTCACCTTATTAATAAGTATTCAATTATTAAAAATAGCTATCAAATTAATTCAATTACATACGTTTAATTTCTATATTTAACTTAAAAAAATAGTGTTATATACAATTTTTTGTGTCAATTATCATCAATAAAGCATAAGTTTTCATCAATAAATAATAAAAATCACTTCACCTAAACCCTTTTGTTTCAAAACGATAAATGGTATGCTTTTAAAAACAAATAGGTGTTTTTTGTAAATAAATGGTAAATTATTTTGATTTTTATTTGTTTTATAAGTTTTTATTTGTACATTTATACTATAATTAAAAAGATATATAAACTCTATAACCTCAAAGTAAATAAATCAACCCTAAAAATTTAATCCCATAACCCCAAAAAATGAAAACTCTACTCTTAACCCTCGTATCTTTAATTCTATTAAGTTCAGTTTTATTTTCTTGCTCTAAAGAAGATGATGGCATTTATTTTAATGAAAACACTGAAGTAATAAACACTACTAATGTAACCTATTCAACTATAGAAACTGAAATATTAAATTTAGTAAATGAACACAGAACCAATATGGGTTTAACCTCTCTAATTTCATTAAACATAATTTCAGGTGTTGCTGATGGTCATACAAGTTATATGATTGAAGTAAATCAAGTAAACCATGATAACTTTGCTCAAAGATCTCAAACACTCATAAATGAAGCCAATGCAAAATCTATTGGGGAAAATGTAGCTTATGGATTTACTACTGCACAAGGTGTACTTAACGGTTGGCTAAATAGTGAAGAACATAGAAAAATAATTGAAAATCCAGACTATACACATTTTGGAATTTCAACAGACTCTAATAATGAAAATAAAAACTATTTTACTCAGATTTTCATAAAAAAATAAATTCTGAATTAAGAACTTAAGTTACTATTTCAACCCCTATAAAACAAAAATTATGAAATCAGCTATATCAAATCAAATTCGCAAGGAAACATATTTAAAAGTTGTTAAAAATAATGTTAATAACACAACAACTTTAAAATCTAACATTAACAGAATTTATATCAATACTTTAATGCCAGGGTTTAATTATATTGATAATGTAGGTAATTTAATTACGCCAAGAAATTGTGCTTTAATATAATTTTATTAGGTTAACTAAAATGTTGTTGTCCTCACAATGGTAGTATTTATAGAAAAAAGTTAAACCGAAGTCCCCACAACGGTTAGTCTAAAAAATTAATCAGCTCAAAAAATAATTAGAAGGCATTCCTAATATAATGCCTTTAACTTAAAATATAATTTTTATTGAATATCAGGGAAGTATATTTAGTATTTGTAAGGGGTTACAGATATTAATGTTGCTTCCCTCTTTTTTTATAAAAATATAATTTAGTAAACCTCTACTTAAAGATTACAAATGTGGTTACTTAATATTCAGTTAACTTCCCCCTACAAAAAAATGAGAAGAACATCACATATCCCAATTAAATACATTTAAGTAAAATATTATAAAAAAGATTTATCAGAAAATTAAACAGGTAACTTAATTTTTAAAGCTTCAATAATATTATAAACAGCTGGGCAAATTTCAGTATTCTTCAAAGTTAAATCAGATATTTGGATAAATTTACGTCGGTTAGTATGTGGATATTCACTACAAGCTTTTGGTCTAACTCCATAAATAGAACAAGAATTATCTTCTAAATCTAAAAAAGTACATGGAGCAGTTTTTAAAACATAAAAATCATCTGCATCTCTATCTAAATACTGTGATATAAAATTTACCACTTTCATTTTTAAATGTTTAGAAATACGCTGAATATCTTTTTCAGTAAATATTGGACTCGTAGTTTTACAACAATTCCCACAAGTTAAACAATCAGTTTTTTCAAACTCATTGTCGTGCAATTCCTGCATTACTAAATCCAAATTTTTAGGTGTTCTCTTTCTTAATTTTGAAAAATATTTTTTACTTTCTACTAATTTTTCTTTTGCTAATTCAGGTAACTCCTTTAAGAACACTTCCATTTTTTTAATTTAACCACAAAAATACGATTAAAAATTTTCAAAAATTATGTATTTTTGCACTTCAAATTATTTCAGCAAAAAAATTATGCAAAACAGTTTAGAAATAGCCGTAAAAAAAGGCTTTCAAGAAATTTACAATGTAACAATCGAATCCGTTGAATTTCAGGCAACTAAAAAAGATTTTCAAGGAGATATTACTATTGTTATATTTGCATTTTTACGCTTTGTAAAAGGTAATCCTGTTGATATTGGAACTAAAATTGGTGAATACTTAAAAGAAAATATTGAGCAAGTATCTGATTTTAATGTTGTTAAAGGTTTTTTAAATTTAGTTATTTCTGATTCATATTTTGTAGAAAGTTTTAATTCCATTTATAAAACTGAAAATTTCGGATTTGTAGCCACTAAAGTAAATGAAAAAGCTGTAATGGTTGAATATTCTTCACCAAATACAAACAAACCATTGCATCTAGGGCATATTAGAAATAATTTATTAGGGTATTCTGTTGCAGAAATAATGAAGGCTTCAGGAAAAAAAGTTTATAAAACGCAAATTATAAACGATCGTGGTATTCATATTTGCAAAAGTATGTTAGCTTGGCAACGTTTTGGGAATAGTGAAACTCCTGAAAGTACAGGTTTAAAAGGTGATAAATTAGTAGGTAATTATTATGTCAAATTCGATCAAGAATATAAAAAACAAATAAGCCAATTAATTACTGAAGGAAAAACTGAAGAAGACGCTAAAAAAGAAGCTCCACTTTTGGTAGAAGCTCAAGAAATGCTATTGAAATGGGAAGCTGGAGATGAAGAAGTTGTCTCACTTTGGAAAACTATGAACCAATGGGTGTATACTGGTTTTGAACAAACGTATAAGGAACTTGGTGTAGATTTTGACAAAAATTATTACGAAAGCAATACCTATTTATTAGGAAAAGATATTGTTGCAAATGGTCTTGAAAAAGGTGTGTTTTATAAAAAAGAAGATGGATCAGTTTGGATTGATTTAACTGAAGATGGCTTAGACGAAAAAATAGTATTACGTGCTGATGGAACTGCCGTTTATATGACACAAGATATTGGAACTGCTATTGAGCGTTTTAAAGATTACGATTTAGACGAATTGGTATATACCGTTGGTAATGAGCAAGATTACCACTTTAAAGTGTTATTTTTAATACTTGATAAATTAGGATATGATTGGGCTAAAAACCTGTACCATTTATCGTACGGAATGGTAGATTTACCAAGTGGTAAAATGAAGTCAAGAGAAGGAACTGTTGTAGACGCTGATGATTTAATGGAAGAAATGACAAAAACAGCTGGTGAAATTTCACAGGAATTAGGAAAATTAGAAGGCTATACAACTGAGGAAAAAAAAGTGTTGTATAAAACTATTGGTTTAGGTGCTCTTAAATATTACATACTAAAAGTTGATCCAAAAAAACGAATCTTATTCAATCCTGAAGAATCTGTAGATTTTGCTGGTAATACAGGTCCGTTTATTCAATATACGTATGCTAGAATTCAATCTATTTTAAGAAAAGCTACTTTTGATTATACGAAAGAAATAACGAACATTGAATTGCACGAAAAAGAACGTTCACTTATGAAGCAAATTCAACTGTATCCTGAAACAATTCAGAATGCTGCAAAAAATCACAGTCCTGCACTTATTGCAAATTACACTTACGATTTAGTAAAAGAATACAATTCATTTTATCAAAGCGTACCAATTTTAGGATGTGAAAATGAAGATGAAAAAATAATAAGAACACAACTTTCATCAAAAGTTAGTGAAATCATAAAATCTGCATTTAAATTATTAGGAATTAATGTTCCTGAGAGAATGTAAGAATAAAGAATAATAAATACTTAAATTTGCAGCTTAATACTGCTTAATTAAAATTTAAAAAACATAACATGAAATACGACGTAATAATAATTGGTAGTGGTCCTGGAGGATATGTTACAGCCATTAGAGCTTCACAACTTGGGTTTAAAGTTGCTGTAGTTGAAAAAGAAAATTTAGGTGGAATCTGCTTAAACTGGGGATGTATTCCTACAAAAGCTTTATTAAAAAGTGCTCAAGTTTATGATTATTTAAAACATGTTGATGAATATGGTTTAAAAGCTGAAGCTATTGACAAAGATTTTAGTGCCGTTATAAAAAGAAGCAGAAATGTTGCTGAAGGAATGAGCAAAGGTGTTCAATTTTTAATGAAAAAGAACAAAATTGATGTTATAGATGGTTTTGGAAAAATTAAAACTGGAAAAAAAGTTGATGTAACTGACGCTGAAGGAAAAGTAACTGAATACAGTGCTGAACATATAATTATTGCAACTGGTGCTCGTTCACGTGAGTTACCTAACCTACCACAAGATGGCAAGAAAGTAATTGGGTATCGCCAGGCAATGACATTACCAACACAACCTAAAAAAATGATTATTGTTGGTTCTGGAGCTATTGGTGTTGAATTTGCACACTTTTACAATGCTATGGGAACTGAAGTTACTATTGTAGAGTTTTTACCAAATTTAGTTCCTTTGGAAGATATAGACGTTTCAAAACAATTTGAACGCTCTTTCAAAAAAACAGGAATTAAAGTAATGACTAACTCATCTGTTGAATCTGTTGATACGTCAGGAAAAGGTGTAAAAGCAGTTGTTAAAACAAAAAAAGGAGAAGAAATTTTAGAAGCTGATATATTACTTTCAGCTGTAGGAATTAAATCAAATATTGAAAATATTGGCTTAGAAGATGTTGGTATTATAACAGATAGAGATAAAATTTTAGTGAATACTTTTTATCAAACTAACATTCCTGGTTATTATGCCATTGGAGATGTTGTTCCTGGACCTGCACTGGCTCACGTTGCTTCTGCGGAAGGAATTACACTTGTTGAAAAATTAGCTGGTTTACATACTGAAGCAGTTGATTACGGCAATATCCCTGGCTGTACCTATGCAACTCCAGAAATTGCAAGTGTTGGTTTAACTGAAGCACAAGCAAAAGAACAAGGATACGAATTAAAAATTGGAAAATTTCCATTTTCAGCTTCCGGAAAAGCAAAAGCTGCTGGAACTCCTGACGGATTTGTAAAAGTAATTTTTGATGCAAAATATGGCGAATGGTTAGGTTGCCATATGATTGGTGCTGGAGTAACTGATATGATTGCTGAAGCTGTTTTAGGTAGAAAATTAGAAACTACAGGACACGAAGTTTTAAAAACAATTCACCCGCACCCAACTATGAGTGAAGCAGTTATGGAAGCTGTTGCTGATGCTTATGATGAGGTGATCCACTTATAAAATAAATAGTTATTAAAAGTCCTAGCAAATTTGTTAGGACTTTTTTTGTTTTAAATGCTATTAACAAGTAATTTAAATGATCAAAATTCAGATTATTCAATTCCAAAACTTATAATTTTATACTATATTTGAAACTTAACGCTAACTATTTATAAAATTTATATGAAAACATTTCAAATAATTTTAATCTTAATTTTTACTATGACAATTTCTTGTCAAGATAAAAAAACAGATATTCAACAAAAAGAAAACAAAGTAACCGCTAAAGTAGTACATTATATTTGTGCAAATAAATGTGAAAATAGTGGTAGTGATGTTGCTGGGAACTGCCCAACATGTAGTACCCCATACACTCATAATTTAGCATATCATAACGACGATTTTTTAAAAAACGGACCTTTAAACGTTCCTAAAACTGATTTAAATACAAACCCTGCTACAAATACAGCTGCTTCACCTGCACAAAATGCTTTAGGAGTTTTCCATTACACTTGTTCAAACGGATGTTATGGCGGTGCTGGAACGGCAACAAAATGTAGTTCTTGCGGATCAGATTTAGCTCACAATCAAGCATATCATTAATATAACTCATTAACCAATTATGGCATTTTCATTTTCAAATCTTTTAAAATCTAAAAAAGAAAAAATACCTTCACAAGTCATTCCAAAAATTGATTTCGATGGAGGCACTAAATATGCTGAAGATATTACTAATAATGTGTATTTAGATTTTGAAGAATTGGGTGGATTTCCGTTTATAAAAACCTTTATTATTGGTGATTTATCAACAAAAATTAAAAGAACAGGTTGCACTCTTACTTTTATTTTTGAAAACGATTCATTAACCTTAAATTCAGATAATACAGATATTGAATCTAATAAAATAAAAAATACAGCTTCTTATTATACCGAAATTGATTTTGAATTAAATGAAGAGGAAGCTGAAAAAATTAAGAATGAAAAGATAACAGAAATTCAATATAATTTTAAAGGGAAAGCCTATACTTATAAAAAGGTATAATACCTCCTATTAATCATTTATAAAAAAAAGGAACTGTTAAAAACAGTTCCTTTTTTTATGAATTTAAATCTGTCACATTAAGCACAGTCTAAATATTTATTAAAATTTCTCGATTCCGCTCGAAATGACAAATGCCTTTTTTAAATTGTAAATCAACAATCTAGAATCGTAAATCTAACTTAGTTTCCTTTTTTATAATCAGCTAAAAATTGTGCCAAGCCAATATCAGTTAAAGGATGTTTTAGCAAACCTTTAATTGCACTTAAAGGTCCTGTCATTACATCAGCTCCAATTTTTGCACAATTCATAATATGCATTGTATGACGAACAGATGCAGCTAAAATTTTAGTTTCAAAACCATAATTATCATAAATAAGTCTAATTTCTGAAATCAATTCTAATCCGTCTGTAGAAATATCGTCTAAACGCCCAATAAAAGGAGACATATATGTTGCTCCTGCTTTAGCAGCTAATAATGCCTGACCTGCAGAAAACACCAACGTTACATTGGTTTTAATTCCTTTATCTGAAAAATATTTACAAGCTTTAATTCCATCAGCAATCATTGGTAATTTTACCACAATTTGAGGATGTAAATCTGCCAATTCTTCACCTTCTTTAATCATTCCTTCAAAATCAGTTGCAATAACTTCTGCACTTACATCACCTTCAACAATATTACAAATATCAACGTAATGTTTTAAAATATTATTTTTTCCTGTAATTCCTTCTTTTGCCATTAAAGACGGATTTGTAGTTACCCCATCTAAAACTCCTAAGGCTTGTGCCTCTCTAATTTGATCTAAATTTGCTGTGTCAATAAAAAATTTCATTCTTTATAGGTTGTTTAATTTATACTGAATTATTTATACTTTACAAAAGTACTCAAATCATTACAATTTATAATGATTCATTAACATCTTTTCATAAACTGTATCGGGCAGTATTTTTTTTAATACTATTGAAAATTTTTGCATAAAGTCTCCAACTTTATAGTGAATTTTAGGTTTTGAAGTATTGATAATTTTATAAATAGCTTTTGCCATTTCAATTGGGTCACTTCCACTATCTACATGAGAATCCATTAAATTTAGGTTACTTTGATAGTTTTGTTTATAAGGTGAATTTTCAAAAACGGGAGTATGGTACCTTCCTGATGCAATATTTGTAGCAAAATCCCCTGGAGCAACATTGGTTACTTCAATACCAAAACTTTTAACTTCCATTCTAATTGCTTCAGTTACAATTTCTAAAGCTCCTTTAGTAGCAGAATAAATACCTCTAAAAGGCAATCCCATATAACCTGCAATTGAAGTCACATTAATAATTAATCCGCTTTTTTGAGCACGCATTTGAGGTAACACCGCTTTCATAACATCTATAGCTCCAAAAAAATTAGTATCAAAAACTTTACGCATTTCATTGGTTGGAGTTTCTTCAATAGGACCTGTAATTCCCATTCCTGCATTATTAATTAGAATATCTAATCTTCCTTCGTTTAAAATAACTTCTTCAACAGCTTTTAAAATAGTTACAGTATCATTAACATCTAATGAGACTAATTTAAATGGATGATTTTTTATCTTGCTTGAATTTCTACTTGTTCCATATACAATAAATCCTTTTTGAGTTAAAAACTCACCAACAGATTTTCCTATTCCAGAAGAACCTCCTGTAATTAAAACTACTTTTTTCATTAAATGATTAAATATTAAAAAGGTTAAAAATTCCTTAATCTGCTTCAAAAGTAAGGTATTTGGGCTAAAATTTGAATTGGAAGTGAAATTAATTTTTACGTATTTTTTATTTTGAAGAGTCTAAAAAAAAGGCATAAAAAAAGGCAAGCTACCTACATCACACTGCTACAACCTAATACCTTTGCTGCGTTCCCGCCCTGGAGGGTTCAAAGGGAGCTAGTTGTGTAGGACTTGCCTAGCTGCAAATTTACAATGATTTTTTACGATATACAATCATTTTTTTTAATTTTTCTGTAACTTTTTTAAAGAACTGTTTACTAATAAATTAATTAAAACTAATTATTAATATTAACAATTAACATTATAACTAAATAGGTATTTAGTATATTTGTTCAACTTAAATCAAACTTTTATTATGGAAAATCAAACAACTACACCTAAACAAGTAATGTTAAACAATGGTTTAATGTTAGGGCTTGTTTCAATATTAATTGCCGTTGTCAATTTTGCTTTTGGTGATGTATACAAACCACATTGGAGCATCTCACTAATTAGTTTTGCTGCAACAATTGTATTTATTGTTTTAGGACTTAAAAAAATTAAAGAAAATAATGGAGGATTCCTAAGTTTAGGTGAATCTTTAAAAACTGGTTTAGGAATAGCGCTTATTTCAGGTATTATTTATGTAATCTATTTTTACCTATTCACTAATTTTATTGAACCAGAATATTTTTCAAATTTAGCAAAGGTTCAAGAAGTAACACTCCTTGAAACTTATCCAAATTTTACTGACGAGCAAATGGAAAGTGCTATGCAAATGTCTGAAAAATTCTCAGGATTTGGAATGATCTCTGCAATAGTTGTGATTATGAGCCTATTTTTTGGTTTTATTATCTCATTAATAGCTGGATTAATTATGAAAAAAACAAACGAAGAAGACTAATTAAAATATTTTAAATGGATATATCAGTAGTAATTCCACTACTTAACGAAGATGAATCTTTAAATGAATTACACGATTGGATTGCAAAAGTTATGCAATCCAATCGTTATTCTTATGAAATACTTTTTATTGATGATGGTAGCACAGATAACTCATGGAAAGTTATTGAAGCTTTGTCTGAAAAAAATTCAAATGTAAAAGGTCTTCGTTTTCAAAAAAATTACGGGAAATCTCAAGCATTAAATGCAGGGTTTAAAGAAGTGCAAGGTGACGTAGTAATTACGATGGATGCCGATTTACAAGACAGCCCAGATGAAATTCCAGAATTGTACAACTTAATAAAAAATGAAGGATTCGATTTAATTTCAGGTTGGAAAAAAAAGAGATACGATTCAAAAATTAGAAAAAATATTCCTTCAAAATTATTTAATGCCGCAGCACGAAAAACTTCTGGAGTACAATTAAACGATTTTAATTGTGGTTTGAAGTCTTATAAAAATGAGGTTGTAAAGAATATTGATGTGAGTGGAGAAATGCATCGTTATATTCCAGTACTTGCAAAAAATGCTGGTTATAATAAAATTGGCGAAAAAGTAGTTGCTCACCAAGCACGTAAATTTGGTGTTACTAAATTTGGTATAGATCGTTTCATTAATGGTTTTTTAGACTTAATTACCATTTGGTTTTTATCAAAATTTGGAAAAAGACCCATGCATTTATTTGGGTTATTAGGAACCATCATGTTTATTGTTGGGTGCACTTTTGCCTTTTATTTAGGAATAGATAAATTATTTTTTAACCCAACAGGAAGATTAATTACATCACGTCCACAATTTTTTATTGCATTGGCTACCATGGTTATTGGAACACAATTTTTTTTAGCTGGTTTTTTAGGTGAAATTATTTTACGCACAAAATCTGATACAAAACGCTATTCAATTTCAAAAACAATTAATTTATAACGTTTTAGCTAAAAGTAACATTTATAGACTTTTTTAAATTAAAAATAACCTTATTTTTGCACTAAATTATACAATACACACTATGACAATTTTAGAGAAAGCCCAATTATGGCTAACAGATACTTTTGATAAAGAAACAAAACAAGAAATTCAACAGTTAATTGCTGGTAATTCAGAACAATTAACGGAAAGTTTTTATAAAGATTTAGAATTTGGTACAGGTGGAATGCGTGGTATTATGGGTGCAGGAACTAACCGAATTAATAAATATACTTTAGGTAAAGCCACACAAGGATTAGCAAATTATATTAAAAAGACCTTTCCAAACAAACAACATAAAGTTGCTATTGCTTATGATTGCCGCCATAACAGTCAGCCATTTGCTAAAATTGTTGCTGATGTACTTTCGGCAAATAATATTAAAGTGTATTTATTTGAAGATATGCGCCCTACTCCTGAGCTTTCATTTGCTGTAAGACATTTAGGATGCGATGCAGGTATTGTTTTAACTGCTTCTCACAATCCGCCAGAATATAATGGTTATAAAGTGTATTGGAATGATGGAGGACAAATTATACCACCAGATGATGCTAATATTATAAATGAAGTTAATAGTTTAGATTTTTCTGAAATTAAATTTAATGCCAATGAAAGTATTATTGAATATGTTGGAAAAGATGTAGATGATGCTTTTATAAATGCTTCAGTAAAAAACGGCACATTTAACATTGAAGGAAGAGAAAATTTAAAAATTGTTTTTACTTCATTACACGGAACTTCAATTAAATCTATTCCATTTGCACTTGCAAAAGCAGGGTATACAGATGTAAATATTGTTGAAGAACAAAAAGAACCTAATGGTGATTTTCCAACTGTTGCTTCCCCAAATCCAGAAGAACCAGCAGCTTTGAAAATGGCAATTGATCTAGCTGATAAAATAGGTGCCGATATTGTTATTGGAACTGATCCTGATAGTGATAGAATTGGTATTGCTGTAAGGAATGAAGCTGGAGAAATGAAGCTTTTAAATGGAAATCAAACCATGAGTGTTATGACCGATTTTTTAATTAAAAATTGGCAAACTCAAGGTAAATTAAATGGAAAACAATTTGTAGGTTCCACAATTGTATCAACAAATTTAGTGAATGAGATTGCAACAAGCTATGGTGTTGAAACTAAAGTTGGCTTAACAGGTTTTAAATGGATTGCAAAAATGATTCGCGATGCCGAAGGTAAACAAGATTTTATAGGTGGTGGTGAAGAAAGTTTTGGTTATATGGTTGGTGATTTTGTACGTGATAAAGATGCTGTAACCGCTACGCTATTAGCCTGTGAAATTGCAGCAAAGGCAAAAGCTAACAATAGTTCATTTTATAAAGAACTACTCACAATTTACACCAAACATAATTTTTACAAAGAGCATTTAATAGCCATTGTAAAAAAAGGAATGGATGGTGCTGAGCAAATTAGCAAAATGATGGTAGAATTACGTGAAAACCCAGTAACTGAAATTGATGGTTCTAAAGTGGCGTTTTTATGTGATTATCAGGCTTCTACAAAAACAAATCTTCTAACGGGTAAAATTGAAACTATTGATTTAGAAAAATCAAATGTATTAATTTATGAAACTGTTGATGGAACAAAAGTAGCTGCAAGACCAAGTGGAACTGAACCAAAAATTAAATTTTATTTTAGTGTAAATATGCCATTAGACACCATTGAAAATGCAATTAAAATTGAAGCGGAATTAGACACTAAAATTCAACGCATTATTAAAGAAATGAAATTAACTTAATGAATTATTTTAAAAAGATTTTAAAATACGCAAAACCTTATATTAAGTATGCTTGGCTTAATGTACTTTTTAATATTTTATATGCAATATTTAATGTACTTTCAGTTTTAAGTTTTATTCCTGTATTGGGAATATTATTTGGTGAAGAAAAAAAAACCTATCAAAAACCAGTTTACCAAGGAATAGCTCAATTATTTAAATATGTGCAAGGCTCATTAAACTATAACGTTACTCAAATGATGGAAAGTGGTGGGATAGATAAAGCATTGCTTTTTATTTGTATTTTATCATTTAGCTTATTTTTCTTTAAAAATTTATTCAGGTATTTAGCTTCCTATGTATTAGCTTTTCTTAGAAATGGTGTTGTAAAAGATATACGAGATAGCCTATATCATAAAATTATAGAATTACCTCTCTCCTATTTTTCAGAAAGAAAAAAAGGAGATATCATTGCACGTATGACTTCAGATGTACAAGAAGTTGAAACGTCATTTTTAACCTCTTTAGAAACTATTGTACGCGAACCTTTAACCATCGTTTTAACCTTAGTTTCAATGTTTGCTATTAGTGCAAAACTTACATTTTTTGTTTTTATTTTATTACCAGTATCAGGATTTATTATTTCTTCAATTAGCAAAAAACTAAAAGCAAAATCACTTCTAGCGCAACAAGAAACTGGTAATTTTCTATCATTTATTGAAGAAACTTTAACAGGTTTACGCATCATAAAAGGGTTTAATGCAGAAAATAAAATTGAACAAAAATTCAATAAATCAACTACCAAATTTAGAAATTTAATGACTAGTGTTGTTCAACGTCAAACTTTAGCATCACCTATGAGTGAGTTTTTAGGTTCCGCAACAATTATTGGAATCTTATGGTTTGGAGGACGACTTGTTTTAAGTGAAAATAGCCCTATGCAACCCCAAGAATTTTTAGGTTATATAGGACTGTTTTACCTAGTACTTAATCCTGCAAAAGCTATTTCAACTGCTTTTTCTGGAATTCAAAAAGGGAATGCTTCTGCAGAAAGAATTATTGATATTCTTGAAACAGAAAATACGATTGTTGACAAACCAAATGCAACTGCTAAATTAACATTTGATAAAGATATTATCTTTGAAAATATTTCATTTAAATATTTAGATGAATATGTACTAAAAGATTTCTATTTACATATTCCGAAAGGAAAAACTGTTGCATTAGTTGGACAATCTGGTAGCGGAAAATCAACATTGGCAAATTTAATCACACGGTTTTATGATGTAAATAGTGGTGTTATTAAAATTGATGGAGTTGATATTAAAGATATTACTCAAAAATCACTTCGTGGTTTAATGGGAATTGTAAGTCAAGAATCTATTTTGTTTAATGACACTGTTAAAAACAACATTAGTTTAGGTGTAAATACTGCTACTACAGATGAAGTAATTGCTGCTGCTTGTATTGCTAATGCTCATGAATTTATTAAAGATTTACCCCTTCAATACGAAACTAATATTGGAGATAGTGGGAATACACTTTCTGGAGGTCAAAAACAACGTTTAAGTATTGCACGAGCTGTTTTAAAAAATCCTCCAATAATGATTTTAGATGAAGCTACCTCAGCTTTGGATACTGAAAGTGAGCAATTGGTACAAATTGCTTTAGAAAAAATGATGGAAAACAGAACATCATTAGTAATTGCACACCGTTTGTCTACAATTCAAAAAGCTGATTTAATTGTGGTGATGAAAAAAGGTGAAATTGTAGAACAAGGAAAACACGAAGAATTATTAGACAAAAAGGGTGAATATTTTAAATTAGTTACTATGCAATCTTTTTAAAATATTGATAGTAATAAACCTTCAAGCCTAGTTAATAATACTAAAACTTTACATTAGGGAAATTTGCATCATTTGAATTGCAAATTTCCCTTTTTTTATATTTTATTTTTTAAATTTTAATTGTAAAGCAATTTTTTAGCTATTACGGTTTTACGAGAGTAATTATTTACTTTCTTTTAGAACCATATCAATTGTTATTGCGCTAGATAAAATTGCCATTTTATTTGAAACATCAGTAAATCCAGAATTTAGATCAACATTGTATTTGTCTGCTGATGTAAAAATTTCTTTCATGGCACCATTCCATTTTTTACTTATTGTACCAATTTGCTTGTCGTAAGAATCATTTATTTGGAAGTTCCACGCTTTCCAATCTCCAGTAATCACTGCAACAAGTTGCTCAGATTTATTATAAATTTTAAAAGTGGGTTTAAATAATTTAAATTTTTGCTTTATGGAACCAATCGAATTCCCTTTTGAATCATCAATTGTAATTGTTGACATAAAGAAAGTCCAACCCCTAGATATTGATGTTTGTAAATTTCCATTAGAATCTTTAATTTCTAATTGAAAAGGTAACATATTTTTATTTAAAAGTAATCTCAGAAGTTTTTGTCCTATAGATATTTTTTGGTTTACAGAACCTATCTCATTCCCTTTATCATTAAATACTTTGTAACAATTTTCAAACTTAAAATAATTAACTTTTTCATCAATAAAGTAACTGTTTGATTCAAAAAAATTTGAATTCATCTTTTTAATAGCTTTAACTTAATGCCAAAATTTTGGCTTTTCGGCTTCGCCCCGTTTTTCTGTTGGTATCTAGACTCCAAAATTTTATTCGTATATTTCTAATAATTAACCATTTAAATTTCGCTGGTTTCTCTCTTTACAAAATTGATCTTATGGGCATTAAAACCCAAAAAGTATTAGTAAGCAATTAATTTAAATTTTTAAAAACTTCCTAAATAAGATCCAACAAAAACTCTCTAAAGTCAAAACTGCTAATGCTTTTTCAATCCTAGTTTCTTAGCTCGTTTTAGCATAAAGGCATAAGCTTCATCAAACTCATTTTTTATTTCACCTTCTAAAATAGCTTCTTTTATAGCATCTTTTAAAGTACCTATTTCTCGGCAAGGCTTTAAATTAAAAGTCTCCATAATTAATTCACCTGAAATTGGTGGTTGAAAATTACGAACATGATCTCGCTCTTCAACTTCTTTAATCTTTTGACGAACAACTTTAAAATTGTTATGGTAATTTTTAAATTTAGTTGGATTTTTTGTTGTGATATCTGCTTCACATAAAGTCATTAAACTGTCAATATCATCACCTGCATCAAAAACCAAACGTCTTATCGCTGAATCGGTAACATCAGTAGCTAACACAATTGGTCGAGAACTTAAATACACCATTTTTTGAACAAATTTCATTTTTTCATTTAACGGCATTTTTAAACGCTTAAATAGTTGAAACACCATTTTTGAGCCTTTAAATTCGTGTCCGTGAAAAGTCCAACCTATTGTTTTATCAAATTTTTTAGTAGGAGCTTTTCCAATATCATGTAATAATGCTGCCCAGCGTAACCATAAGTCGTTAGTGTTCTCAGAAATATTATCAACTACTTCTAAGGTATGATAAAAATTATCTTTATGTTTCTGTCCTTCAACTTCTTCAACTCCTTGTAAACTAGTTAATTCAGGTAAAAAACGTTTTAATAAATTAGTTTTATGAAGCAATAATAATCCAACCGAAGGAACATTAGAAAGCATAATCTTATTAAATTCAACTATAATTCTTTCTTTGGTAATAATATCCAATCTATTTGCATTTCTTGTAATTGCATTTAAAGATTCGTTTTCAATTTCAAAATTTAACTGAGATGAAAAACGAATCGCACGCATCATACGCAACGGATCATCAGAATATGTGATATCAGGATTTAATGGCGTTCTTATAATTTTACTTTTTAAATCATTCAATCCTTCAAAAGGATCTAATAATGCGCCAAAATTTGCTTCATTTAAACTTAAAGCTAAGGCATTTATAGTAAAATCACGTCTATTTTGATCATCTTGTAAAGTGCCATTTTCAACAACTGGATTTCTACTTTCTTCATTATAAGATTCTTTTCTAGCGCCTACAAACTCTATTTCAACGTTACCAAAGCGTAACATTGCAGTTCCATAGGTTTTAAAAACCTGTACTTTAGGCTTATTTGGTAACAATTGTGCAACTGCTTCAGCCAATTCTATTCCGCTACCAACCGCAACAATATCAATATCCTCAGGAGTACCTCTTTTTAAGAAATAATCACGCACAAAACCACCAATAACATAGGTTTCTAATTGTAAATTAGTGGCTGCTTTTGATATGTATTTAAAAATTGGATGCGTTAAAGCATCTTTATAAGTGTTATTTTCAGGCATAAATTACATGCGAAGTACAATTACTTTACCATTATTATCTACTTTCAAAATTGTAGAAGATTTATCGTTCACTTCTTCGCGCTGCAAATCTACAACATAGTCTACGCTATCCAAAATGGACTGGTTAATTTCTTTAAAACTTTTCGGAGTAGTATCTCCACTACTATTTGCAGAAGTTGATACTATTGGTTTTCCAAAAGCTGAAATTAACTTTCTACAAAACTCATTTTGAACAATTCTCACAGCTACTGTATTGTCAGAAGCTACAACGTTATTTGCCAATCCTTTCGGATTATTGTAAATAATTGTTGTAGGGTTTGAAGTCTTTTTCACTAAATCTATTAATGTCATTGGAATTTCAGGAACATACTTTTGAAGCATTTCAATTCCGTCTACTAAAATAATTAAACTTTTACTTTCTGAACGTTGTTTAATTTTAAAAATTTTAGAAACAGCTTCTTCTGAAGTTGCATCACAACCTATACCCCAAACAGTATCTGTTGGATATAAAAGTATTTGTTGGTTTTTTAAAATAGCCAGTGAGTTTTTAATTTCTGTTTTCATCTTACAATAATCAACATCATTAATAAATTCATTAATTTTAGTAAATAACAATGAATTAAAATGGAAATGTTTTTTTTAACTTCTCTAAATCAATTTCTATTTCGTATTCTTGAAATACATCTAGTATTTGATCTAAATTCTTGAAGTCTGTTAATTGATAAGGTTTTTCATCCAATCTTCCTACTGATTTAAAGTAATCCCTAAATTTAAAACCAGATCCTTCAACAAGGTTTGAAAATTCAAACCAAACTGAAGGTATTTTATAAGCATCCGAAATAATAATTCCATGCAATGAGCTAGAAATTATTTTCTCGCATTCTAAAATTTCATCAACAACTTTTAATGGATTTTTATTTTGGATATCAATTATTTTGATATCCATGTTTTTATAAAAATGTGCTTTTAACCAAGAATTTTCTTTATCCCTAAAGTGAGGAATTATGCCTAATTTGTATTTAACTAATGGATTTGTATTTGGATATACTTCTGGCAATAGTAATGCTGGATCTCCATAAACTTCTGGACATGGGATGCCAAGTTCTATTAACCTACTTCTTGTCAATGGGCCTCTAACTGCTAAAATTTTTTTTGGAAATTCTTTCAAAATAGAATTAGCATACATTAATCCGCTTCCCCAAATAATTGAATTTTTATTACATCTTTCAATAATAGAACCAATCATAAAATAATGTTCATTATTTTTACTGCTTCTTTTAGAAATCCTTTTTATTTTTTTTGATCCAAAATAATTAGCAATTATAGGACTCAAAATATCTCCAAGATTATTTCTATGAACATCATAAGAAAGGTATTCAACATCATCTTGTTTTAACTTACTCCAAGGAAATATTAACTTCATTTTTTTTTATTATAAGATGTAAAAATACTTAAAAAAATTTAATTTTAAGTTTGCATTTTTTTAAAATAAAACTAGCAAAAGCCTTCAAACTAATTTGAGCATATTTTAAAAAAATAGTTTTTTATACTGCAACATCATTTTCACGAAGTGCATCATTTAATGATGTTTTTTTATTAGTGCTTTCTTTACGTTGTCCAATAATCATTGCGCAAGGCACATGAAATTCTCCTGCAGGAAATTGTTTTTTATAACTTCCTGGGATTACCACAGAACGTGCAGGTACTCTCCCCTTATATATAACTGGCTTATCTCCAGTAACATCAATAATTTTAGTGCTCATTGTTAATACAACATTTGCACCCAAAACAGCTTCCGTTTCAACGTGAACGCCTTCAACTACAATACATCTTGAGCCAACAAAAACATTGTCTTCAATAATTACAGGTGCAGCTTGCAAAGGTTCTAAAACTCCACCAATACCTACTCCTCCACTCAAGTGAACATTTTTACCAATTTGTGCACAACTACCTACTGTTGCCCAAGTATCAACCATAGTACCTTCATCTACATAAGCACCAATATTTACATAACTTGGCATTAAAATAGTTCCTGGCGCAATATAAGAACCATGACGTGCTACAGCATGTGGCACTACACGAATGCCTTTTTCTTTATATCCTTTTTTTAATGGAATTTTATCATGATATTCAAAAATCCCCACTTCAAAAGTTTCCATTTTTTGAATTGGAAAATATAAAACTACCGCTTTTTTCACCCATTCATTTACTTGCCAACCACCATCAATAGGTTCTGCTACACGTAACGTCCCACTATCTAATAAATTAACTACTTCACGAATTGTTTTTTGAGTAGCTTCCTCTTTTAATAATTCTCTATTTTCCCAAGCAGCCTCTATAATTTTTCTTAATGCATTCATTCTTTTAAAATTCAATTAACCACAAATATATAATTTTAAAAAATATATAATCCAAAATCACTAAATTTGCACAACTTTATAATTAATGTTAACACTTTGGCTCGAATTTTAGCTATAGATTACGGTAAAATAAGAACAGGAATCGCCATCACTGATGAATTGCAAATTATTGCTTCTGGACTGACGACTGTTGACACTAAAAAGATTTTTTCTTTTTTAACTGAATACTTAAAAAATGAATCTGTTGAACTTTTTGTTGTAGGTGAACCTAAACAAATGAACAATACAGCAAGTGAAAGTGCTCAAATTATCAACATTTTTATTGAAAAGCTAGGCTTAACATTTCCTAAAATACCCATTAAACGTATTGATGAACGTTTTACTTCAAAAATGGCGTTTCAAAGTATGATTGATAGTGGTTTGAAAAAACAACAACGTAAAAATAAAGCTTTAATTGATGAAATTAGTGCTACCATAATTTTACAATCTTACCTTTCTCAAAAAAATTAAATATCTTAAATAGTTAATGAACCCATTGGGTGAAAATAATTATAAAAACAGCAATAATCTACGCTCTATTAGTTGTTGGCTTTTTCAATTTCAAATATTATATTCAATTTATTATCAAAATCTTTTCGTTCCTTAACAAAGTGAAATCCATTCTTTTCTAAGAGTCTTTTAGAATTCTCATTTTCTTTATGTGTGAATGCCTCAATTTTATTGAATTTTAATTCATTAAAACCAAAATCAATAATCATTTTAAGAGCTTCACTCATGATTCCTTTATTCTGAAATTTAGGATCTAGGTCGTAACCAACTTCAGCAGTTTTAAGGTCTTGAGAAAAATTCCATAAACAAATAGAACCAATAATTTTAGAATCATTTTTTAAAGTTATTCCCCAAGAAATAGATTTATCTTCTTCGAATGCTTCATTTATTTCTTTAATAAATTTAATCGCGTCAACTTTATTTTTAGTTTTCCTGTGTTCGGGTCTTTCAATAAATTTATTGATAATTTTATTTGAACGTAAAAACAGGATACTATCACAGTCTAATTCTTCAATTTTTCTTAAAAAAAGTCGTTCTGTTTTTATTTCCGGGAAAGATTTAAATCTCATTTTTTTAGCTTTATAAATTGTTACCTTTATCTTTCTTTCGATTAATTTTTAACTATAATTTGAATGTTATTTTTAAGTTCTATTGTTAATTAAATTTTTCAAATTAGATTAATTAAGTGCATTTTTTTACGTATTGCTATGGGCTGGCTTTATGGTTTTTAAATAATTGTCAAGTATCTCTAAAACTTCAGGAAAATTATTTCTTCCAAAACCTACTCTTATGTATTTACCTGGATATTCATACATTTCAGAAGGAATAGTCATAATGCCAGTTTTCTCAACTAATTGATTACTAAATTCTAAGACTGAATTTTCAATATTTAACTTAACAAAAGAAGTCGATCCCGTTTGAGGGGGAATAAAAGAAGATATTATTGGGTGTTTCCCTACAAACTCACTGAACAGTTTTACATTTTTTCTAATTTTAATTAAATTTTGAGGAAGAAATTTATCAATATTGTTTAGTGCTATTATTGATAAAATTTCACTTGGTGCACTATTACAAATACTAAGATAATCTTTGAACGCAACAACTTTACGAAGAAAATTGGTGTCTTGAGCTACCAACCAACCTATTCTTAAACCTGCCAATCCAAAAGTTTTTGACGTACCCCATAGACTAATTCCTTTTTCATAAATATCAGAAATTGGAGGTAATTCGGCTAAGTCATCAATAATTAATTTGTGGTACATTTCATCTGAAAACAGATACAAATCATGTTTCTTTGCAATACTTACTATTTCATCTAACTCACCTCTAGTTAGATAACTACCAGTTGGATTGTGGGGGAAATTTAGGATAATTAACTTGGTGTTTTTTCTTATTAATTTTTCTAAATCAGCTATATTAAACTTCCAATTTTCTGGGTTTGGTTTCCAATATGAAAGTTCACAATTAATAGACTTTACAACTTCGGATAAAGACTGATAGGAAGGTGAAATTGTTATGACATGATCTTCTGAATTTAATAACAAATTCAAACTGATAAAATTAAGTTCTCCAGGAGATGCAACAACCACGTTTTCAATTGTTTTAATTTTATAATATTGAAGTATAGCCTCTCTTAATAATGGATTTCCTTCACTTTCGGTATAACCTAGTTTTATACCTTCCCACAAATCCATTTCATCTTTAGAAGCATTCTCTAAAAGATATTTTAATTCGTAACCATCACAGTCAGAACTAGAGAATAAATATTTTGCAGTAAATTCGTGTTTGGCAAAATATCGTTCAAGCTTGAAATCATTTATTTTCATTGCTATTATCTTTTTGTTTCCTATTGGTTTAGTATAACCAAAGTTGTGTATTAGTTATCACTTTTTTTGTTTGCTAAATTTAGTTGTTTTAAAGTTTAGAATAATTCTAATTTATTGAAATAAATATTTATTTACACATTGCCAATCGTTATTTTGGTAATTGGGTTTATTCCAGAAATGGACAAGTTAAATCAGTTTAAAACAAAAACTCCTTAAAAGGAGTTTTTGAGTACTATTTTATAATTTAAAAGAATCGACATCAACTAATACAATTGTTGACGATTTACTTTATCAATGTTCTTCATTTCCAAATGGTTTAATTATGATTCCAACACTAAAAATAAACCCATCAGTAGGTGCATATATTTCTGGAAATACTGGGTTATCGTGCGGTGGTAAAACCAATGGTGAAAATCTACTTTGTCTTCTATCTGTAAAGTTTTCAAAATTCACGAAAGCACTTCCAAATTTAAAGTTTCTCATTAATAATAAACCCATGGTAACAAAATCTGTTGTCTCTGCTCCGTTTGATAAAAACTGTTTTCCTGTGTAATACGTTTCATAACCAACACGCCATTTTTCAGATTCGTACATCAGCACACTACCTGCGTTATGTTTTGATGTTAAAGGTTTTTGTGGGTTACCTGCCAAATAGTTTAGCTTGGTGTTTATAAGTGCATAATTTAAAAACCACCTAAAATCTTTGTAACTAAATTTAATATTGGTTTCTGCTCCCTTACTTAAAATTTTATCTGTTGCATTTTCAAATGCAAAAAAACCATCATTTGTGCTATTTAATAACAATCCATTTTTTATGGCTGTAACATAAAATAATTGGTTTATAGATAAACCTACTGTTTCAAATAAGTGTGTTTTATAATTTACATCAAAATTAAAACCATAGGAACGTTCAGCACTTAATGAAGATTTATCAATCGCAAGCACATTTTCAAAGTAAATGTATTCAGCTTCTTCTGTAAAAATATCAGGTATTTTGTAACCAAATCCACCGCCAATTCTACTTGAAAAACCATTATTATTTTTGTATAGCAAAGATATTTTGGGAAGCGGGAAAAAGCCAAAGTCTGTATTATAATCTGCTCTTAATCCTGTTTCTAAAATCCAATTATCAGAAATATCATAAATGTTATTGATAAACATTCCATAAGTAAGATTGTTTTGGTCACGTTGCAATGTGGCATTATCATTTTCATCAAAATTTGAGGAGTATAAATTTGCTCCAAAAATCCAATCGTTTTTTAAAGTTTCTCTTTGATAGGTAATTTCTGAAAATGTATTTGTCTGTTTTCCATCAAAACTAAAATCTGGAATGGTTAAGTTCCTATCGAAGAATGAGATACTATTTTTAATATTTAAAGAACTTATTGAATCTAATTGAGTATGGTAAACTGCTTGACTGCTCAATCTTTTTGAGACATTTTCTTCAGTGTATTGATGATTCCCTATTTCTTCACTTTCAATTTTTGTGATATCACCACCAATTCTATCATCATAAGTTCCATTAAGT
>NZ_JBFFOE010000017.1:0-41359 GCF_041562875.1 Lutibacter sp. | reverse complement strand
TTTTAATCAAATCAAATAGTGTTGGAACTGTTGCTACTGAACTATTTCCTAATGTATGAATACTCATAGGCATTATACCTTCAGGAAGCTTTGTTTTATATAGGCGATAAAAACGTTTAATAATAGCTTCATCCATTTTTTCATTTGCCTGATGAATCAATATTTTTTTAACATCTGAAATATCAATACCACTTTTATCTAGTGCTGCTTTCATAGCAATGGGAACATTATTTAATGCATATTCATAAATTTTACGACCATACATTTTTATATAACGAGTATCATTATTTTCATTTTTATTAAATGATTTTCCGAAAAACAAGTAATAACATTCATCTAACGAATCTGTTTGGGCTATATGACTTAATATTCCCGAAGAGGAATTACCTTCAACCGCTTCAACTATACAAGCACCTGCACCATCTGAATATATCATTGAATCCCTATCAAAAGGATCTAAAACTCTTGATAAAGTTTCTGTTCCTATTACTAAACACTTTTTTGCTAAACCAGATTTTATATAAGCTTCTGCTTGTATAACACCTTGAATCCACCCTGGACAACCAAATAATATGTCGTAGGCTACACAATTTGGATTCTTAATTTTTAAATTATGCTTAACTCTTGAAGCTAAACTTGGTAAAATATCACTCTGAATAGAGGTACTTTTAACATCTCCAAAATTATGAGCTAAAATTATATAATCTAATTCTTCTGGATCAATATTTGCATCTTCAATAGCATTTTTAGCAGCAAAATATGCCAAATCTGATGATGTTAAGTCTAAATTAGCATAACGTCTTTCTTCAATTCCTGTTATAGCTTTAAATTTCTCAATAACAACCTCATTTTCATATTCCATTGAGGAACCGTCTTCATTTAAAAATTGACTTGTTAAAAAATCTGAATTCTTCTTAATTACTCTTGGAATATAGCTGCCTGTACCTGTAATTATTGATTGTAGTTTCATTATAAAAAATTAGTGTTCAAATTTAATAAGCCTTATTTTTTTAACTCATTAATTTTTATTTCCATTACGACGGCTATCGACAAAGCTCTTGTCTTTGCAGCATGCGCCATCTCACCTTCAAACAAGTCGTCAATTGTTAGGTTAAAGTTTGATAACCAACACTTAAAGTGTGCTGAATTGAAAGGTTTTGTTTGGTGCAATTTTAGGTGAGGTAGCATTGCGTTTTTACGATACCCACCTGAATAAAACAATACATTATCCCAAAAATCTACCAAGGTTTGTAAATGCTCTTCTAAAAGAATTGGATCCGTAAAATCTTCAAAAAAATGAGATACTAATTTATCATTCATTAACCTTACATAAAACGCTTTCACAAGCAAATAAATATCTTGTTTATTCCTTATATCATTTTTCATAAATAAATTACTTACAAAAAAGATTTATCGAAGGCAATTGGCAGCAAGTCTAAAACAGAATTCGTTTTAATAACCTTACCAACTTCTCCCATAAAATACACTTCAATTTTATCTTTCTGCTTTAATTCATATTCAGACAAAGTTTGTCTACAAGCCCCACAAGGAGCAACAGGTTCTTTGGTTAATTGAGTTGAAGAACTTGCTGTAATTGCTAATTTTGATATTTTAAGATTTGGATATTCTGATGAGACTTTCCAAATAGCAACACGTTCAGCACACATTCCAGAAGGGTATGCTGCATTTTCTTGGTTATTACCAGTTACTACTGTTCCATCTTCTAATAAAAATGCTGCTCCAACCTTAAAATTGGAATAAGGTGCGTATGCATTTTGTTTGGCTTCTATAGCTTTATTCATTAAATCTTTTACGGTATTTGACAGTTCTTCAATAGAATCAAACACCATAATTTGAGTTTTTATTTCAATTTTTTTCATTAAAAATTATTATGTTCTTTAATTAATTTCAAATAATTGTCCAAAATCAAATGCCAACGAAAAACGAAGTGTATTTTCTAAAGGATTGTTAATATCTGAAGCATTAAATAAATATGAAATATCAAGTTTTGAACTTTTAAATTTAAAACCTGAACCAATTGTAAAATATTTACGTGCTCCTTTTAAATCACTTTCGTTAAAATAACCAGCTCTAATCGCAAAAGAATTATCATACATATATTCTGCTCCTAAAGCCCAAGTAACTTCTTTAAGCTCTTCACTAAATCCTCCTGGAGCATCTCCAAAAGAACTAAAAATACCACTCACAAAACCAACATCATCTTGGATATATGGTGCTGACTCTCCATCTTCATTTAATGAGATACTTGGTGTAGGCACTAATAATTTATTAAATTCTAAATTCACTGTTACTTTATTATAAGTATCTAAAATAAAATCGAAACCAGCTCCAATTTTCAAATTAGTTGGTATATAATTATCTTGCCCGTCATCAGTATAAGATACTTTTGGGCCTATGTTAGAAATGTTATAACCACCTCTCCAAACACCATTGAAGTTACCGTAATTTTTTTCTTCTGACTGAAAATACCCAGAAATATCTACAGCAAATGTACTTACTGGTTTAATTGTTGAGTTTGCTGATTCAATACCTAAATCTGAACGAATATAGCGCATTGTAACTCCCATTGCATATGTTTCACTAAGTTTCAAAGAGTAGGAAGCGTCTAATGAAAATTCGTTTAATTTTTCAGTTCCTTCAGGAGCTCCATTAATATCAGTTAAATCTATTTGACCTAAATTAAAATATTTTAAACTTGTTGCCCACGCACTTCTATCATCTATTTTATTGGCAAATGAAAATCCTCCTAAAAAAACATCATTAGTTAGTTCACGTAACCAAGGTGTATAAACTATACCAATAGCGAATTGCGAAGGCATGAATGCAAATTTTGAAGCATTCCAATGCTGCGAGTTTGCATCAGGTGATGTTGCTACACCTATATCTCCCATTCCTCCAGCTCTAGCATCGGGTGCTATTAATAAAAATGGAGCTGCGGTAGTAATTGTGTTTTGTGTTTCTTGAGCATTTATTTTTGAAAATGCTACTAAAAAAATAAGTACTAATGTGGTTAATTTTCTCATTAATTTGGTTAATTTAACTGAACAAATATCTTAATTTATTATTGAAGTATTACTAATTTTTCTATTTTTTCTGCTTTTGCACTGGAATTAAGCGACTTAACTTTTAATTTATAAATATAAACTCCTTTTCCTATTTTTGATCCAAAATCATCTAAACCATTCCAAGCTATTGTTCTTGATAAATTCCCTTCAGATTGTACTGTTTCATTAATTGTCTTCACTAATTTACCTGACACAGTGAAAATTTGTACTTGAACATTTAATAACTCATTTGGTTTATTATGATTGAACCAAAACTCTGTATAATTAATAAAAGGATTTGGATAATTAAGCACATTGCTTAAAATTAAATCACTGTCATCAACTATAAAAAAAGAAAACGTTGTTTCTGATAAATTATTGTAAGTATCCCAAACTTTTAAAGTTAAGGTATGCATTCCCGTTGAAAGATTTCTAAATTGGTAGTTTACTTTTCCCTTTTTATAATCATTTAATTCCGTTTGATAGAAGTCGTTTAAAAGTATTGGATTTGCCTGATCTCCATCTAAAATGGCAACTATGTCGTGATCTACTGCTGTGATTGAAGTATTAATACCGCTTTCATCTTCTAATACGGCAATAAACAAAGGTGATTCATTGGTAGTGCCTCCATCAACAAAATTTAAATCGTTCATATATAATTGCACTAATGGACCCATATTATCTTCAGGCGCATTGGTATTAATACCACCTATGGTTACATCAAAATTATATCCTGCTTTATCTATGCTATTATTTGAAGCGTAAAAACTCAATTTTCCCTTTCCATAAGCCACTTTTATATCTCTTGGCGCAACAAAATCAAAACTAAATTTTCCAGCTTCAACTTTTGATCTTCCTTTAAATATTTTACTTTCAATAGCATCAAACTGCATGGTAATATTTTTATTATCGTTGTCTAATGTAGTTTTATTTATAGATTTATCGTAAACTGTAACGTCTAATTCACCTTCAAAATCGTTTAATATTTGTCCTGTTGAATTAGCAACTTCTCCATCAAATTTAACATAAGACAACGCTTTTATCGTGTCTAATGACTGTGTTATATTAACACCATTCATTTTAGTTATTTTAATTGTTGGGCTTGGCAAGCTAAGTTTCATTGCTGGATCTCCTATGGAATACACAAAATAACGTTGTGATGTAGAAAATTGATTCTTAACATTCATTAAAGATTCTGCAATTGAATAATTTTCATTATTAAAATTTAACAATGGTTTTATAAGACGTTCATTTAAAGCCTCTCCAACACTGATAAAAACTTCTCTTGTAGTTGTTATTAATGATGCTGCTCCTCCGTTTTCATTCCAGAATAAAAATTCTCCTGCTGTTTTTCTTAACGGATTGTCAAATCGAGTAAATTCACAAGTTACCGTAATAAATAAGGGAAGTTTAAAGTCATTTTTCCAATTTTGAATATCTGAAACTTCTAAAATTCGTTCAGCCGCCCAACCATCTTCACCTCCATGTCCAAAATAATCAACTAAAACAGTTCCTTTTTCTACTTGATTTGATATTTCAGTATTTACAGTTGGATACCTATTCCCTCCGGAAGAAGTTTGCTGTGTATATGCATCCATATATACTTTTTTGAGGTTAAAAATAGGTTGATTTACTGAAATAGTATCTGCAATTTTCTCCATTTCAATTTGCAATATTTCCTCTCCAGCCGCATCAATATCATCTGCAACTAATGTAATTTGAGTACGCCAATCTCCGAATGATTTTGGATTGTAGTAATTCAAAATTTTATCAACCACTTGTTCAGCTTGTAAAATGTCTGAAACTGGGATTCTTCCTGTAACAACATCTTGCCTCTCAAAAGAATTCATTTCACCTTCATTAGCATCCATCATTCCATAAAAATCATCTGTAACATAAGATGTTGCTAAATTAAAACTATCAAATGCTTCAAAAACTGGAACTATATTATTATTTCCTCCTATTCTATCTTTATAATCATAAGATGCATCACCAAACAAGCACACGTATTTTAGCTGATTTGTTGTTGCATTATCATACAAATATTTTACAAAATCTCTAATCCCAGTAATATCTTTTGAGCCTGAAGAAAATTCGTTATATATTTTATTTAATGAGACAACCTGAACATTTAAATTAGAGTTTTGAATGTGGTAATTAGCCAAACGTTGTGCCTGATCTGTTAAAAAATCTTGTGTAATAATTACGTAGTCAATATCTATTAAGTTATGTAAGTTTTGATTTGATATTTTAGCATTTTCTATAATTTTAGGGGTATAAAAATCACTTTCATTTACAACTATAAATTCTTTAAACGCTCCTCCATTAATTTTAAATGTAAAATTAGAACCTACAGCTTCATTTATAATATTTTTAGAATTCTGAGCATCTGTTACATCCCAAACCCAATTTATATTTGATGAATTTTCAATAACATATTCAAAAACACCTGATACATTTGTGATATCAAAATTTCGAAAAGAAAATTGTTTTTCTAAGGCTATTAATTTTTTCTTTCCTAAAACTTCAATATAATCCAAATATGCTTTTGCTGAAGGATTCCCATTATTATTATACGAAATTTTAATAGCTACTGAATTTCCTGAAAGTTGCAATGCTCCGCTATTTTTATTTGCTACAGCTTTTGTTAATCCTCCATTAGCAGGCAAATTAATAGTAAATAAAGATTGGTTATTAACTTCAACTTGCATTTGTGATGCAACTGATGATTCAGCTACACCTCTAACTCTTACAATTATATTTTCAGAAGCATCTGTATTTCTAAAAGGTATAGAATACTCATGAACATTTTCTATACTATAATTATCACCAAACCATTGTTGACCAACCGCAAACATGTTCACCTCATCTTTTTCGAAAAAAGTATAGTCATGAAATGTTGTTATTTGTTGATTTGCAGAAGCAGAAATTTGTGTTTTATCTGAAATTCTTTTCCCCTGAGAATCAGCAATAGTAATAAAATAATAAGATTCATCTGAAAAAATATTGAATTGATGTTCAACCTCATTTAAATTACTACTTTCAATATTTTTCCAATTATGAGGTCCTTTTGCATAAAACAGCACATAGTCATTATTATCAAAGCTGTTATCACCTTCACCTTTTACGTAAATAGCATTTTCTTGTAATCCATCAAATCTGAAGTCACCATTTTTAAATGGAAGCATTTGCCCACCATTTCCATATATTTTTATGTTTTTAGGGTTTATTGAATTCACATCAATACCTAAATTTTGTAAAAAAGTTTTATCAATTTTATAAACTCCTGTTGTATCAACAGCAAATTTATACCAATCACCTGAAGCTAATACCGAGTTTTTAACATCCGAATTTTTTGTGTAGCTATTTGTTTTAGATACTACTAAATTATATTCCAAATCAAACGAAACAATTTTCTTTACGATTGGACCCTCTTTTAAAAAGGGAATTAAGTTTAAAACTGCAAAAGTTTTGTTTCGAGATTTTACAATATTAAATTCAGAATTTAGCGTTGTAGCTATGAAATTAGTATTCAATAAATTAATGCTATTTTTAGTTAAAGTTTCAAAAACAATATTTTTAATTGAATAATTGTTAAGTTCAACTCCATTTGCAACTTCCCATATTTCAGAAAAAGAAGGATTTAAATTCTGATCAATAAAATTACCCTCCACTAAACTCGCTTTTACAGTAAGATTTTTATTTATGCTAAAGTCAACGTTATCAATCCATCTTAGCTTAAAATTTTTAGTTTCATTTTGTTGAGAAAAAAGCAAATTTCCAACTATACAAAATAGTATTAAAAGGTTTTTCTTTAACTTATTCATAGAATAAATAACAGTTAATTTTGAAGGTTGTTTTTATAATAATACAACATTACATATAATAAAGAACAAAAACAATCGTTACAAAAACATAATAAAATATTTAATTAAAATAATTTCTTGTAAAAAAATTTATTTAGTGTAAATTGCGAGACATTAAACCCTATAAGTTAAAATGAAAATGAAAAATTTATTTAATGTATCAAGAATTTTAATAGTTGCCCTTTCAACCTTATTATTTGTTAGCTGCCACAATAGAACTTCAAGAGACAAGTCAGTTTTAACAGGCTGGGATTCAAAAGATAAAGCCGCCGCAGGGTTTTCCTCAAACACAAATTACCGAGGTCAAATATCTCCTCCAGGAATGGTTTTAATTGAAGGAGGTGCTTTCACAATGGGTCATGTACAAGATGATGTTTTGTTTGATTGGAATACAACACCGGTAAAGCAACAAGTGCGTTCATTTTACTTAGATGAGTCTGAAGTTACAAATTCAGAGTATGTATTTTATTTAGAATGGATGGAAAAAGTTTTCCCTCCTAGTGATGAGAATTATAAAAATATTTATCTATCAGCTGTTCCAGATACGTTGGTTTGGAGAGATGTTTTAGGCTTTAATGAGTTATTAACCGAAAATTATTTAAGACATCCATCTTATGCAGATTATCCGGTTGTTGGTGTAAGTTGGATACAAGCAACACAATATTGCAAATGGAGAAGTGATAGAGTTAATGAAAAAATATTAATGGATAAAGGCATTTTAAATCCTCTTTTTGAAAGTGATTCACTTGAAGTAAGAGGCCAAAATAACTTTAATACAGATACCTATTTAGAAAATCCTTATGCGCTTTTTGATGGAGATTCAACTATTTATAATAAAGGGTTACCATCTAATGCTAAAAGAAAAAAAGGAGACCCTAAACCTAGCAAAGGTTCATTTACAGGAAGGCAAGTAAAAGTTTCTGACGGAATTTTAGCTCCAAAATTTAGATTACCAACTGAATCTGAATGGGAATATGCTGCAAAAGCAATTGTAGAAAAAAGAGAATATAATAACATTAGAGGTAGAAAGAAATATGCATGGGATAGTAATTATACTCGTAACAAAAATAAAAGAGTACAAGGAGATCAATTAGCCAACTTTAAACAAGGAAAAGGAGATTACAGTGGTGTTCCTGGTTGGAGTAATGATGGTGCTGATATTACAAATCGTGTAAAACAATATGATGCCAATGCATTTGGGCTTTATGACATGTCTGGAAATGTTGCTGAATGGGTAGCAGATGTTTACAGACCAATTGTGGATAATGATGCTAACGATTTTAATTATTTTAGAGGTAATATTTTTACTAAAAAGATGATTGATTCTGAAGGTAAAGTTGTGATGGTTGATGATACTTCTGTTGAATATGACACTTTAGACAATGGTAAAATAATACCAAAAACGTTACCAGGAAGTATTAAATACATCCCAATTAGTAACAGAGATGCTTATATGAGAAACAACTATGAAAAAGCTTATAATGTAGATGCTAAAGATGGAGATTTGGGCTCAACAAAATTATATGCAAAAAATGAAGATGAATTAGAGACAAAACCAAGGATGTATAATTCACCAATAAAACCTAGAGTTATAGGTGAAAGTGGTTTATTAATGCAACAATATGATACTAAAAAAAGAACGACTTTAATTAGTGATAAATCTCGTGTTTATAAGGGTGGTTCTTGGAAAGATAGAGAATACTGGTTAGATCCTGCTCAAAGAAGATATTTACCTGAGTATATGGCTACTAACTATATTGGTTTTCGTTGTGCTACAGATAGATTAGGCACTATGACATCTAAAAGAAGAAAACCAACAACAACAAAAATTAGATATTAGTTAATAATTAATAATAATATAAAACCTCATTGAAAATTCAGTGAGGTTTTTTTATATTTAAACAATGAATATTGAACAGCTTTACAAGTTATATACTGAAACATATTTAGTAGATACTGACACTAGGAAGATTAGAAAAGGAAGTATTTATTTTGCTTTAAAAGGTGAAAACTTTAATGGAAATAAATTTGCCGTTGAAGCTTTAAATAATGGTGCTAATTACGCAATTATTGATGAAGAGGAATTCAATACTCATCAAAACACAATTCTAGTAGATAATGTTTTAAAAACCCTACAAAAATTAGCTAATTTCCATAGACAAAAACTCAATATTCCAATTATTTCTTTAAGTGGTAGCAACGGTAAAACAACTACTAAAGAATTAATTAATGCTGTTTTAAGTGAAAAATATAAGACAACTGCTACTTTTGGTAATTTAAACAATCATATTGGTGTACCTCTTACACTTTTAACTATGACACCAACTACTGAAATTGGGATTGTTGAAATGGGTGCAAATCATTTAAAAGAAATTGATTCTTTATGTAAAATTGCAGCACCTAATTATGGTTATATTACAAATTTTGGAAAAGCACATTTAGAGGGGTTTGGAAGTGTTGAAGGAATTATTGAAGGAAAGTCTGAACTTTATAATTTTTTGAGAAATAATAATGGAATTGCTTTTATTAATTCTGATGATGCACTACAAGTAAAACAATCCACAGGAATTCATTCAATTACATTTAATAAAAATTCTATACAATTTATTGAAGCAAATCCTTTTGTTAAAGTTCAGTTTAGAAATACAATTATCGAAAGTAAATTAATTGGGAAATACAATTTCAATAATATTGCGGCAGCAATTACCATTGGAAATTATTTTAAAGTGTCTGAAGAACAAATCAAAAATGCCATTGAAAGTTATATTCCTACAAACAACCGCTCTCAAATTATAGAAAAAGGGACTTCTAAAATTATTTTAGATGCTTACAATGCGAACCCAAGTAGTATGCAAGCAGCACTTGAAAATTTTAATGAATTACATAATACTAACAAAGTAGTAATTTTAGGTGATATGTTTGAATTAGGGAATGAGAGTAAAAATGAGCATCAAAAAATTGCTGAATTAGCTACCTCATTTAATTTTCAAAAGGTTTTTTTAATAGGAAAAGCATTTTCTACAACTCATGTAAAAAATGCTTTTATTTATGATAGTTTTGAAGGTTTTAAAACTTCAAACAAAAATTTAAGTATTGAAAATTCCACAATTCTAATCAAAGGTTCTCGTGGTATGGCTTTAGAACGTATTTTAGACTTGTTCTAGCTTTAACTGTTCTCTATGATATTCAATTAAACCATCAATGGGTCTTCTCACAATATTACCAATTTTAATCATATGATATCTTGCTACATCATTAATAATGTCTTGTGCAAAATAAGCTATTGAACCTACGAAATGAATAGGTACTTGTTCTGATTCCGGAAATGGTAATATTCTATTTTTAAAGAAATCTTTCACTCCTTTGTGTAGCACTTTATTGAAATAACAATTACGTTTATTTCTAAAAATAAATTCTGCAAAATGAGCTAAATATGCATTTGGATTTTCTTCTTTATAAATATTCTTTTTAATGGTATCTGCATCTAAATTATATTGCTCTTCAAATTTTTTGGCAATATCTTTTGGCATTTTATGATAGTAATAATCACGTATCAATTTTTTCCCAAAATAGTTTCCACTAGCTTCATCCATTAAAATATAACCTAATGAAGGCACTCTAGCATCAACATTTTCACCATCAAAATAACAGCTATTTGATCCAGTACCTAAAATACATACAATTCCAGGTTCAGAAGTTACTGCATATACTGCTGCATAAGTATCTTCTTTTACAACAACTTTAGCATTCACAAAAAATGATTCAAATGTAGATTTTAAAAACGATGTTAGCCTTTCAGTTCCACAACCTGCACCATAAAAATAAACATGCGTTACATTTTCTTTGCAACTCATTAAATATTGGTTTTCTTGAATTCTATTTTTTAATAAACTTTCACTCAATATTTCAGGATTCAAACCTTCTGTTCTCGTCTTAAAAATTTGTTTTCCAGTTTTATCTATTAAAATCCAATCAGCTTTGGTTGAACCTCCATCTGCAATTAAAACCATTTTTTGTGAATTAAATTTGTATTATTTTACTGAATAAATATATTCAGCTAAGTCAACTAATTTTGTTGAATAACCAAACTCATTATCATACCAAGATACTAATTTAAAGAAATTATCATTTAAAGCAATACTTGCTTCAGCATCAAAAACACTTGTTCTTGGCTCAGAAACGAAATCTTGAGAAACAACAGCTTCATCAGTATATCCTAAAACACCTTTTAATTCGTTTTCAGAAGCATGTTTTAATGCAGCCTTAACTTCAGCCCAAGTAGCAGCTTTTTTTGTTCTCACTGTTAAATCAACAACAGAAACATCAGCAGTTGGTATTCTGAAAGACATTCCAGTTAACAAACCATTTAATTCAGGAATAACTTTTCCAACAGCTTTTGCAGCACCAGTTGAAGAAGGAATTATGTTTGTTAAAGCACTTCTACCACCTCTCCAGTCTTTTCTTGAAGGACCATCAACAGTTAATTGAGTTGCAGTTGTTGCGTGTACCGTAGTCATTAAACCTTCAATAATACCAAAGTTATCGTTAATTACTTTAGCTAAAGGAGCTAAACAGTTAGTTGTACAAGATGCATTTGATACAATTGTATTAGCTGCTGTAATTTTTTTATGGTTTACACCCATTACAAACATTGGTGCATCAGCAGAAGGTGCAGAAATTGCAACTTTTTTAGCTCCTGCAGTAATGTGTTTTTGAGCACCTTCAAGGCTTGTGAAAATTCCAGTACAATCAAGTACAATTTCAGCACCTACAGCATCCCATTTTAAATCTTCAGGATTACGTTCAGCAGTAATTCTAATTTCTTTCCCGTTTACAACTAAGTTTCCATTAGCTACTTCAACAGTTCCGTCAAATTTTCCGTGTACTGAATCGTATTTTAATAAATAAGCTAAATGTTCAACATCTAACAAATCATTAATACCTACTACTTCTACATTTGGTCTTGTTGCTGCTACTCTAAAAGCAATTCTTCCAATTCTACCAAATCCGTTAATTCCTATTTTAACTTTTGCCATTCTATTTATTTTTAATATTTGTAATTATTATTCTATTTTATATTGATGTTATTTCAGCTACTCTAAGCAATTCCTCATTTATATCATTATTCATTTTAATAGCCTTATCCAATTCAACTTTTGATATTTGATTATTTGTAATTCCTACCATAACCCCAGTTGTTCTATCTAACAAAGCTTCTACAGCAGCAACTCCTAATCTGCTTGCCAATACTCTATCATAACAACTTGGTGAGCCTCCACGCTGCATATGACCTAACACGGATACTCTTATATCATAAATTGGAAAGTTTTCTGTAATATAATCTGCCAATTCGAAAACGCTTTTCCCAATTTTATCACCTTCAGAAACCACTACAATGCTAGATGTTTTTCCATTTGCTCTACTTTTATTCAAAGAATCAACCAATCTATCTAATCCTAAGTTTTTTTCAGGAATTAGTATTTCTTCAGCTCCTGCTCCAATCCCTGAATTTAATGCAATAAAGCCTGCATCACGCCCCATTACTTCAATAAAAAACAATCGGTTATGAGAACTTGCTGTGTCACGTATTTTATCAATAACCTCAACTACAGTATTTAAAGCCGTATCATATCCTATGGTATTATCTGTACCGTAAATATCATTATCAATAGTTCCAGGAATACCTACAAGGGGAAAGTTATACTCTTCAATAAATTTTAGTCCACCTGTAAATGTACCATCTCCTCCAATAAGAACCAGTGCTCCAATACCATGTTTCTTTAGATTTTTATAGGCTTTTGCTCTACCTTCTTCAGTTTTAAACTCTAAAGAACGAGCCGATTTCAAAATCGTTCCTCCTTTATTTATAATATTACTTACGTGACGAGCATTTAAAGTTTCAAAATCTCCTTCAATTAATCCTTGATATCCTCTATAAACACCTACACATTCAACATTATAATAAGCACAAGCTCTAACAACAGCTCTTATTGCTGCATTCATTCCAGGAGCATCACCTCCAGATGTTAAAACTGCTATCTTTTCAATTGGTTCATTCATAGGGTAAAAATATTGCTCAAAATTACTCTTAAATCAATTTTTTTCCTATAAAATTAGCCAATATTAACTATAACGATTTCGCTATCGGTCTTTAAAAAAGAGTTCAAAATAAGAACTCTTTTTTTTAATTAAATAACCTATTATCAATTTATTAAAACAAATTTAATGAATAAATATTTTATAATGAAGAAAATTGATTCTTTACTATTAATTCATTTACAAATACAATTAAAGCGTTTATAAAATTATTTCTAATTGACCACTTTTAAAATAAGAGAAGCTAATGGTTCTAATTTTAATTTTATAATACCTTTTCCATTTTCAACTGTTAAATTTGAAGACAATTCTCCATATAATTGTTCTGTCAACTGATAAGTACCATCTGTTAAATTCCAAGTAGAAATAATATCTTCAGGAATTTTTAAATCAAAATCATACGCTCTATTATCATCAAAATTAGAAATAATAATTAGTTTTTCTTCAGCTGACCATCTTACAAATGAAAAAACACGATGATTATAATTTTCTGTATTTTCTTTATTATAATAATGGATCTCCTTATAATCTCCCATTAAAGCACTGCTATGAATGCTAAAATTAAGTAAGCGTTTGTAGAAGTCTCGTAAACTACTTTCATTTTCAGATAACTGACCTCCATCAAACTTTCCTTCATTCATCCAACGTTGATGATGTGGCACACCTACATAATCAAAAATTGAAGTACGCGTTGAAGATCCAAAACCTGCATTTTCATTACCAGGTTCACCAACTTCCTGACCAAAATATATCATGGTAGGTGAAGTACTTATAGTTGCTGAAACTACCATTGCTGGTTTTCCTTTTTCTGCTGAATTTGCAAATTCAGCACTTGCAATACGTTGTTCGTCATGGTTTTCCAAAAAATGTAACATGTTGTGCTCAATATCAGCCATTTCATTTTGAACTCCAACTAAATGATCTGTCCAACCGTGACCTTGCATAATGTGTTTTATAGAATCGTATAATGCAACTTTATCATACAAATAATCCATTTTTCCTTTAAAAATATAATCACGGTATAAAGCTGGATTGTAAACTTCTGCTAAAAGAAAAGCATCCGGATTTTTCATTTTAATAGCTGAATTCATATAGCTCCAAAATTCTACGGGCACCATTTCAGCCATATCATAACGAAAACCGTCAACACCTTTGTCTATCCAATACAATGCAATATCTCTAAATTTTTTCCATGAACTTGGAACTGTTTTATCTTTCCAAAACTCATAATGAGCTTTGTAATCTTCATTTTCAAAACCTTCAGGCAAATCAGAAAAATCTTTTCTTCCATCAGGACTAACCCCATAATTAATTTTAACAGTTTCATACCAATCATTAACATTTGGTTGTGCTAAACGAGATCCATTACCTGTCCATTTTGCAGGTTTTTCTTCAAATTTACTATCTGAAAGCACATTTACTTCTCCACCTAAAGGTTGGTAATTATTTTGCCAGTTAGGGACTACAAAATCCTGACCTGGAATATAATAGAAGTTATTATTTTTATCGTATTCTACATTTTTATTGTCATTTGCACCAAAATCTTCAACACCTTCTGGATTTGTTTTTCCTTGGTAATTCCTTGCTACGTGATTGGGCACAATATCAATAATTACTTTCATTCCTATCTTATGTGTTCTTGCAATCAAAGCTTCAAACTCTTCCAATCTTTTTGAAGGGTCAACAGCTAAATCAGGATTTACATTGTAATAATCTTTCACAGCGTATGGAGAACCTGCTCGGCCCTTCACTACATCGGGATCATCGTTTGAAATACCAAATTCGGTATAATCTCTAATCACATCATGATGCGGCACACCTGTATACCAAATATAAGTAACACCTAAATCTTTTATTTCTTGAAGCGCCTTATCAGTAAAATCATTGAATTTTCCAACGCCATTTTCTTCAATAGTTCCCCAAGGTTTATTTGTGGTATTTGTATTTCCAAATAAACGTGTAAAAACCTGATATACAACTTCTTTATGATTTTTTTTAATTTCCATAGTCTCTTTCGCTACTTTTTTATTTTGATTACAAGCGGCAAAAATAATAAATAGACTTACAAAACTGCCAATAAGTGTTTTTTTCATTTTATTTATTTTTTAATTAAGCTAATTGCAAAACCACCACCTTTCGCTAATTTTAACAACTCTTTTGATGTATTTGTAATTTCCAATTTTCTAATATTTAAACTTGTCGGATTTTTATCCCAATCTGCATCTTCTGCATCTTCATAAATAATTGCTTCATAAACATCATCGGCATTTAAAAAATCGAATGCTAACTCCATTTCTCTTTCATTTTCATCTGTGATTCCACCAATAAACCAATTCTCTGAATTTTTTTCTTTTCTAGCAATTGTTACAAAATCTCCAATTTCTCCATTCAAAACTTTTGTTTGTTGCCAATCTACACCTACATCTTTTATAAACTGAAGCGCAGGATTTCCTTCATAATTTTCAATTAAATCTGCAGCCATTTGAACCGGGCTATAAATAACTACATATAAAGCTAATTGTTGAGCAATGGTTGTATTTACCTGATTGTCTTTTTTCCATTTATCAAATTTAATATCAAAAATTCCCGGTGTATAATCTATTGGACCCGCCAACATTCTAGTAAATGCAACAATTGGTAAATGTTCTGGTGGATTTCCTCCATCAGAAGACCAAGCATTGAATTCTTGCCCCCTTAATCCTTCTCTAGAAATAGTATTAGGATACGTTCTTCGCAATCCAGTTGCTTTAATAGGTTCATGCGCATTAATTGCCACTTGATATTTCGCCGCTTTTATGACCGCATTGTTATATTGATTTACCATATATTGTCCGTGATGATATTCTCCTTTAGGTAAAATTTTTCCAACATAACCTGTTTTTACAGCGTGAATTCCCAAACTTTGCATTAACGCATAAGCAGTATCTTGTTGTTTTTCATAAGTTTGTGTTGCTGCTGATGTTTCATGGTGCATAATAATTTCCACTCCTTTTTCTTTTCCATAACGCACCACTTCTTTTAAATCGTAATCTGAATATGGAGTTACAAAATCAAACACGCCTTCTCTATCTTCAAAACCAATCCAATGTTCCCAACCGGTATTCCAACCTTCAACCAAAACAGCTCCAATATTATTTTTTGCTGAAAAGTCTATAAATGCTTTTGCATTTTCAGTAGTTGCTCCATGTTTGCCAGAAGCCATATCCCAGGAAGATTTTCCTAAATGCATTTCCCACCAAATACCTGTATATTTTGTTGGTTTAAACCAAGATATATCTTCTAATTTATTTGGTTCGTTTAAGTTAACAATCAACTTAGATGCTATCAAATCTCCTGCTTTTTCTGATATTTGAATTGTTCTCCAAGGAGTTTCAAAAGGCACAGTTCTTTTCACTTTATAATCTGTGTTATCAGAACCAACCAACTCACTTGTCATGGATAAATTATTGGTATCTACCTTTAAAGTCATACCTGAATAATCAACCAAACTTGCTTCATGAAAACTCAAGTGCAAACCACTTTTTGTTTTCATTGTAACAGGTGTATTTACAGCGTTTTCTGGAATTGAAGTTTGTGCTAAATTTTTATGTCCAGCTTTTGACTTTGCATCAATTTCACTAAACTTTGTTGTATTGTACAAATGTTCATAAATATCCCAATCTCCAGGAATCCACCATACTTTATGATCTCCTGTTAAATTAAACTGTGTGTTTTCATCAGTAATAAAAACTTCTTTTAAATTTTCTTGTTCTGGAAATTCATATCTAAAACCAATACCATCATTATATACTTTAAAAACTATAGTTAGTTTTCTTTTTAATTCTGAAGCTTCTTGAAGTTCAACCTTCAGTTCATTGTAATTATTTACAACTTCAATTTGTTCTCCCCAAGGCATTTCCCAAGTTTCGTTAAAACTACTTGGTACGGCACTTATAATTTCAAAATTTCCTTTTAATGAAGGAGCATCTTTTAAATCAAAACCTAATGTTGATGTTTTTATAACTTCCTCATTTTTATACGCCACTTGATATATTGGTTCTCCATTTAAGTTCAAACTAAATTCAACTTTAATATTCGAATCTGGTGAACTTAAAATTGTTTGATTTTCTTCTTTCTTTGAACAAGAAATTGCTAAAAAACAAACAATAATTAAACTAAACTTAACTAATTTCATCTTAATTTTTCTTTTCTAATAATACAATTGAAAATGGAGAATTTACAGTCACCATTCCATCTTTAACTTTTACCTCAACTCCTGAATAGAATTCATTTAAAACGGTTCCATCTGAAAAAACTGAACTTACATTTAACTCTCTTTCACCTTCATTTAATTCTAAACCAACAACAACTGAATCGCTAAAATTATTTTGCAAAAAAGTTCTTTCAAAAACATAAGGCGCCTCACTTATCATTTTATGAACTCCTGCCCCAACACTTGGGTGGTTACTTCTGAATTTCCCTAATTTTTGCCAATGTGTTAAAATTTCCTTTGTTTTATCATTATTCTCAATCTCATCCCAATTCATATTTGAACGTAAATTAGCATCTCCAACGGCTCCTTCAACAATTAAAGTTCGTGCAGATTCATCACCATAATAAACTTGAGAAGTCCCCGGGCACAATAGTAATTTTGTAGCAGATTCAAATGGTTTTGTTCTTTCTTTATCAAATGGTTCGCCATCATCATGTGAGCTTACATAATTCATAGTTCCATACCCTTTTAATTGGTCATTTAAAATACTAGAATACCTCGAAAATAATTCTTCATAGGAGTTTTGAGCAGCATTCCATTTAAATTCAAAATTGATTAAACTTCTAAATGAGTTGTCAAAATAATTCACTTTTCTATCTCCAAAATCAAAGAATTTTCCTCCTGAGATTCCATAATTATAAATTTCACCAACTAAATAAAAATCGTTGGTATCCAAAACTTTATCTGGATTTACTTTTTTAAACTCGGTAAACGCATAATCACATTCTGTACGGAAATCTTGCCAAACATCCTCTTCAGTATGCTTTACAGTATCTGCTCGGTAACCATCAATTCCAAATTCAGTAATATAATCGGTTAACCATTTCATTATATAATATTTTGGAGCTCTTGGATATCCCGTTCTTGCGAAGAATTCATCCAATTCTTTCACTTCTTGCTCATAACGTCCTTCTGCTTTCCATTTTTCAATTAGCTGTTTTGGCAATTCAACATTTTCTACACTTTCAGTTTTTACATCAGGTAAGTTTTTAACTAATGTGCAGGTAACAGTTGATTCATAGTCCTGATAATTACACTGCGGACCCGTTCTCACCCAATCATCACCATAAACTGGGTCGATTTCTGTAACTGGACCCGTATGATTAATAACAGCATCCAATACAATTCTAATTCCATTTTTATGTGCTACTTCAACTAATTCTTTTAAATCTTCTTTTGTTCCAAAATTAGGATCTAAGCTTGTCCAGTCTTTTGTCCAATAACCATGAAAACCATAAGTTGCACCAGTTCCTTCATCAACAGCTCCGTGAATTTGTTCAACAATTGGAGTCATCCAAATAGCATTAATTCCTAATTCGTTAAAATAACCTTCTTCAATTTTTTGAATAACACCTTTTAAATCTCCTCCCTCAAAACCTCTTAATTTTGAAACTTCTAGTGTTCTATTAAAATTAACATCGTTTGAAGTATCTCCATTCTTAAATCTATCAGTTAACATAAAATATACATTTGCATTTTCCCAAACAAAAGGTACATCTTGTTTTTTTGCTATTTCCTTTTTATCCTGATTTTTATCTTTACAACTTAGTACTACAAGAAATAAAATTATGATATAAATAAATTTTCTCATTACTATTTAGAATTTAATTTTTATTGATTTTTCTTTTGAATTATTAATTAAAACTGGAATTACCAACGTGTTATTTTCAGCATTCCAAGTAAATTTATAACCTTTCACTTTTTTAGGCTTTTTTGAAATATTATGAACTATTAAATTAATTTCTTTTGAAGAAAAATTAAAATTATTCCCTAATTCTGTTTCAATTTCAATAGTTAAACAGTTCTTTTTAAATTCACTTTCAAAATTGAAAATCTCATACATTCCTTTTTCAAAAGCATTTGGAGTTTCACCGTCATCATTGTACAATTTATCTTTACCTCCCGCTACACTTTTATCAAAATAAAAATGTAAATCAAACTCTTTTAAATTATAAGTTGAAGTATTTTGAATTGACTGAATCATAGGAATAAAAGCACCACCACGAACATATGTAGGAATACTTTCTTCATTTAATTGAATCACTTTTGTTTGTCCTCCTTCAACTTTTTCATCCGTATAAAAATTAAACCAATTAGAATTTGACGGGAAGTAAACTTCTTGTTCATTAGTTCCTTGTTCTACAACGGGACTTATTAAAAAATGTTCTCCCCATAAATAGGTTTTATCATAATTTAACAACATTGAATTTGAAGGTTGTTCAAAAAATAATGGGCGCATTAATGCTATTCCTTTTTGGCTGTTTTCAAAAGAAAGTGTATAATTATATGGCAACAAACTGTAACGTAATTCTATAGATTTTTTGGCTAAAGCTTTTGTTTTAGGTTCTCTAAAAACAGGTTCAGAAGGAACTTCTTCCTGTGCGTGAGGTCTAAAAATTGGTTGAAAAACTCCGTATTGTAACCAACGCGTATATAATTCATTATCTAAATTATCACCAGCAAAACCACCTAAATCGGAATGCATATACCCTAAACCTTGCATTCCCATTTGCAAAGCTATTTCCATTTGAGATTGTAATCCTCCCCAAGTTCTATTCACATCTCCCGACCACGGAATTAACCCATAATATTGTGATCCTGAATAACCTGCACGCATTAAAATAAACGGACGCTGATTTGGAAAGTCTTTTTGGTAACCTTCAAAAACTAATTTAGCCCAATTATGTCCATAAATATTATGAACCTCATCAGCCGTTCCTGTTGCGTGTAATAAATCAGAAGGATGAACTTCTGGCTCACCTAAATCTCCCCACCAACCTGCAACTCCATAATTATTAAACTTTTTATAAATATCCCAAAACCATTGTTTTCCTTCTGGTTTAAAAATATCTACAATTCCCGTATTTCCAAAATAAAAATCATATTTATAAGGCGCTCCTTGGTTGGTTTTCCCTAAAACATCTTTTTCAACAGCTTCATCCCATCTTTTTGAAGTTGTTAAAATAAAAGGTTCCGAAATTAAAATGGTTTTAACTCCTTTCTCCTTTAAATCTGAAATCATTTTTTTAGGATTTGGGAACGAATCTTTCTCAAATTCGAAATTTCCCATAGTTCCTTTCATTTCTTTTCCAAACCAAAATAAATCTAAAATTATGGCATCAACTGGAATTTCTTCCTCCAAAAATTTATCAATGGTATTTATAACTTCTTTTTGAGAATGATATCCAAATCTACTTGAAAAATTACCCAAAGCCCAACGAGGAATCATTGGTTGTTTTCCTGTTAAATTTGTGTATTGTGAAACTAAATCTTTCCAAGAATCTCCAGCAACAACCTGATATGTTTTTCTACCTGAAATAGTTTCGTATTGCAATGAATTGTCTTTTTTACTATCTAAATCTAAGTAACCAATTGGTGCGTTATCAAAATGAACAGCATATAAATTTGAAGAATACACTAATGGAATGGTAAAATTCATTAATTCTGAATGCGTTTCATAACCATAATGCGCTTTATTGTACAATTGTAATCTGTTCCCTCTTCTGTTCATCCCTAAAGCACGAGCACCCCCACCATATAAAACCTCTTCAGAAGTTAAGTTAAAATCTAACACCTCATTATCTTCATTTTTAATATATCCTTTTCGCTCAGAAATTAAGAACTTGTTTTTATACGAATATGAAATTTGAAATGGTGCTTTGGTAATAGTAACTGAAATTCCTAAAGTGTTTAATTTGATTTCATTTTCGTTTTCTAAAACTTTAAATTTAGCTTCAGTAGGTTTTAAAACAACAGCGTGAGAATTTGCATTAAAAACTTCGTCGTTTGGAATAAAAGACGTTTCCACAATTGTAGTAGAATATGGTTTTATTTGGTATAGACCATCATTCGTTTTTATTTCAATATATGTATTTTTAGCACTTATGCTTTGGTAAATTCTATCTGTATTTTGAGCATTTAAAAACGAGCCCAGTAAAACAAAAAATAATATTTGTAGTTTAAAAAATTTCATTTATTAATTATTTAATAAAAATTGAACAGGAATTTGAAATCGTAGATTCCAAGAATTTTCAGAATGGTCGTGACCTTCAAATTTTAAGTTTTTTGAATTTAATTCGTTGTAACCTTTTAATTTTAAAACCTCTTCTAACCCTTGCTGAAATGGTAAATAATATTCATCTAACGTGTTTGTACCATAATCAAAATATATTTTATGGTTTTTAGGCGAAGGTAAATTTTGTGCTAAATAACTAAAAAATGTTGCTGGAACTGGACTGTTTTCTTGTGGCATAAACCCAACCCAATGCGTTGATAAACAGGCTGCACCACCAAATATTTCCGGATATTCACACAATGCATACATGGATATTAATCCACCCATACTTGATCCTGCTATAAAAGTATCTTCAGGAGTTGTAAGTGTTGAAAAATTAGCATCAATAAATGGTTTTACTTCTTCAACTATAAACTTTAAATAGTTATCTGATTGAATCCCTTTAAATGCTGTTCCAAATTGTTTTGTTGCAGTTTCAAAAATTGAATCTTTAAATTTTTTAGGTAGTAAATCAAATGGCTTTTGAGGATAATATTCAGTATGTCTGATATCTGAATGATTCCACATTGCAACAACGATACAGTCTTTAATTTTAGCTGAATCAATTAAACCACCAACAATTTCATCTACTTTCCATTCTTGTTTATTCCATGTGCTTTCAGCATCAAATAGCATTTGCCCATCGTGCATATACAAAACTGCATATTTTTCGTTTTTGGAATAATTATTTGGCAGCCAAATATCAACAGTTCTAGGTCTTACATATTTTGAAGGAAAACTATCAATTCGTTTTATAGTTCCTAAAGATAAATTTCCTGAGTAATCTGAAATTTCTATATTAATAACGTCATTTACAACTTGTTGTTTCTCTTTACAAGAAATAAAAACTAAAACAAATGTAATAGCTAAGATACTTTTGAAGGCTTTCATTATTTACTTTTTAGTGGTTAAAATCACAACTCCTTTTGAATTTAATTTTATAGATTCTTGCCAAGTAAACTCATCATTTGAAATAATATTTCTAACTTGTTTTCCATTCAAACCAATTTCTTCAAATCTATTTAAATCTAAATTAATTGGAAATTCATTTTTATTTAAAATAATAGTTACAACTTCTTCATTTAAAATTCTGAATAAAACATAGACACCTTTTTCAGGCGCAAAATGAATTGTTTTCCCTGAATGTATAGCATCACTATTTTTACGATAATTTAATACTTTCTTCAAAAATGATTGCATATCTAATTGATCTTTTCCCAGTCCTTCTCCAGTAAATGCATTTACTTTATCATTAGCCCATCCTCCAGGGAAATCGGTTCTAATTAAACCGTGATCTCCAGGTTTAGCGGCATCGCTAATTAAAATTTCAGTTCCATAATACACTTGTGAAATTCTTGGCAATGCTAACAAATACCCTAAAGCCATTTTAGTTTTTACAACATCTTCATTTAATTGCGTAAAAATTCTACTCATATCATGATTGTCTGGAAAAATCATAATTTTACTCGGATTTGCATATGAAAAATCATTAGCTAAACCTTCATATATTTTTACCAATCCTTTATCCCAACTTTCTTCTTCATTTAAAGCGTCAACAATATTCTTTTGCATTGGAAAATCCATGGTTGAACTTAAATTTGATTTATAGCCATCTTTATTTTTTTTACCATCTTGCCAATAACCAACTAATAGTGGATTCAAACTCCATTCCTCTCCTACAATACTCATATTTGGATATTCGCTCATAATTGCTCCTGCCCAATTAGCCATAAATTCTTTATCTGGATAAGGATATGTATCTTGACGAACACCACCTAAGTCCAATGTCTCAATCCACCAAATGCTATTTTGAATTAAATAGGTTGCTAATAATGGATTACGCTGATTTAAATCTGGCATTGAAGAAACAAACCAACCTTCGCTCATTAAAGCTTTATCTTTTTTTGAAGCATAGCTATCTTGATTTGTAGTTCTTCTATGGTTTGTTGTAATAATATTACCTTCTAAAAACTCTTTCTGATAATTCACCCAATCATTTGTTGGTAAATCTTGCATCCACCAATGCCCGCTTCCAATATGATTTTCAACCATATCCATTACCAACTTAATGCCTTTTTCTTTTGATTTTGTAGCTAATTCAATATATTCATCCAAAGTTCCAAATCTTGGATCTGTCTTATATAAATCTGTCATTGCATATCCGTGATACGAACTTTGTTTCATATCATTGGTTAAAACAGGAGTTGGCCAAATTGCGGTAAACCCCATGTCAGAAATATAATCTAAATGATTGGTAATTCCTTTGATATCCCCACCATGACGCGCATAATCATCTTTTCTATTGATGCCTTGCTCTTTTAAACCTTTAACAATGTCGTTTGAAGTATCTGCATTTGCAAAACGATCTGGAGTAATTAAATAAATAGCATCAGAACTATTAAAACCTTCACGATGTTTGGAGTCTTTTTTTCGTGCTTTTAATTCATAATCTACACTAAAACTATTTCGCTTCCCTTTTTTTGAAAAATCAATTTTAAATTTTCCCTCTTCAGCTTTTGAAATATCTACTGTTAAAAAAAGATAGTTCTTGTTTTCTGTTCTTTTAACTAGCTTTAAATCAATAGCTTCATTATTTATTGAAGGGGAATAACTTGAAATATTTGCCCCATGAATTAATAATTCAACTTCATTATTATTCATTCCAACCCACCAGTTTGGTGGTTCAACTCTATCAATTTTTTGAGCATAGGTTGTTAAGCAAACAAAAAACAAAAGTAGAAGTAAGCGATTAATTTTCATTATATATATATTTTTGAATTAAATTACAACTGATTCATTTGAAGGTATTAAAACTTCTTGACTATTAACAAACATTTTAATCTCTTTTTCAGATTCATTAAAGAATTTACATTCAGTTTGACTCTTGTAAACCTTAATAGTACTTCCTCTAAAATTGATTGTAAATGAATACGATTTCCATTGCTCAGGTATTTGTGGGTTGAAAGATAAATTTCCACTTTCATTCACACGCATACCTCCAAAACCTTGTACAATAGACATCCAAGTTCCTGCCATACTTGTAATATGACAACCTTCATCAACTTCATGATTGTAATCATCTAAATCTAAACGAGATGTACGCACATATTGTTCATAAGCTTTAGGTATTCTATCAATAGAAGCTGCTAAAATTGAATGCACACAAGGTGACAATGAGGATTCATGAACTGTTAATGGCTCATAAAAATCGAAATGACGTTCTAATTCTTCTTTACTGAATTTACTTTCAAATAAATACATTCCTTGTAAAACATCAGCTTGTTTTATATAACAAGAACGTAAAATACGATCCCAAGACCATTTTTGATTAATTGGTCTTTCAGATTTTGGTAATTCACTTACTGGAATTAATTCTTTATCTAAAAAGTTATCTTGTTGTAAATAAACCTTGTGTTCTTCACTAAATGGAAAATACATATTATCTGCAACATTCATCCATTTATCAGTTTCTGTTTTAGTCAATTTTGTTTTAACCATAACTCGGTTAAAATCATCTTCAAACTGCTCTTTTACTTTATTTATACAATCAACCGCATATTCTATACACCATTTTGCCAAATAATTTGTATAAAAATTATTATTTACATTATTTTCATATTCATTTGGCCCTGTAACTCCTAGAATTACATATTGGTTTTTTGCTTTTGAAAAATTAGCTCTTTGATGCCAAAAACGAGCAACAGCAATTATAACTTCTAATCCATATTTTGGAATGTATTCAAAATCTTGGGTATAATTTACGTAGTTATAAATTCCATAAATCATAGCTCCATTTCTATGAATTTCTTCAAAAGTAATTTCCCATTCGTTATGGCATTCTTCACCATTCATAGTTACCATTGGATACAAAGCAGCGCCGTTTTTAAACCCTAATTTCTCGGCATTTTCAATAGCTTTATCTAACTGATTGTAACGATATAATAACAAGTTTTTAGCAACATCTGAATCTTTTGTTCCCATATAAAAAGGAATACAATAAGCTTCAGTATCCCAATAGGTACTTCCTCCATATTTTTCACCAGTAAAACCTTTTGGCCCAATATTTAAACGAGCATCCGTTCCCATATAGGTTTGATTCAGTTGAAAAATATTAAATCTGATTCCTTGTTGTGCTTTTACATCGCCTTCAATAATAATATCTGATGTACTCCAAATTTCTTCCCAAGATTGTTTTTGAAGTTTTAACAAATCATTAAACCCCATTAAACTAGCCTCTTTTACATTTTGAAGAGAAGCATCAATCAATTCATCATTATTATAATTTAAGGAACTTACGTAACTTCCAAACTTATAAATTGTAGCGGTATCACCTTCTAATACATTGATTTTATAAGTATATGTTATGGATTTTTCTTCAACTTTAGTTTCCTGTGATACCTTAATTTTTTTATTGTTTAACTCTAATAAAATTTCCATAGCTGTTGCCACATGGAATTCTGTTTTTAACGTTTTAGCATAAATACAGCCATTCTTTTCAGCTTCAACTAATTTTAATGTTTCCCAAAAATATTCATCATAGTTAGAATCTTCATTTACAATACCAGCATCTAAATATGGTGAAAAAGTAATTTCTCCTGAGAAATTTACTGCTTTCACAGTATATTTTATAGCTCCAATCTCATTCAATTCAACACTAATAAATCGTTGGGCTGTAACTTGAATTTCTTCTCCTGTTTGAAGTGTAGCGTTAAAAGAGCGACTTAACCACCCTTCTTTCATGTTTAACTCTCTTCTAAAGTTAGATACTTTACACAAGTTTAAATCTAAATTAGTGTTGTTAATTTGTACATGAATACCAATCCAATTTGGTGCATTCAAAACCTTCGCAAAATACTCGGGATATCCATTTTTCCACCATCCAACTCTTGTTTTATCTGGGTAATAAACACCTCCAATATAACTACCTTGCAATGTTTCACCAGAATAATCTTCTTCAAAATTGGCACGTTGGCCCATTGCTCCATTTCCAATGCTAAATAGACTTTCAGAGGCTTTTACATTTTCAGCTTCAAAAACTTCTTCAATAATTGACCATTCATTTGGAACTATATAATTCTTATTCATCTTTTTCTAATTAATTAGATTTTTTAAAAAATCAACTGTAAAGCCGCTAGTATCTTTTAATACATACGTAGCTTCCTTTAGTAATTCGGCATCACCAATTCCTATACTTATCATTTTTGCAGCATTTGCAGCTTCAACACCAGCAATAGCATCTTCAACCACAATACAGTTTTCTGGTTTCATCTGAAGTTTTTGTGCACCAATTAAAAATACTTCTGGATCTGGTTTAGCTTTTGAAACATCATTCCCATCAACAATAGCTGCAAACCTCTTTATCAACCCAACTTTCTCTAAAATTAATGGTGCATTTTTACTTGCGGATCCCAAAGCATATTTTATACCCTTGGAATCTAAATAATTTAATAACTCATTAATTCCAGGCAAAATTTCTTCATCAGTCATTTTATTTACATAGCCCAAATACTCTGTATTTTTTTGAAGTAAATATTTTTGTTTTTCTTCTTCAGAAATTTCAACCTTCCCTATGTTTAATAAAATTTCTAGTGATTTTACACGGCTAACACCTTTTAACAATTCATTTTGCTCTTCCGTAAAATCAAATCCTAAAGAGTTTGCTAAATTTCTCCAAGCCAAAAAATGATATTTTGCTGTGTCAACTATAACACCATCTAAATCAAATATAAAACCTATCTCTTTTTTCATTCTTTATACTTTCTCTGATTGATATGAAATTGCATTTTTGTCTGTAATTAAAAAATTACATAAACCTGCAATAATTAAACTAATCCCTGCTACTGTCATTGCATTAATCGCTTCATTACCTAATAATCCTGAGATAAAATTAATACCACCAACTGATGCTATAATTTGAGGAATTACAATAAACATGTTAAAAATCCCCATAATAACACCCATTTTCTTTGGATCTACAGCGCTCGACAACATAGCATAAGGCATAGATAAAATACTACCCCAGGCAAAACCAATAAGTACAAAACAATACTTTAAATTCTCGGGACTTGAGTAATACATTAATAAAAATCCTAGTCCACCTAAAAATAGTGATCCCATATGCACAAACTTTCTGTTGATATTTCTTTTTGAGGTATAAAACGTAAGTAACAATGCAAAAACCATTGAAGATAAGCCATAAACACCCATTGCAGAACCTACAGAATTTGATGATTCTTGAAATGATGTATTTGCAATATCAAAAGCTAAAGCTTGTTCTGAATTAGCCATATCATAAGAAGATTCAATAGGTGCAGGTGTTTTAAAAACGTGTTCAGTTAATGCAGGGTTTGCTAAACTCCACATGGTGAAAAAAGCGAACCAACTAAAAAACTGAATTACTCCCAATTTTTTCATAGTAGAAGGCATGTTTCCAATATTTTCTAAAATATCTTTTACAAATCGATTCTTTTTTAGTTTTTCTTTCTCAAACTCCTCCATATCTTCAGGAGGATACTCTTTAGTTGTAAAAACTGTAAATAAAACACTCGTTAAAAAAACAAATGCACCAATACCAAAAGCAACTTTTACAGACATTGGTATCACTCCAGATTCTGCTGAATTACTAACACCTAGCTGAGATACCATCCAAGGTAAATTACTAGCTATCCAGGTACCAATACCAATAATTAAAGTTTGAACAACAAATCCATAAGACCTTTGAGATTGCGGCAATTTATCTGCAACTAAAGCTCTAAAAGGTTCCATTGAAATATTAATAGAAGCGTCTAAAATCCATAGTAAGCCTGCTGCTACCCATAATATTGGAGAATGCGGAACTATAAAAAGTGCTATTGAACTTAATATGGCTCCAATTAAAAAATAAGGCCTACGTCTACCCCATTTTGGACTCCAAGTTTTGTCACTCATATAACCAATAATAGGTTGTACTAATAACCCCGTTAAAGGTGCTGCAATCCATAACATTGGAATTGCATCTTTTTCAGCTCCAAGTGTTTGAAATATTCTAGACATAAATCCACCTTGCAAGGCAAATCCAAATTGAATTCCCAAGAAACCAAAACTCATGTTCCAGATATCCCAGAAACCTAGTTTCCGTTTTTCCATATATGTAAAAATTAATAATTAACAATACAAAGCTTTATTGCTTTAATTGTTTGGTGTGAAGTGTGTGAAAATAGTACTGTAAAATTTCTTTTACGAAGCAAATATATAATTTAATTTTTAGTTTTAAGTTTTTTAAGAAGAAGATTTAAGGTTAAATATAATAAATATACGACTACAACCTTTGAGTTCTAATAAAAAAAATTTACTGCTAAATAATATTGAAATTAAAATTTACTCTACATTATTTAAAAAAACTTAATTAACTGATAAAGTAGACTTTCTAATTTTTAAACCTGTAGAAATTACAACCTTTTGAAAATCGTTAGGTCCTTTACTCTCAATTCTATTAATTAATAATTCTGCAGCTTGCCTACCCATTAAATCACCATGTTGTTCTACAGAAGTTAAAGGAGGATACGTAAATTCAGAAATTAACCCACTAGTAAAACCAATAATTGCAATATCATCTGGTATTGAAAGCCCTTTAGCTTTAGAAGCTTTTAAAGCAATTGCTGCATAAATTTCATTTACAGCTAAAATAGCATCTGGTGGATTTTTAACATTAATAATTTTGCCTATTTGTTCGTGTAAATCCTTAGTGTCGTCAATTTTGTAAATCAAACTCTCATCAATACCAATACCATTACTTACTAAGGCTTTTAAATATCCTTCTTTTCTTAATGATCCTACAGTAATATAGTCTTGTGTAGTTATTAATGCTATACGTTTTGCTCCTATTTCAACTAAATGATTTGTTGCTTTAAAAGCCCCTCCAATGTCATCAATTATAACTTTATCACAATCAATTTCATCAATTATTCTATCAAATAACACCAAAGGAAAATCATCTTTAATAAGTGCATCAAAGTGCTTATATATTTGATTTTCTTGAGTCTCTCTGGCAACTGAAACAATTAAACCATCAACACTTCCATTTGTAAGAACCGTAAAGTTTGATACTTCTTTTTCATATGATTCATTAGACAAACAAACCATTACGTTATAGCCTTTTTCATTTGCATATTGTTCAATCCCATTAATAACTGTTGAAAAAAAGTGATGAACAATCTCAGGAATTATAACACCAATTACAGATGTTTTTTGATTGCGCAGTTGTAACGCTAAACTATTTGGTTTATAATTATAATAATCGGCAAAAGCTTTTATTTTTCCTCTTGTTTCCTCACTAATCTCGTGGCTGTCTTTTAACGCTTTTGAAACCGTTGAAATAGATACTCCAAATTCTTTAGCAATATTTTTAAGAGTTATTCTTGGTTTCATATAGATTTGTTAATCGATTAGGTACAAATATAAAATTAATAAGGAAACTATACACTATTTTAAAGTGTAAGATTATTTGCTTCTTATTCAAATTTAACCTTAAAAAGTGCTATTTTAATAAAAATTAACAATTTAGTGAGAAAAAAAATGAATCAACTCTAACGTTAGAGTGAAAAAGTTATAAACACGAAAACGTTTGCGTAACATTTGAAATAGTGTTAAATCTGTGTTAACTTCTTAACTTCACACTGTGAAATGTAATAAAAATAGTACAAATTATTTAAAAACTTAATTATTAATTAACTTAAAATAGATGAAAAATTTCAAACTTTTTCTATTGACTGTTATCGTATTTTTACCACTTAGTTTGTTCGCGCAACAAACCGTAACTGGTAAGGTAACAGAAAAAGCCACCGGAAGTGAATTACCGGGAGTTGGTATTATTATTAAAGGAACTGCAAAAGGTACCGCAACTGATTTTGATGGGAATTATATCCTTGAAAACTTAAAACAGGGCGATGTGCTTGTATTTTCTTATATTGGGTTTACTACCCTGGAAGTAACTGTAGGTGCTAAAGCTACTATTAATGTAGCATTGGATCAAGATACAGAAACATTAGATGAAATTGTGCTAATTGGTTATGGTACAACAACAATTAAAGATGCTACTGGTTCAGTAGCCGCAATTACCGAAAAGGATTTTAATGAAGGTAACATTGTTTCTCCTGCAAACCTAATTACAGGTCGTGTTGCAGGTGTTAGCGTGACTACTGATGGTACTCCAGGTGGTGGTTCTGCGATAAGAATTCGTGGAGGATCTTCTTTAGGAGCTTCAAATGATCCTTTAATTGTATTAGATGGTATGCCACTTGCTGCAAGTAGTGGAGGGTCTAGAGGTATTTTAGCTTCTATAAATCCAAATGATATTGAATCATTCTCTATTTTAAAAGATGCATCTGCAACTGCTATTTATGGTTCTAGAGCATCAAATGGGGTAATTATTATTTCAACTAAAAAGGGAAAATCAACTTTTAAAGCTGAATACAATGTGAAAGCTGCTTTAAGCACACTTTCTAATAAAATTGATGTTTTCTCGGGTGATGAATATCGTGCTTTAATTGCGGATATTAGACCTAATGATGTTGATCAGTTAGGAACTGCAAATACAAATTGGCAAGATGAAATTTACCAAGAGGCAATTTCCATTGATCAATCTATATCTTTAAGCGGTCAGATTTTTAAAAAAATACCTACCCGTTTCTCTTTTGGACATACACAACAACCTGGTATTAGAAAAACTTCTAAATTTGAAAGAATTTCTTCATCATTGGCTTTAAATCCTAAATTTTTTGATGATCATTTAAAAGTGAACGTAAATGCAAGTTTAAACTATGAGTTTAATCGTTTTGCGGATGGTGTAGAAGGTGCAGCTTTAGAATTTGACCCAACACAACCAGTATATGATGCCGATTCTCCTTTTGGAGGTTTCTTTGAACATCATAATAATGGAGAACCTGTAAATGGAACAAGAAATCCATTAGCTAGTTTATTACAAAGAGAAAACAAAGGAGAAGTACAACGTTTTTATGGAAATGTAGAATTAGATTACAAGTTACATTTCTTTCCTGATTTAAGAGCCGTATTAAATATTGGATATGACAGATCTGAAGGTGAAGGATTTAACCAACTTTCTGATGAAAGTATTAATGGTTTTAGACTTTCAGTAGGTAGTCCATTTTTAGGTTCAAGATCAGAATATACAAGTGAAAGAGTAAATTCTTTATTAGATGGTTATTTAACCTATAATAAAGAATTAGAAAATGTAAATATTGAAGTTACTGCAGGTTATTCTTATCAAAAATTTGAAGGAGTAGATTTTAATACTGGTAATTTAATGGATCCAGATAGAGAATCTGATATAAATACACTAGCTGATATTGTATTAATAGGTTTATTCGGAAGAACAAATGTTTCATTTATGGATAAATATTTACTTACATTATCTTACAGAAGGGACGGAACATCAAGATTTAGTAAAGATAATAGATGGGGTAATTTCCCTGCTGCAGCTTTAGCTTGGAAAGTAAGTGAAGAAGATTTCTTAAAAGATTCTAATACTATTTCCAATCTTAAATTAAGATTAGGCTGGGGTATTACTGGACAGCAAGATATTGGACCAAGTTACTTATATCTTGGTAGAACTGTGATAGGATCATCTGTTTCTCAATACATTTTTGGAAACTCACCTATTAACGTAGCTATTCCACAAACTAGAATTGAAGATTTAAAATGGGAAGAAACTACAACATATAATGTTGGTTTAGATTATGGTCTTTTCAATAATAAAGTATCTGGTACACTTGAAGTTTATTTAAAAGAATCTAATGATCTTTTAGCTGAAGTTGCCATTTCAGATGGATCGAATTTTAGTAACTCGGGTTTTCAAAATATTGGAAAATTCACCTCAAAAGGTATTGAATTCTCTATTGGAACAGACATTATTGATAAAGAAGACTTAAAATTAGATGTTAATTACAATATGTCATTTAACCAAACTAAAATTGACGAATTAGCTTTAGAGCAAGATATTCGTGTTGGTGGTATTGGTGGTGGAACTGGAGGTACTGTTCAATTACACAGCCAAGGGTATGCACCATATTCATTTTATGTTTACAAACAATTATATGATGTTAATGGTAGCCCAATTGAAGGAGCATACGCTGATTTAAATCAAGATGGTATTATCAACGATAGTGACCGTTATATTTATAAGAAAAGAGATGCAGATATAAATATGGGATTCCAATCTAATTTAAATTATAAAGATTTTGATTTTTCTTTCAATTTAAGAGCAAGTATTGGAAACTACATGTACAACAACGTGAACTCTTCAAGAGCACAATACAATGGTTTACAACAAGCTGCAGTATTAACAAATGTTCCTAGTTCTGTATTAGAAACTAATTTTTACAATACTTCAGATGTTATTATTTCTGATATTTACATTGAAAATGCTTCATTCTTAAAAATGGACAATGTAACATTAGGGTATACCTTTAATGGTTTTAACAACCACGATACTTCAAGTATTCGTTTGTGGACTGGTGTACAAAATGTATTTACTATTACAAATTATAGTGGTTTAGACCCTGAAGTTTTTGGAGGAATAGATAACACAACATATCCAAGACCTAGAACATTTTTAGTAGGTGCTAATATTAAATTTTAAACGAAACGAAAATGATAACAAAATATTTAAATAAAATTTATTTTCTGTTAGGAATTATATTTTTCTTTAGTGCTTGTACTGATGATTTAAATGTACTTCCAACGGATGACGATGAATTCCTTTCTGAGGATTTCTACAACAATGCAGGTTCATACGAACAAGCATTAGCAGGTGTTTATGGTAACTTATCACTTACTGGAACAAGTGGATCTGGCTCATCTAATATTGCTGGTATTGATGCTGGTACTAGTCAATATGGACGTGTACTTTGGTACTTACAAGATTTAGCAGCTGATGAAGCTTTATGGTCTTATGAAAATGACCCAGGAACTAAAGAAATTCAACGTAATATTTGGACTCCTGCTAACCCAATTTTTAGAGGTATGTATGGTAGAGCTATGTTTTCTGTAGCACTAGCAAATGACTTCTTAAGAGAATCAACTGATGAGAAATTAGCTGAAAGAGGTCACACAAGTACTGTTGGAAGCGAAATAGTTGCTTATAGAGCAGAAGCAAGATTGTTAAGAGCTTTATCTTACTATCACTTAATGGATTTATTTGGAAAAGCGGCATTTGTTACTGAAGCGGATCCTGTAGGAACATTCCAAGCTCCACAATATGACAGAGCACAATTATTCAATTTTATTAAATCTGAATTAACAGACATTGAAGGTGATTTAAAAGCTCCAAGAACAAACCAATATGCAAGAGCTGATAAAGCTGTTGCTTGGATGATTTTAGCAAAAATATACTTAAATGCTAAAGTTTATATTGGAGTTGAAAACGATCCTGTAGATGGTGAAAATTATTATACGAAATGTATTGATAACTGTAACAAAATTTTTGGTGGCGGTTATGAATTAGCATCAAATTATCTTTTAAATTTTATGGCAGATAATAATTCCAATGAAGCTGGATTAAATGAAATTATATTTCCTTTAGTTTCTGATGGTGTTGTAACTCAAAACTACGGTCCAACAACTGTAATTATTAATGGTGAAGTTGGAAGTATTGAAAAAAATCAAGATGATTTAGGAGCTCAAGGCTGGGGTGGTGCATTAAGAGTGCGTAAACAATTTGCTGAAAAATTTATTGACCAAGGCAATGATGATAGAAATACGCTAATTACTGCAGGTAGAGATATTGAAGTTGTAGAGATAGCAGATAAAGATTCAGGTTATATTCTTACTAAATTTAGCAATAGAACCTCAACTGGTGCTGCAGGTTCTGATCCTACATATGTTGATACAGACTTTCCTTTATTTAGGTTAGCAGATGTATATTTAATGTATGCTGAAGCAATTATAAGAAGAGATGGTGTAGCTAATGGTGATGCTTTAAATTATGTAAATGACGTTAGAGATAGAGCACATGCTTCTCTTATTTCTTTAAATGATTTAACATTGTCATTTTTAATAGATGAACGTTCTAGAGAATTACATTGGGAAGCTCACAGGAGACAAGATTTAGTTCGTTTTGGACTTTATACTGGTGGAAATTATAATTGGGCTTGGAAAGGAAATGGTTCAAATGGAATAGCAATATCTAATCATATGGCAGTTTACCCTATGCCAAGCGAAAGCTTAGCAGCAAATCCTAACTTAACTCAAAACACTGGATATTAATCAACATTTAATTATATAAGATTATGAAAAATATATTTAAAGTACTGTTTCTATCAATCCTTTTGGTTACAATAGCCTCTTGTGATAATGAAGATACAGTGCAATTAACCTTAGCTCCACAGGGAAGTGGGGTAATAACAGAACCTGCTCAGGGTACAACAATTGTACTAAACCCTGAAGAAAGTCAATTAAATCCTGCATTAACCATTAATTGGACTTCATCTAGTTATGGTACACCTACAGAAATTACTTACAATGTAGAAGTAGCACTTACAGGAACTGATTTTGCAGAACCTTTTTTAGCTGCTTCAACAGTAAACAGATATGTAACTTGGAATATTGGAGAATTAAACAGTATTGCAGTAAGTGCAGGCTTGTCTCCTTTTGTTGAAGGTGAAATGGATATAAGAATAGTTTCAACTGTTGGAACAACTGGTAGTTTAGTTCAAATATCAGATGTTGTTATCATATTTGTAACACCTTTTACAACAGATTTACCAAAAATTGCAGTTCCTGGAAACCACCAAGGTTGGGATCCTGGAACAGCTCAATTATTAGCTTCTTCAGGTTTTGGAGAAACTGATTATGAAGGCTATGTTTGGTTAGATGGTGAATTTAAGTTTTTAGCACCTAATGAAACTGGAGGTTTTTTCTGGGGGAATACAGATTGGGGTAATGCAGGAGCTATACCAACTGCTGATGAGGAAACTGGAGTAATATCTGGAGACCTTGAAGACGTTGCTGATGGTGAAGTTAACTGTCTTGCAGATCCTGCTGGTTATTATTTTGTAGAAGCTGATACTGATTTATTAACGTATTCTTTGACTCCTATTAGCTGGGGACTTATTGGAAATGCAACTCCAACGGGATGGGATTCTGACACTGATATGATTTACGATCCAGAAACCAGAACACTTAAACTTACAATAGACTTAACACAACAAGATGCTCCTGATAATGGAATAAAATTTAGAGCAAATGATAGTTGGGATCTAAATTTAGGTGATAATGGGGCAGATGGAACCTTAGAAAAAAGTGGAGCAAATATTGGAGTGCCTTCAGATGGTAACTATACTGTAACTTTAGATTTAAGTAATCCTAGAGAATATACGTATTCATTAGTTAAAAACAATTAAACTTATAACCATGAAATATATATATAAATTATTAATGCTTTCATTTTTTATCATAGGAATTACTTCCTGTGATGAAAATGAGAACTTTGAGATATTAGCTCCACAAGGAGGTATCACAATTAACAGCCCAATTGATGGCTCTTCTATTTCTCTAATTGATACAAATGTTGCTAATCCAGCTTTAACAATAAGTTGGACATCAAATGATCTAGAAGGTACTGGAGCTATCTATACTGTTGAAACAGCCATTTTAGGTACCGATTTTGAAGTACCATTTGTAATTGGAACTACAGAAGCTACTTCTATTAATTTCACAGTTGAAGAATTAAATACATTAGCGTTAGATGTACTAGAAATAGTAGGTGATACAGAAGCTGGTATAGATATTAGAGTATCTTCAAACGGTGTAGTTTCACAAACAATTTCTGTATTATTAACACCTTACAAAGTAGAATTTACAGAATTTTATATCGTTGGTAATATTACAGATCCGCAATGGTCTCCTGCTGACGCTTTAGCTATGACAAACATTGGATTTAATGAATTCGAATTAACGCTTGATCTTGCAGATGGAGCTGAATTTAAATTCTTACCTACCAATATTGATTATACTGGAGATTTCGGTGAAGATCCTGATAATGCCGGTAATTTAATTGAAGATGGTGAACAAAACCTTGCTGGTTATGCAGCTGGTACCTATAAAATATATGTGAATTTAAATACATTTATTTTTACTCTTGAAGAAATTTTAGATATGCCAAGACTTGCAGTCCCTGGAAATCACCAAGGATGGTCGCCTAGCACTGCACCACAATTATCTGCTTCTACACTTTCTACAACAGATTATGAAGGGTATGTATGGCTAGATGGTGAACATAAATTTGTTGGACCAGATGCTGAAGGAATTTTCGATTGGAATGCTGGACCTGACTATGGTGATGATAGTTCTTTTACTGGTATTTTAAAAGAACAAGATGAAGTGAACTGTACTGCAACAGCTGGTTACTATTTTATACAAGCAGATACAGATGCACTTACTTATTCAGAAACTGAAGTTCTATGGGGAATTATTGGAAGTGCTACTCCAGGAGATTGGACAACAGATACAGATTTAATTTATGATCCTGCAACAAAAACGCTTACAGCAGACATGGATTTAATTGGAGGAGGTGCATTTAAATTTAGAGGTAATAATGAATGGGATAATGGTTTTGACCTTGGAAATGTTGATAGTAATGGATACCTACAAAATGGAGGAGATCTTACTTTTGACGGAGTGGATGGAAACTACCATGTTGTGCTAGATTTAAGTAACCCTAGAGCATATACTTATAGTATAACTCCAAATTCTTAAAATTAATTAAAATAGAGCTATAAACTAGCCAGTATTTTAATACTTTAACTTTTTGCTATGAACCGGTTTATTTAATGATTCCGGTTCATTGCATTTAGTACTTTAATAAACATACCCATGAAAACAAAACTACTTATATTACTTTTTTTGCTTCCTATACTTGCTTTTTCGCAAGTTACAACAAGCCCATCAATACCAACAGCTAATGATGCTATTACAATAACATTTGATGCTACTAATACTCCATTATTTAATTACACAGGTACTATTTATGCCCATACTGGTGTCACTTTAAATGGGGTTCCATGGCAAAATGTAATAGGAACTTGGGGTGTTAATACTACACAACCACAACTTACAAGAGATGGTTCAAATTCTAATATATATACATTACTAATAACTCCTGATGTTTTAACATTTTATGGTGTCACTTCAGGTACTGTAAGTGAGTTAAATTTAGTTTTTAGAGCTTCTGCAGGATCTCCTCAATCAGCTGATATTTTTGTGCCAATTTATGCAGCAGGTTTAAATGTAGCATTTACAAGCCCTGCAGATCAAAGTGCTTATAGCTTAAACGACGAAATAACAATTACTGCAGAATCTTCTATAATTGCTGATTTGCAAATTCTAGTAAACGATATTTCACAACAAACAGCTATAAACAATACAACAATTTCAACTTCATATACCTTAACTGCTTCAGGAACACAAACTTTAAAAGCCATTGCAACTGCTAATGGTGAAACAAAAGAAACAACAATATCTGTTTATGTAAAAACAGCTACACAAACAGCTACACAACCTACAGGATTAAAATATGGTATTAATAAAAATCCTGACAATTCAGTTACTTTTCTATTAAAAGCACCTCTAAAAACAGATGTGCTTATTTTAGGTGATTTTAACAACTGGACATTAAATGCAGCATACCAACTATTTAAAGATGGCGAAGATTTTTGGCTTACGGTTCCAGGTTTAGATATTGACACTGAATATGCTTACCAGTATTTAATAGATTATGATATTAAAGTTGCTGATCCTTATTCTGAAAAAATATTAGACCCTTGGACAGATCAATACATTAGTAATGCAAATTACCCAAATCTTAAAGATTATCCTACAAATTTAACAACAGGATATGTATCAACTTTCTTAATTAACGAACCTACTTATAATTGGAATGTAGCTGATTTTGTAAAACCAGCTCAGGATAATTTAATAATTTACGAATTACACCTAAGAGATTTTACGGAATCTGATTCATATACAGAAGCATTAACACATTTAGATTATTTAGAAACTTTAGGTGTAAATGCAATTGAATTAATGCCAATTAATGAGTTTGAAGGTGCTGATAGTTGGGGTTATAATCCTGCACTATATATGGCTTTAGATAAAGCTTATGGAACAAAAAACGCTTTCAAAACTTTTGTTGATGCTTGTCACGAAAGAGGAATTGCAGTATTGGCAGATGTGGTTTTTAATCACTCATTTGGTCAATCACCAATGGTTCAAATGTATTGGAATAGTATAGATAATAAACCTGCTGCGGATAATCCATGGTATAATGAACAAAGTAACTTTGAAAACCCCGATGCACAATGGGGTTATGATTTCAACCATGAATCATCTTATACAACTTCTTTCTTTAATGATGTTTTATCCTATTGGATGAATGAATATAAAATTGATGGTTTTAGATTCGATTTTACGAAAGGTTTTTCAAACACTCCTCATTATGTTGATACTGATAGCTGGGGGGGGATCTATGATCAATCTAGAATTGATATTTTAGAAGCTTATGCAGACCATGTTTGGAGCAATAATCCAGCCAACAAACCATATGTTATTTTTGAACATTTAGCTGATAATTCAGAAGAAACCGTTTTAGCAAACTATGGTATTATGCTTTGGGGAAATATGAATTATAATTACAATCAAAATACGATGGGTTTTAGCACTGGCTCAGATATCTCTTGGATTTCCTACCAAAATAGAAGTTGGAACAACCCAAATGTAGTTGGTTATATGGAAAGCCATGATGAAGAACGCTTAATGTACAAAAACCTAACATATGGTAATAGTACTAATCCTGCTTATGATGTTAAAGATTTAAATATTGCACTATCTAGACAAGAATTAGCAGGTGTGTTTTTCTTTACTATTCCTGGACCAAAAATGATATGGCAATTTGGAGAACTTGGTTATGATGTTAGTATTAATGATCCAGGAAGAGTTGATAGAAAGCCAATTCATTGGGAATATTTTGATGATGCTAACAGAAAAAAAATATACGACACTTGGGCTAAACTTATTCAATTTAAAAAAGAACAGCCTGTTTTTAACACAAATAATTACAGCTTAAACGTTGGTGGTTTAACAAAATCAATCGTCTTAAGAGATGCAACTATGGATGTTGTAATTATTGGAAATTTTGATGTAACCAATAAATCTATAACTACTCCATTTACACAAACAGGAATTTGGTATGAGTTTTATACTGGAACCGTTAAAAATGTAACAAATATTTCAGAGTCAATTGCATTAAACCCTGGTGAATATAGATTATATTCAACTATTGATTTGTCAAATACAGATACCGATGGAGATGGTATTCTTGATAGTGTTGATAATTGTCCAACTTTCGCAAACGCAGATCAAGCTGATGCTGATGGAGATGGTGTAGGAGATTTATGTGATCTTTGTCCAGGTTCAGATGATGCAATTGATGCTGATAACGATGGAATTCCTGATGGATGTGATGTTTGTCCGAGTTCAGATGATACAATAGATACCGATGGTGATGGAATTCCTGATGGATGTGATAATTGTCCAACTACAGCAAATTTAGATCAATTAGATACAGATGGTGATGGTATTGGAGATGTTTGTGATGTTTGTCCAGGTTCAGATGATGCAATTGATGCTGATAACGATGGAATTCCAGATGGCTGTGATGTTTGTCCAGGTTCAGATGATGCAATAGATACAGATGGTGATGGTATTCCTGATGGATGCGATAATTGTCCAACTACAGCAAATTTAGACCAATTAGATACAGATGGTGATGGCATTGGAGATGTTTGTGACAATTGTTTGACTATAGCAAATCCAGATCAATTAGATACAGATAATGATGGCGAAGGAGATGTGTGTGATACAACACCAACAGGAGATAATGATAATGATGGAGTTGATAATGCAATTGATAACTGTATAAATACTGCAAACTCAGACCAATTAGATACAGATAATGATGGAGAAGGAGATGTTTGTGATGCAACACCAACTGGAGATGAAGATAATGATGGGGTTGACAATGCGGTTGATCTTTGTTCTGGAACAACAGCTGGTGCAATGGTAAATGCCTCAGGTTGTTTTACCTTACTGCCAAATAATTTTAGTATAGAAGTTACCAGTGAAACTTGTCCAAATAAAAATAACGGACAAATTTCAATTTCTGCAGCAGCATCTTATACATATACAACAACAATTAATGGTGTTAATTATACCTTTAACAATACGAATGGTGTTTTAGCTACAGATTTACCTCCAGCTATTTATACGGTTTGTATTTCTATTACGGGAGAAACATTTGTACAATGTTTTGATGTAGAGGTTATAGCAGGTGAAGTAATTGTAGCAGATGCAACTATAGTATTTAACAAAGCTTCTATAAATATTAAAACAGGAACGGCTCCTTATACTGTTTATGTAAATGGAGAAAAGAGTTTTATAACAAGTTCTCCACTATTTAATGTTGCTATAAAACATGGAGATTTAATTGAAGTAAAAACAGCTAAATCTTGTGAAGGAGTTTATTCAAAAGCAATAGAATTGTTAGATGGAATAATAGCTTACCCGAATCCGAGTAATGGGGCTTTTGAAATTTCATTACCCGTATTACAAAAAGAAGTAATTATTGAATTATATAGTATACAATCTCAATTAATTTCAATAAAAACATATCCAATTTTATATGGTAAAGTTCAATTAAATCTTGAAAATCAGCCAGCAGGAATTTATATTGTAAAAGTACAGCTAAATAGTCCTGTAACTTTGAAAATATTAAAACAATAATACGATGAAAAAAATAATATATACCCTAGCATTAAGTTCATTGATATGGTCTTGCGGAGGCGGAGGTGGAGATACACCTCCACCAGCTGTAAACAATGCCCCAACAGTTCCAACATTGGTCTATCCAACAAATAATTTGTTGTGTATAGATAATGTATTAGATTTTGATTGGAATGCTTCAACAGACCCAGATAAC
>NZ_JBFFOE010000016.1:0-41891 GCF_041562875.1 Lutibacter sp. | reverse complement strand
TAGGATTAAAATTTAATGGAGATGCATTAAATTGATAAAACACAAAAACCATAACACCAACCAATAAGATAAAAAATTGCATTGGAACTTTTAACAATCCGTTAAAAATAAGACCTAACTGCATCTCCTTCATAGATTTCCCTGACAAATAACGCTGAACCTGACTTTGATCTGTTCCAAAATAAGAAAGTGCTAAAAAAGTACCACCAATAATTCCGCTCCAAAAAGTATATCTATTATCTAAATTAAAAGAGAAATCCAGCACATTCATTTTACCACTTGCACCAGCAATTTTTAATGCTTTTGAAAACGAAATATCCGCAGGTAAATAACTTACAATTAAATAAAATGCAATAAACATTCCGCCAAAAATAACAGCCATTTGTTGTTTTTGCGTAACGCTAACGGCTTTAGTTCCGCCACTTACCGTATAAATAATAACTAAAACACCAATAATAATATTTAACATTGCTAAATTCCATCCTAAAACAGCCGACAGAATAATAGCAGGTGCAAAAATGGTGATTCCAGCAGCTAAACCACGTTGAATTAAAAATAAAATTGCAGCTAAACTCCTTGTTTTTAAATCGAATCTGGCTTCTAAAAATTCATAGGCAGTAAAAACTTTTAATCTGTGATAAATTGGAATAAAAACCAAACAAATAACCACCATTGCTATTGGCAATCCAAAGTAGAATTGCACAAAGCCCATTCCACTATGAAAAGCTTGTCCGGGAGTTGATAAAAAGGTAATAGCGCTTGCTTGTGTTGCCATAACAGAAAGACCAATTGTCCACCATTTTGCTTCACTTCCACCTTTAATATAATCTGTTACATTTTTGCTGCCTTTTGTTTTATAAGCTCCATATGATACTATAAACAATAACGTTCCTATGAGTACAATCCAGTCTATTTGCTCCATAATTTATGAATAGGAAGTCATTATTAAATAAAACAACATAATATAAACTGCATTCGCTATTAAAACAACTGAATATTCTTTTTTCCAAACATATTTAGGTTGTTCCATAGTTAGTTTTTTATTGGTTTATCTACATTATTTTTCCCAACTGAAAGCATATTTGCAAACAATTTATAAGCTCCAGAAACACCTGCAGGCAATTCTCTAAAAAAGCTCAATCCTGTATAAATAAAATTTCCTTCACCGTATTTTGCAACTAAAATACTACCATTTTTAGGAGATTCATTTTTATCATTCATACTTATAATTGGCTCAAATTTTGAATCCCATTCATCAGGAAAATACAAACCGCGCTCTTGCACCCAACCATCAAAATCTGAAGCCACTATTTTATTAGGATAGTTTAATAATTCATGATTTGGATTGATAATTCTTACTTCAGAATTTTCATCGGTAACTCTATACCTAGAAAGTTTTATAGAATATGGTGCAACTTCATCAACAATTACTCTGTGACTTGTGTTGTATTGCGCAATTAATGTACCTCCTTTTTGTACATAATTATGTAGATCCTTTTGATAAAATTTAGCTCTCTCATTTGTATTATAGGCTCTAATTCCTAAAACAACTGCATCAAAATTAGCTAGTTTTTCGGGTGTAATATCATCTTCATTAAGTTCAACAACAGTATAACCTATTTGTCGTAAATTGGTTGGAACAGCATCTCCAGCTCCCTGAATATATCCAATAATTTGACCTTTTTTTTCTATGTTTAACCGTACAACTTTTGCTTCGGAAGGCATTATTATAGATTGAAAAGGAATATGATTGTAATCAATTTCAACCAATTCATTTGTATACGTTTTACCACCAATTTCAACAATTGGAGAAATCATTCCTTCTGATTGATTTTCTGGTGGAGTTACCTCAAAATTAAAACTTTGTTCCTCCCCTTTTTGACTTAATTTAAATTCAAATGAGGCTGGTGAAACTTTCCATTTTTCTGGAACACAAAGTGTTAATTTACCTTCTAAATTTTTCTTAATTGCTTTTACCTTTACTGCAATTTTTTGTGAATTTTCATCTGAAAAAATGATTACTTTCTCGTGAAAAGATGCCGAAACAATTGGAAGAATTTCAAAGGGCTTGTATACTTCTCCTTTTACTGGATCGTTGTATTTATAAACTACGTCTTTTAAAAATGGAATTGTAGATCCGTTAAAATCCAGTTCAAAATCTGCTGAAAATACTCGCGGAGTTTCCGGCAAGCCAATTAATTGTCTGTCAGTTACTTTATACATTCCCAAAGTACCTTTTTCACTTAACCAATAAGGAAACGTATTATTGATTATTGAAGGAATTTCAACTTCCATAGAAAATTGTTGTGATTCATTTTCTGCTAGTTCAATAGTTTTATTTTCAACAACATTTAATGGATTTATTATTACCGATTTTAAAGAAACCTGATACTTACTTCTATTTATTGCTTCAATTTTTATAGTATTTTTTGAATTTGCAGTAGTTGAGGAATTATTTGCAACTGCCTCTAAATAAATGCCTCCACAAGCTAAAATTACATTCTTAATTTCTGCTGTTTTAAGCTGTTTCCAATGTTCATCTTTTAAATTTTGAATTAATTTATAAGCTTCAACCAATTCAGAAATACTTGCAGAAGGATTATTAAAATCAAACTCCTGCTCTACTTTAGCTAATAATTTACCAATTGCATATCCGCCTTCAACACGGTTCCAAGAAGTATCAATTCCATCAAAAACATTATTATTCTGCGGAAAATCACCTTTTAAAAATTCTAAATATTCAGTTTCAGTTCCTCTACTTCCTGTACTTCCAAAACCTTGGGATTGATGCTGACTTCTACTTAAAGAAGCTATTTCACTATTAGACAATCCTTTATTTACATAAAAAGTCCCGATTTCTATACTTAATAAATTTGTTTTATCTGCTTTTTCAAAATTTTCTTCACTTCCATAAAACCACCACGATGTATTAAATAACAATCGTTTTGGTTGCCAAATTTCATCATTATTTAAATGCGTTTTATAAGTTGAGTCTGAAGCAAAATCAAACGCTTCAACACTTAGCATGGCTGAAGATGTATGATGACCATGCGTAGATCCAGGCGTTTTATGATTAAATCTATTGATAATTACATCAGGTTTAAACTTTCTAATAACAGAAACAACATCACTTAAAACTTCCTCTTTATTCCAAATTTCTAAAGTTTCATCTGGGTGTTTAGAATACCCAAAATCATTAGCGCGTGTAAAAAATTGCTGTCCTCCATCAATTCTTCTGGCAGCCAGTAATTCTTGAGTTCTAATAACACCTAATAATTCTCTAATTTCTGATCCTACCAAATTTTGACCGCCATCACCGCGTGTTAAACTTAAATAGGCTGTTTGTGCTTTTACATCATTCGCGAAATAAGAGATTAAACGCGTATTTTCATCATCAGGATGTGCAGCAATATATAAAACTGATCCTAAAAAATTAAGCTTTTGAATGGACTCAAATATTTCACCTGAAGTTAGTTTTTTAGGTGCTTGCGCAACTAAAATAAATGAGCAAAAAAAAGACAAGAATACAACTGAAAGTATTTTCTTCATATTAAAAGTTAATTTTTTTAGTAATAAAACAAATATAAAATAAATTTGCTACTTCACTTTTCTAAACTACTAATTAACATAATTATAACTGTTTTAGCAAAAATAAAGCACCCTACTTAATGCTTAATTCAACGCTATATTTAATGATTATAAACTGTTAATAAAAATCTTTTTTATAACAATATATTTAGAATATATTTGTAATTCATTCCATTAAAATAATCATAAATGAAATTTATAGTTTCCAGTAGTCAATTATTAAAACAACTTCAAGTTTTAGGAGGTGTTATAAACAACAGCAACACCTTACCTATTTTAGATAATTTCTTATTCGAATTAAACCAAAACGAATTAAAAATATCTGCTTCGGATTTAGAAACCACTATGAGCACAACAATTGATGTTGAGTCTGACTCTGAAGGTTCTGTAGCTATTTCAGCACGTTTATTATTAGATACGTTAAAAACATTTCCAAATCAGCCTTTAACTTTTAAAACTGAAGCTAATAATATTGAAATAAGTTCTAGTCAAGGAAAATATGACATGGCTTATTTTGATGGTAGTGAATTTCCAAAATCAATTTCAATTGAATCACCAAGCAGCACAGTTATACCTGGTTCAATTTTGGCAACTGCAATTTCAAAAACAATATTTGCTGCCGGAAACGATGACTTAAGACCAGTAATGAGTGGAGTTTTCTTTCAATTTTCAACTGACAGTTTAACTTTTGTTGCTACAGATGCTCACAAATTAGTAAAGTATGCAAGAACTGATGTTGTTGCAACTGAAGCTGCTGAATTTATAATGCCAAAAAAACCTTTAAATTTATTAAAAGGAATTTTAGGAGGTTCTGAAAGTGATGTAACTATTGAATATAATGATGCAAACGCAAAATTTACTTTTGATAATGTTGTGTTAGTTTGTAGATTAATTGATGGGAAATATCCTAATTATGAAGCTGTAATTCCAAAAGAAAATCCAAATAAATTAACTGTTGACAGAGGTACATTTTTAAACTCTGTAAAACGTGTATCCATTTTTTCAAGCAAAACAACACATCAAATTCGTTTAAAAATGGCAGGAACTGAATTAAACATTTCTGCTGAAGATATTGATTACTCTAACAAAGCTGAAGAGCGTTTAGTTTGTGAATACCAAGGAGATGATTTACAAATTGGTTTTAACTCACGATTTTTATCTGAAATGTTAAGTAATTTAACTTCAAATGAAATTTTAATTGAAATGTCCTTACCAAACAGAGCCGGAATTTTAACTCCAATTGATGGTGTTGAAGAAGGTGAATATATTACTATGTTGGTAATGCCTGTTATGTTAAATAGCTAAATTCTCACAAAATATCAAACATTAAAATCCGCCAATAGCGGATTTTTTTTGTATCATTGTTTAAATTTATTTTATGAATTTTCTAGCACACCTATATTTATCTAAAAACAATAAAAATATTCTCATTGGTAATTTTATTGCAGATGCGGTGAAAGGAAATAAATTTAAAGAATACCCAACCGAAATTAAAGCGGGTATTTTATTACATCGAGAAATTGATAATTATACTGATAATCACCCAATTGTAAGAAAAAGTAAGCGCCGTCTACATGAACGCTACAACCATTATGGTGGTGTTATTATTGACATATTGTACGATCATTATTTAGCTAAAAACTGGTCACAATATTCTGAGATTCCGTTGAAGGTTTATGCTGAAAATGTGTATTCATATTTACAAGAAAATATAGAAATATTCCCTGCCAAAATTCAAAATATACTACCTTATATGATTGAATATAATTGGTTGGTAGCTTATGCTTCTACTGATGGAATTGAAAGAATTTTACAAGGAATGAACAAACGAACCAAGGGAATTTCAAAAATGGATTTAGCCATTGAAGATTTAAAATTATATTACAAAGAGTTTGAAGAAGATTTCACTTCATTTTTTGAAGATTTAGAACAATTTACTGAAGAAAAAACAATATCACTACTTTCAATATGAAAAAACTTATTCTATCCCTTTCAATAGTTTTCTTATTTATACAATGCAAAGAAAATTCAACAGAAAAAACACCAAATAACAAAAATCTTGGTTTTTTAGCTGATAGCGCAATGGTGGTGAGTGCTCGTGAAGAAGCTTCTAAAATAGGGGCAATAATTATGCAAAATGGTGGTAATGCCTTTGATGCTATGATTGCTACAGATTTAGCTTTAACTGTAGTTTATCCGTTTGCAGGAAATATTGGCGGAGGTGGATTTATGGTTTACAGAACAAATGATGGTAAAACTGGCGCTTTAGATTATAGAGAAAAAGCGCCATTAGCTGCATCAAAAGATATGTATTTAGATGAAAACGGAAATATTATTGAAGGAAAAAGCACTTTAGGAGCAATGGCAGTTGGTGTACCTGGAACTATTGATGGATTGTTTAAAGTGCATGAAAAATTTGGGACAATTCCATTTTCAGAATTAATACAACCCGCAATTGACTTAGCAAATAAAGGTGTTGTTGTTACAAAAAAACAGGCTGAAAGATTGAATAAATATCGTCATTTTTTTACAGAAGTTAATAATCATCAGATTGTTTTAGATGAAGAATGGAAAGAAGGAGACACAATTAAATATCCTAATTTAGCTAAAACTTTTGAGCGAATTAAAACACAAGGAAGAGATGGATTTTACAAAGGTGAAACAGCCGAAATACTCGTAAACTATGTTCAAAAACTAGGTGGTATTATAACAAAAGAAGATTTAGAAAACTATAAATCTCAATGGCGAAACCCAATAGTGTTTACCTATAAAAGTTTAAAAATTATTTCTATGTCACCACCTTCAAGTGGTGGAATTTGTAATGCCCAAATCTTCAAGGCAATTGAATCTTATGATATTGCTTCGCTCGGGCACAATTCCGTTGAAGCAATACAATTAATTACGGAAGCAGAAAGAAGAGCTTATGCTGATAGATCCTATTATTTAGGAGATCCAGATTTTGTTAAAATCCCTATTGACACTTTAATTTCAAGTGATTATGTTCAAGAAAGAATGAAAGATTTCTCTTGGGATAAAGCAACACTATCTTCTTCTATTTCTCACGGAAATATTGTTGGTTATGAAAGTGATGAAACTACGCATTATTCGATTGTAGATAGTTATGGAAATGCGGTTTCTGTAACAACTACGTTAAATGGAGCTTATGGGTCAAAAGTATATGTTTCTGAAGGCGGTTTCTTTTTAAATAATGAAATGGACGATTTTAGTTCTAAACCTGGAGAACCTAATATGTTTGGGCTAATTGGGGCAGAAGCAAATTCAATTCAACCTGAAAAGAGAATGTTAAGTTCCATGACACCCACAATTGTAGAAAAAAATAATAAGCTATTTATGACAGTTGGTTCACCTGGAGGTTCTACTATTATTACTTCAGTAATGCAAACTATTTTAAATGTTTATGAATTTGATTTAGGAATGCAAGAAGCTGTAGACGCTCCAAGATTTCATCATCAATGGTTACCTGATGTAGTTACTTTTGAACCTAAAGGTTTTGACAGTATTTTAGTTCAAAAATTACAAAAAAAAGGATATAAAATTAATCAAGAAAACTCAAGAATATTAGGAAAAGTAGATGCTATTTTAGTATTACCAAATGGAAAATTAGAAGGTGGCGCTGATTATAGAGGTGATGATAAAGCTGTTGGGTTTTAATTCAAAATATTAAGTAATTTAAGCCTTTCAACAATAAACACTTAAACATTTTAAAAAATGACTTCAAACACTATTACAAACGGAATATTAAAAGCCATTGCCATAATTATTGGTGTTTTAGTACTGCTCTATTTTTTGTTTAGCATTCAAACAATTATAGTATATATTGCAGTTGCTGCAGTAATTTCACTAATTGGAAGTCCAATCATTCGTTTCTTAAAGCGTAAATTAAAATTCCCAAATACTCTGGCAGTACTAACAACAATGCTACTATTTTTAGGAATTTTATCTGGATTAATAAGCATGTTTATTCCTTTAATAATAAAGCAAGGCCAAAATTTATCATTATTAAATATTGATCAACTCCAGTCCAACATTCAAGATTTATTAAATCAAATTAACGATTATTTTTTAGCACATGATATTGATATTTTAAATGAATTAAAACATTCTGATTTTTTCAAAAATGTAACTGCTATACCAAACCTTCTTAATTCAGTTATCGGCGCTGTTGGAAATATTAGTATTGGATTATTTTCCATTATTTTCATTACATTCTTTTTTATGAAAGACACACATATTATGGAAAACTCCATTTATGTATTAGTAAATGATAAAAGTGAAAGCAAATTAAAAAAATCATTAACAACCATCAATAATTTATTGTCTAGATATTTTATTGGTTTGGTTTTTCAAATTACAATATTGTTTATAATCTATACAATTACATTACTTATTTTTGGAATTGAAAACGCCATAGTTATTGCGTTTTTATGTGCCCTTCTAAATTTAATTCCATATGTTGGCCCATTAATTGGTGGAGTTTTAATGTTATTTTTATCTATGAGTAGCAACTTAGGGCAAGATTTTCAAACTGAAATATTACCTACCACTATTTATGTAATGATTGGCTATTTAATTGCCCAATTAATTGATAATTTTTTAAGTCAGCCTTTAATATTTTCAAATAGTGTAAAATCGCACCCACTTGAAATATTTTTAGTAATTATGATTGGAGGAGTTTTGTTTGGCATTACAGGAATGATAGTTGCTGTTCCAACTTATACTGTAATTAAAGTAATTTTAAAAGCATTTTTAGCTGACAATAAAATTGTAAAATCACTGACAAAAAATTTATAAATGACTACTTACATTGCTCTTTTACGAGGTATAAACGTTTCTGGTCATTATAAAATTAAAATGGCTGAATTAAAACAACTCTTTATAAATCTGGGTTTTAACAATATAATTACATACATACAAAGTGGCAATGTTATTTTTGAATCTTCAGAAAAAAATAATTCTAAAATTGAAGAACAAATTGTAGAACAGGTAAAAAATGAATTTGGACACACAATTAAAGTTCTCGTTATAACAAAAGATAATCTCAGAAATATTTTTACTTCAAATCCTTTTTTGAAGGATGAAACAATAGATACCAAAGCATTGTATGTAATACTTTTGAAAGAGAATTATTTTGTTGAAGGAATTAAACTTATTGAACCATATATAACAAATAAAGAAGAACTTAAAATAGTTGGTAATTGTGCTTATATTCAGTATCCTGCTGGTGCTGGAAATTCTAAATTAACAATAAATATCATTGAGAAAAAGTTACAAACTGTTGCTACATCTAGAAACTGGAGAACAATTACTAAACTCGTTGAATTAAGCAATAAATAATTGAATACTACTATTTTAAATAAAGAAATTCAGCAATTTATTAATGCTAATTTAAAATCTGATATTACAAAACTGATTTTAAAAGGGAGTCCGTTTGACGAAATTTCTATCCAAGAAATAGCTGAACAAATTATTTCAAAATCAAAATGCGAATCTAAATTACCAACTTGGTTTAAAACAGCAAATATTTGTTTTCCCAACAAATTAAATATTGAACAAACCTCATCTGAAATTACTGCAAATTATAAAGCTAATTTGGTTTCAGGCAATTCCTTAATAGATATCACTGGAGGCTTTGGAGTGGATGCATATTATTTTTCACAAAATGTTAAAAATGTAATTCATTGTGAAATTAATGAAGGTTTATCACAAATTGTAACTCATAATTTTGAACAATTAAAAACGAAAAATATTGAAACAATTGTTGGTGATGGATTAGAATATTTAGAAAAAACAATGTCTAAATTCGATTGGATTTATAGCGATCCATCCAGAAGAAATGATGTAAAAGGAAAAGTTTTTTTATTAGAAGATTGTTTACCTAATATTCCTGAAAATTTAGATCTTTTATTTAAAAAAAGCAACACTATTTTACTGAAAATTTCACCAATTCTAGATATTACAAGTGCAATAAATGAATTAAAATTTGTTAAAGAAATTCATATAGTTGCAATTGAAAATGAAGTAAAAGAATTGTTATTCATTTTAGAAAAAAATTATAATCAACAAACTGACATTAAAACAATTAACTTCAAAAAAACAAGCATTCAAAAATTCAATTTTAAGTTATATAGTGAAGTAACAGCAACATATTCTGAACCAAAAAAGTATTTGTTTGAACCAAATGCTGCAATTTTAAAATCTGGTGCATTTCAACAAATATCCACTAAATTAAACGTTGATAAATTGCACCAACATTCTCATTTATATACTTCTGAAAATTTGATAGATTTTCCTGGAAGAAGTTTTGAGATAAAACATATAATTTCCTACAACAAAAAAGAATTAACAAAACTAATTCCTTCAAAAAAAGCGAACATTACTACCCGAAATTTTCCCGAAACTGTTGCACAAATTCGTAAAAAAACACAATTAATTGATGGAGGCGATCAATATCTCTTTTTTACCACAGATATTACTAATAATCATATAGTTATTATTTGTAAAAAGATTTAAACAATACCACAAAACAAATAATTTTAGTATTTTTAGCTAAATATACTTGGTTTAAAATGGCAAATAAAAATATACGCTCATTATCTTTTAGAAAAGAATTAAAGGATAATTTATTCGAAAATATCGCGAATTTATCTCTTAAAAATGCTTCAAAAGAAGATTTTCAAGAATTGGCAAAACGTTTTTTAATTGACGATTCTGTGGTGGTTGGTACTGCTTCATTTTACGATTTTACACGTGAAGAAAACCGAAATAAAAAAATACATATTTGTAGTGGAACTGCCTGCATGACGGCTAAAACACAAGATAATCTTTACAAAAACTTAGATAACTACTTTGCTAAAGATGAAATTGGTCACGCAGCTTGTGTTGGTCGTTGTCATACAAACAATGCTTTTATGTATAATGGAAATACATATTCAGCAAGTTCTCCTGATGAATTAGAGCAAATTTTGCCATCTCCAGCGCAGTCAAGAAATCAAGAAAATGATTATAACATTGGATACAATACAACTCCAATTTTAACCTCAAAAATAGAAAATATAACTTCTTTTTACTCATTAGCTAAAAATTTTAAAACCAATCCGCAACAAGTAATTCAAGAAGTAAAAGCTTCTAATTTACGTGGTCGTGGTGGAGCTGGATTTCCATTTTGGTTTAAATTAGATGCCGTTTTAAAAGAAATTAACACACAAAAATACATTGTTTGCAATGCCGATGAAGGTGATCCTGGAGCCTATTCAGATATGTATTTAATGGAACATCAACCACATAAAGTGTTGTTTGGAATGTATGTAGCAGGATTAACTGTTGGTGCAAATACTGGGATTTTATATATTAGAGGTGAATATCCCGATTCAATTAAAAAAGTTAATGAAGCAATAATTGAATTGCAAGAAAAAAACCTGATTGGTGATTTTAAATTCAAAGTAATTCCAGGACAAGGTTCTTATGTTTGTGGAGAAGAAACTGCATTGTTAAATTCTATTGAAGGGCTTCGACCTGAAGTTCGTGTTCGTCCGCCTTATCCTGCACAATATGGTTTATTTGGTAAACCAACTGTGTTAAGTAATGTAGAAACTTTTGCAAATATTCATTGGATTTTGGAAAATGGCGGAGATGCTTTTGCTTCATTAGGAACCAAGCAATCTGCCGGAACTAAATTAGTTTCTCTTGATGGTTTTTTCAACAAACCAGGAATATATGAAATTGAAATGGGTACTGATTTACATACCGTTTTTCATGAATTTGGAAATGGTTTTAAGGAAGATATAAAAGCTTTTCAAATTGGTGGTCCGCTGGGAGGAATTGTACCTATTCATAAAATTGGGGATTTAACCTTAGATTTTGAATCGTTAAATTCAAATGGTTTTTTATTGGGACATGCAAGTATTGTTTCAATTCCTTCTAATTTTCCAATGATAAAATTCTTAGAACATTTGATGGAATTTACAGCTGATGAATCCTGCGGAAAATGTTATCCTTGTAGAATTGGTTCTTTTAGAGGTATGGAAATGCTTCAAAAAGCGCAAAACGATGACTACAAAATAGATAGGATATTATTTGATGATTTATTAGAAACCTTGGAAATTGGTTCTCTTTGTGCGTTAGGTGGAGGAATTCCGCTTCCTATAAAAAATGCTTTGCAGTATTTTAATGAGGAACTTCAACACTATTTTACTTCAAACTAAAAAAACATGAAAGCATATATTGAAAATACAGCATATGAGTTTAATGAAGGTGAAACTATCTTAGAGTTTGTGCGTAGAATAGAAAAAAACAAAAACGCCATTCCAACAATGTGTCAGGATGACCGATTAGAAAATTTTGGGTCTTGCAGAGTTTGTTCCGTTGAAGTGGCAAGAGAAAAAGATGGATTAACAAGAATAATGGCATCTTGCCATACTCCTACTCCAGAAGGTTTATATATTTATCATAATACAGATAAAATGAAGCGCCTTCGTAAAAATATAGTGGAATTGGTTTTAACTGATTACCCTACTTATAAAATTTTGCCTTCAGAAGGGAAAAAAGCAACACCTTTTCAAGAAACGATTGCTCAAATTGGAATTCCAAACATACGCTATCCTGAAGGCAAAAATCATTTCGATATTGAGCCAGATAAAGGGCATCCTTATATAAAATCCGATTTATCACAATGCATCAATTGCTATAGATGCGTAAGAGCTTGTGAAGAAATTCAAGGGGAAATGATTTTAGGAATGAGCGGTCGCGGTTTTGCAATTAACATTATTAAAGGATTTGATACAACTTTTGATGAATCTGCTTGTGTTTCTTGTGGCGCTTGTGTACAAACTTGCCCTACAGAAGCATTAACCGATAAATTTGAAACAAAAACGTTGATTGCTGATAAAACAGTTAGAACAACATGTACGTATTGTGGTGTTGGATGCCAATTAGATGTTTCAGTAATTGATGGAAAAATAAGAGGAATCCAAGCTCCAGAAACTGCCGAAGTAAATCAAGGTCACACATGTTTAAAAGGTCGTTTTGCGTTTCAATTTTATGATCATCCAGATAGACTTCGTGAGCCAATGATTAAAAAGAATGGCAAATTTGAAGTAGTAACTTGGGATGAAGCTTATGATTTTATCACTTCAAAATTAATTGAAATAAAAAATAAATACGGAGCTAATTCTATTGGAGGAATTTCTTCATCAAGAGCTACCAATGAAGAAAATTATTTAATGCAAAAAATGATTCGTGTTGCTGTTGGAACCAATAATATTGATGGTTGCGCGCGTGTTTGCCATGCACCTACTGCCTACGGAATGCAGCAATCGTTTGGTACCGGTGCAGCTACAAACTCTATTGAAGACTTAAAACAAGCTGATGCAATTTTCTTATTTGGTGCAAATCCAGTTAAAGGTCATCCTGTAACTGGCGCTAAAATAAAACAAGCTTTTATGAAAGGTGTTACTTCTATTGTTGTGGATCCTATAAAGACAAAATTAGCCGATTTAGCAACTTATTTTTTACAAATTAGACCTGGAACTAATGTGGCTATTTTAAATATGATTGCATATTATATTATTAAAGAAAATTTGGTAAATCAACATTTTATAGATTCTTATACTGAAAAATATATTGACTTCAAAAAACACGTGGAAACTCTTGATATGAGCGAATTAGAGATACTTACAGGTGTTTCTAAAGAATTAGTTAGAAAAGCTGCCATTGCGTATGCAAAGGCTGATAGAGCTATGGAATTTCACGGTTTAGGTGTTACAGAACATTTTCAAGGTAGTAAAACGGTGATGCTGCTTTCTAACTTGGCAATGATGACTGGTAATGTTGGTAAAAATGGTGTTGGGTTAAACCCTTTACGTGGACAAAATAATGTACAAGGAGCTGCTGATATGGGAGTTCAACCACATCAAGGTGCAGGATATTTAGATATTAACGATTCCGAAGTTCAATATTATTACGCTCAAAAATATGGTGTAGAAAAAATGCCTGAATTTGAAGGTTTAAAAATTCCTGAAATGTTAGATGCAGCCATTGATGGAAAATTGAAAGCACTTTATATTATGGGTGAAGACACCATTATGACTGATCCCAATACAAATCATAGTATCAAAGCATTTAAAAATTTAGAATTAATTGTAGTTCAAGAATTATTTATGACGGCTACTTCTGAAATGGCTGATGTAGTTCTTCCGGCATCCTCTTATTTCGAAAAAAACGGAACGTTTACCAATGGTGAGCGTCGTGTTCAACGCGTAAATAAAGTGATTGAACCAATTGGAAATACAAAACCAGACGGACAAATAATAATTGATATGATGAGCAGATTAGGTTACATTCAGCCAACTGGATTAACGTACGATGCTGCTAAAATAATTGAAGAAATTGCTGATGTAATACCGTTTATGAAAGGTTTAACTTGGGAACGTTTAGGCGAGAATGGTTTACAATGGCCAATAAAAGAAGATGGAACAGATACTAAAATGCTTCATATTGATGGAAATTTCAAAAAAGGGATTGGAACTTTTCATCATTTTGATTTTGAAGAATCCCCTGAAATTGTTTCACACGGAAAAAAATATCCATTCATACTTACTACTGGAAGAGAACTGGAACATTACAATTCAGGAACTATGACACGCAGAACAGATAATCAAACCATTTTAAATAAAGACGTTTTAGAAGTGTATCCAAGAGATGCAAAAGCTAAAGGAATTGAAGATAACGAAACTGTTCGTGTTTTTTCAGATAGAGGAAGTGTTAACATCTCCATAAAGTACTCTAAAAATGTTAAAAGAGGCGTTTTAAGAACTACTTTTCATCAACCTGAAATATTTATAAATTTGATTACAGGAAGTGTTGGTGATAAGGAAACAATGACTCCTGAATACAAAGTTGTGGCCGTTGATTTTGAAAAAATAAAATAGATGCAAATATTAAACTACGAAGGTTTACAAATTAATAATGGCGATTCTAAAAAAGTAAATGATGCTTTAGTTGTTGAAGCAGCTTTACAAATAAATATTAATTCAGAACCCTACACCGTTGTTATGAGAACTCCGGGTGACGATTTTGAATTAATTAGAGGGTTGTTATATGCCGAAGATATTTATAAGAATATTAAAAACTTACACTTTGAAATTATTGAAAAAAGAGAAAATGGTTTTTCTACCATAAATGTTTTAATTCCAAAAAACTATATTGGAAAAGGGTATTTAAACAAGCGTACTTTACTATCCGTTTCTTCCTGCGGAATTTGTGGAAAGCAAAAATTAGAAGACATTTCAGTTACTGGAAAAAAACTTAAACCTAAATTTTCATTTGACACCAAAAAATTAAAACAACTATTTTCTGAAATGACAGAAAAACAAGAAACCTTTGACCTATCAGGTGGCTCACATGCTGCTGCATTATTTAATAAAGACTATCAAATTTTAGCATTAAAGGAAGATATTGGGCGGCATAATGCTGTTGATAAAGTTATTGGTCAGCTACTAAACGATAATTCTTTAAAACAAACAATAGGTATGTTGGTAAGCGGACGCGTTTCTTATGAAATAATATCTAAAGCATTTATTGCAAAAATCCCAGTTGTTGTGGCTGTTTCAGCCTGTTCAACTTTGGCAGTAGACTTTGCAAAAGAGTTTGGCATTTGTTTAATTGGCTTCTCACGTGGCAACAAAGCAACTATTTATTCAAATTAAATAAACTACACGATTTAATCAATAAAATACATTTTTTTACAAATATTTTATATGCTTAAAATATTTTTATATATTTACAATATATAAGAGTGTCCCTATAATTGCAAATTTTTACGGAGAGAATTTGTAATTTATTGGTTTTAACATTAAAACACCCGATTTTAATGTGATAAAATCAAATTTTGCTTTTAAAATCTCCAAAATAGAAGTTTTATATACTAAAATAAAAAGTATTTTAAATCTTATTTTTAATGGCTTACCCCCTATAAAAACAAGAAAAAATAGCTTTTCGAACTCTTTATTTTTAAAATTTTTTAAAAATAAAGTGGGATTTTATTTGCCTATTTGTAAGATTAAATGTAAATTCGATGTTCTTACTAATCATTTAATTCTTACTAAAAATGAAAAAATTAAAATTAATTTTCGGATTGCTTATGGTATCTGCTTTTGTAGCAGTTGCAGTTTTAAGCTACACTTCTACAGACAATACGGCTATTAAAAAAGAGTACATTATTTTACCTACAAGAGGATAAATAATATTTTTTTAGCATTAAGCATTGATACCACAATAAAAAAATTATTGTGGTTTTTTTATTAAACCATATTAATTAAAATAATTAAAGTATATTTGAAATAACCAAGATTAAATTAACCCCATGAAAAGCAACAAAAAAACCTCATTATGGACAGGTAGTATTATTCTTTTAATAGTAATTATCACACCTTATCTATTATACATACACCAAAGTATCCCTGACTCTATTGAAAATTATGAAACTATATTTGGTGTAATTAAGGGTGGACACTATATAAGAGTTCAAACTTATATTTATTTTCTATTATCCAAATTTGTACCTCTCCTACTTTTAACAATATGGTTTTTAACTAACAAACACTGGTGGGTTCACGCCATTATAATTCCTATTTCAGTCTATTTATTTCAATTATTCTCGGTTATTAATGACAGCGAAAAGTATGCAGATGAGGTAGATTTTATATATACAGTGCCAATTACTGCAATTGTAGTTGTTATTTTGTATTTTTTACGTAGTAAATTAGCTATTTATATTCAAGCCGTTGATTTAAAAAAGGAAATGGAAGAGAACATGAAGAATCCAAAAAAAATTGGTTAAATTAATACACTATTAAATTTATAACTCTAATAATTACATAAAATTTATTTTATCCATTTATAATGCACAAAAAGACAAATTAATTATAGACAAAATTTGTATTTTAATGTCGTAATCATTATCCCCAAAAAAATATCTCAACTGAATATTTTTACTTTAGCTGTTTAAAACAGCAATTACACTTATCATCAATTTACTTTATAAAGACCCTCTATTAAATCAATCCCAAACTCAAATAAATTGTTTCAACACAAAAAGTTATGGAGTAACTAAAAAGGTCCAACTTTATAAATTAAAACAAAAAAAGTATATAATGCAAAAAACCTTACTAAAATATTAGTAAGGTTTTTTGTGAGCCCGAGAGGATTCGAACCTCTGACCGCCTCCTTAGAAGGGAGGTGCTCTATCCAGCTGAGCTACGAGCCCGTAACTCTAAAATTGTCGGGGTGGCAGGATTCGAACCTGCGGCCTCCACGTCCCAAACGTGGCGCGATAACCGGGCTACGCTACACCCCGAAAACAGTTATCATTAATTTTGCGGAGAGACAGGGACTCGAACCCTGGCGACAGTTACCCGTCGACAGATTAGCAATCTGCTCCATTACCACTCTGGCACCTCTCCTAAAATACGCTAAAGAACTTATTTTTGCGAGTGCAAATGTAACATTAGAAATGCATTCACACAACATTTTTTTACTTTTTTTGACTAAATATATGACTTATTTATTCTGGGTATTCAATTCTTAAATGATAAATATTCTTTAACTTCTTCTTTAACACCTTTTTAATGGTTTGTAATTCTTTAAAAGTGATATCCGCATTCATAAATTGCCCATCTTCCATTTGTTTATTTATTATTTTTTCAACCAAGTTATCGAAAGCTTGGGCAGATGGCTCTTTTATACTTTTTGAAGCTGCTTCAACAGCATCACACATCATTAATATAGCCGTTTCTTTTGAAAAAGGTATTGGTCCTGGATATTGAAAATAATTAACGTCTGCAACTCCCCCATTCAATTCTTCCTCTTTTTTATAAAAATAATATACCAAAGATGTCCCATGATGAGTTCTAATAAAATCAATTATTCTATCAGGTAAATGATGTTTTTTTGCCAATTCAACACCTTTAATAATATGACTTATAATTATTTGAGCACTATCTTTTGGTGTAAGTTCATTATGTGGATTTACATTAGTTGATTGATTTTCAGTAAAAAACATTGGATTGTCCATTTTACCAATATCATGATATAATGCACCAGTACGCACAAGCATTGAGTTTGCTTTTACCTCATTTGCACAAGCTTCTGCTAAATTAGCAACTTGCAGTGAATGCTGAAAAGTCCCAGGGGCTTTCTCAGCTAAATCATGTAATAACTTCGAATTGGTATTTGATAATTCTTTCAATGATTCATCTGAGACTAAACCAAACATTTTTTCGAATATATAAATTAATGGCAAAACAAATAATGTTGCTGCACCATTTAAAGAAAAATATAGAAATTTGTTCCAATCTAAATTTTCAGCATTACCTTCTTGTATAATTGAAAAAGCAAAATAAGCTAAAAAATATACAAAAGTTATTTGAAGCACAGATATAAATAAATTAGCTCGTTTATGAAGTTCAGAAATAGTTAATATAGTTACTATACCTGCAATTATTTGCAGAAATATGAATTCAAAACTATTTGGAACAATAAAACCCAATAATAATATAGTTAACACATGAGCAAACAAGCCTAGCCTAGCATCAAAAAAAGCTTTTAAAACTAATGGTAATATTACAATTGGTGCAACATAAATATATTTTGCATCATACTTCACAATTAAGGTTAACAAAAGTACTATCAAAATTATATTAAAAAATATAAAGGTAACTTTATTGTTATTTTCAAAAATATCTAACCTATATTTTCTTAAAAAAAGAAATAGCATCAAAAACGATAACGCAACTAAAATTGTGTAACCAAAAACAATCCAATTATAATTTGATTTACTCCATACCTGAGATTCAAACTCACTTTTTATAGAATTCAATTTGGTTAATTTATTCCCTTCAACAATATCACCTTTAAATATAATTCTTTCTTTTTCCGAAACCAATCCTTCCGTATATGAAATTTTTTTCAAATTCTCTTCTAAGACTTTTAGAGTGAAATTTTCATCAAAACTAACATTTGGTTTAAGTTCTTCATAAATAATATTTAAAATGCTATTTTGTACTTCAGTATGGGGAGATATACCCATTTTAGAATTAATAAATTCTAAAATTTGAGAAAATTTAAACAATTTATAAGGTTGAATGTCTTGCATTTTGTTTCCATCTCTAAGTGTAATAACCTTATTCTCAGTAAATTGAATATCAGATTCTTCTAAGTAGCCATATTCATAAATAGCATTTACAATAGCTATAGATTTTTTAATTAAATCACTTTTATCTTGTTTAGTTAACTCTGAATTAGACAAAAGCAGATCAATTTTACTAGCAATTTCATCTTTTACTTTTGAAGCAATTTCATCATTATATTCAAAAAACTTTTTTGATGTTTCTTTAATTTGCTTTTTTTCATTTTCAATATCTTCTACAGATTTCTGAATTGCAAAGTCAAAAGGGGCATAGTAGTTCTCATATTGCCAAGGTTTACCCTTTTGAAATTCATATTTAAATTGCCCTCCTTTTGGAAAAAGGTAAACAACTAAAACTATAGTGGCGATATATAAAAAAAGCTTATATATTAATGAGTGATTTACTAGTAATTTATTTATGAATTTTTTCACGGAGTTTGCATTTGCAATTCAAAAATAACAATTATTATCTTATATGCATTTGCAATCTGTTTTATTTTTTAATATTGCTTCAAATGTTAATAAGATACCTCCTTCAAAATCATCATTTAAAGTTTATGCTCTTCATTGTTTTGCTTAACAAAATTTCAATATTTTGTAATTTCAAATTTACTATCTGTAATAAACTACATTTTAAAGGCTAAAAGATTGCTTAAATTTGCTTAAATTCGCATTAGATTTATATTAAGATTTATATGAAAGAAGTTGTAATTGTATCTGTTGCTAGAACACCTATTGGAAGTTTTTTAGGTAGTTTATCTAATATTTCTGCACCTAAACTTGGTGCTATCGCTATAAAAGGAGCTTTAAATAAAATAAATTTAGACCCAAATTTAATTGATGAAGTTTTCATGGGGAATGTTGTTTCTGCTGGTTTAGGACAAGCTCCTGCTCGCCAAGCTGCGATTTTCGCAGGAATCCCTAATATCGTTCCTTGTACAACCATAAATAAAGTTTGCGCATCTGGAATGAAAGCTATTATGTTTGCAGCTCAAGCAATTAAAACAGGTGATGCTGAAATTATTGTTGCAGGAGGAATGGAAAATATGAGCAGCATTCCACATTATATTTCTGGAAGAATACCAACAAAACTAGGAAATATTAATGTAGTTGACGGACTTTTAGTTGATGGCTTAACGGATGTATATGACCAAAAACATATGGGAACTTGTGGTGATTTATGTGCTACAGAATATAATTTCACAAGAGAAGATCAAGATAATTTCGCCATAGACTCATATAAAAAATCTGCCAAAGCTTGGGCAAATGGAAATTTTTCAAACGAAGTAGTTCCCGTTGAAATTCCTCAGAGAAAAGGTAATCCTATTATTTTTTCTGAAGATGAAGAGTATAAAAATGTAATAATAGATAAAATTCCAACGTTAAGACCTGTTTTTAATAAAGATGGTACTGTGACTGCTGCCAATGCTTCTACTCTAAATGATGGTGCAGCTGCTTTAGTTTTAATGAGCGCAGATAAAGCAAAAGAGCTAAATTTAAAACCGATTGCAAAAATAATTGGTTACGCAGATGCCGCTCATGAACCAAAATGGTTTACTACAGCTCCTGCTAAAGCTTTACCAAAAGCATTAGCAAAAGCTGGCATCACACAAGATCAAGTAGATTATTTTGAATTTAATGAAGCGTTTTCTGTAGTTGGTTTAGCAAATATTAAAATTTTAGGACTTGACCCTTCTAAAGTTAATATTAATGGTGGTGCCGTTTCCTTAGGCCACCCATTAGGCATGTCTGGCGCAAGAATTGTAATAGCACTTACTTCTATTTTAGAACAAAAGAATGCAAAAATAGGGGCCGCTGCTATTTGTAATGGTGGAGGTGGCGCAAGTGCAATAGTAATTGAAAGAATGTAATATATTTATGCACTACGGAATTTGTAATTTAAGTATTGTTCCTCTTAGAATTGAATCAAATGATACAAGCGAAATGGTTTCGCAATTATTATTTGGTGAACATTTTAAAATATTAGAAATCAATAAAAAATGGAGTAAAATCAGAAGTGCTTTTGATAATTATGAAGGATGGGTTGATAACAAACAAATTGAAGAAATTACTGAAGAAACTTATGAAAATATCCAAAAATCAAAGACAACACTAGCTTCTGAATTAATTGACTTTGCTACTGACAAAAATGAAAATTATACTACCATAGTATTAGGATCTTCCTTACCTTTTTTCAACAATCAAAACTTATTTATTAATGCTACCAATTTTAAATATGAAGGTGCAATTATTTTAGAAAAGTTACCTAAAGAATCTTTAATTAAAATAGCTTTTAAATACCTGAATTCTCCTTATTTACATGGAGGAAAAACACCATTTGGCATTGATTGTTCTGGCTTCACACAAATGGTTTACAAACTTTGTGGATATAAATTATTACGTGATGCAACTCAGCAAGCAACACAAGGTGAGGTTTTAAGCTTTATTGAAGAAAGTGAACCGGGAGATTTAGCCTTTTTTGATAATAATGAAGGTGTTATTACTCATGTTGGTATTATTATGAAAGATAATTACATCATTCATGCTTATGGAAAAATTAGAATTGATAGAATTGATCATAGTGGTATTTTTAATATAGATACACATAGACATACTCATAAGCTACGAGTCATTAAAAAAATTATATAAAAAAAGCTCACATATATGTGAGCTTTTTTTATATAAGAAAAATCGTTTATTATCCTTTTAATTCATCATAAACCGCTCTAATTGCATCCAATTTTTCGGTCATTTCTAAATTTTCATATAAGCCCATTAAAGTTTGAATAATGCTAATGCTTTTTCCATCTAATTCATAAGCTTTTTCGTAATATGGAATTGCTTTTCTGTATATTTCAAATTGTTGCTCCTGTAATTTATCATATTTATTAAAATCTGATAAACTTTTATTCATTTCATTAATAATAGGCTTTGTTTCTTCTATAATTGCTGCACCAATATTATTATATGCATCTCCATAATCTGGTTTTAATTCAATTGCTTTTTCAAAGTATTTAATAGCCTCCGCATTATTTTTTTGATCCATATTCATAACTCCAACATTGTAATATAAAGTTGGATCGGTTGGATTAATAGTAATAGCTTCTTCTAATTTCTCTTTAAATTTAGCATTATCCCCTAATTTATAATAAATATTAGCTTCATCAATCAATAAAGAATAGCTTTCAGGAAATTCTGTTCTACCTCTTGCTATCACTTCCAATGCTTTTGTATTATCACCTAAAGATGAGTAATTTTGAGCTAAGTTTTTAAAAATAAACTCTCTACGAGAATCTTTAGCTTCTTCCCTAGGGTTTTCAACTATGCCTAACTTCACTTGTAAGTCCATTGCTTTTTTATCATTAAAAGTAATTTCTTCTCCATCCTCTTTATTAGTTGCAACATAAATTGTAGTGATTCCAGTATAATTTAACTCCAATAATTTTTCATATAATTCTTTTGAAGTTTCATAATCTTCACCAAAATAATATACCAAAGCTGCATTATCTAAAAAAGATGTGTCTCTTGGGCTTAATGCATAAACTTGATTGAATTTTTTTGCTGCACTTAGATAGTCTGCTGATTCTTTGGTTTCTATAGCTTTACTATAATCTGCAGAAGCTTTCTCAGCAACATTAGTTATCAATTTATTTAACAATTCACTTAACTCATTTGTATACTTTTGGCTATTTGTTTCTTTCTCATAATCAATTAATTGATTGAAAGCTTCTCCTACTTTTAAGATATCTGAATTTTCAGAACCATTTTGGTATAATGCTTTTCCTTTTAAATAATAAAATTTAGCCTTCGTTTTTTGATCGGCATTTGCAATTAATCCTTCTGCCTGATTAATTGCCGCCAATGCAGCTACAAAGTCATTTGATTTCACTGCTTTTTCAGCAGTTTTAAGTTCATCTTTTTGTCCGAATACTGTCATACTTATTATAAATGCTGACAGAATTAATAGTTTTTTTCTCATTTTAATTGGGTTATTCTTGATTTGTATTCTCTTCGTTATTATTCTCTTCATTGTTATTTTCAATTTCCGTGCCATTTTCAATTTCATCAACAATTTCCTCTTCATCTTCATGTGCAACTTTTGCTACAGCTGCAATTGAATCGTTTTCTTTAATGTTGATTAATTTTACACCTTGTGTTGCGCGTCCCATGACACGTAAGTCAGCAACAGCCATTCTAATTGTAATTCCAGATTTATTAATAATCATTAAATCTTCTTCATCTGTCACATTTTTAATAGCTACTAAACTTCCTGTTTTTTCAGTAATATTTATAGTTTTAACACCTTTACCACCACGGTTAGTAATTCTATAATCCTCTAAACTTGATCTTTTACCATACCCTTTTTCAGAAACTACTAATACATCACTTTCTATATCATCAACGGCAATCATCCCAATAACTTCATCATTTTTATGACTTAAAGTTATTCCTCTAACTCCAGAAGCTCCTCTACCCATTGGACGTGTTTTACTTTCTTCAAAACGAATAGATTTACCTGATTTTAAACCAATCATAATTTGACTGTCTCCTGTTGTTAATTTAGCTTCTAAAAGTTCATCACCCTCTTTAATAGTAATTGCATTTATACCATTAGTTCTTGGTCTAGAATATTGCTCTAAAGAAGTCTTTTTAACTTGACCTTTTTTAGTAGCCATTATAATATAATGACTGTTTACATATTCTTCATTTTTCAAATCTTCAGTAACTAAAAACGCTTTAACAACATCATCTTGCTCAATATTAACTAAATTTTGCATAGCCCTACCCTTTGAAGTTTTTCCTCCTTCAGGTATTTCATAAACTCGCATCCAAAATACTTTTCCTTTTTGAGTAAAGAATAACATATATTGATGGTTTGTACCTATGAATAAATGTTCTAAGAAATCTTCATTTCTAGTTGCTACACCTTTTTGACCTCTACCTCCTCTATTTTGAACTTTATATTCATCTAAATTAGTACGTTTTACATAACCCGCATGAGAAATTGTAACTACTACTTGTGAATTAGGAATCATATCTTCAATAGATAAATCTCCTCCTGCATATTCAATTACAGATCTTCTATCATCTCCATATTTATCACGAACAGTAATTAATTCTCCCTTAATTATTTCATAACGTCTACCTTCATTTGCTAAAATATCTTTTAAATCGATAATTAACGCCATAATTTCTTCATATTCAGCTCTTAGCTTATCTTGCTCTAAGCCAGTTAATTGACGTAAACGCATTTCAACTATAGCTTTCGATTGAATTTCAGATAATTTGAAACGAATAATTAAATTTTCTCTTGCTTCATCAGCGTTAGAAGAAGCTCTAATTATTTTAATTACTTCGTCAATATTATCACTCGCTATAATTAATCCCTCTAAAATATGAGCTCTAGCTTCAGCCTTTTTAAGTTCAAATTCTGTTCTTCTTACAACAACTTCATGTCTGTGTTCAACAAAATAATGTATTAATTCTTTTAAATTTAATTGTTGTGGACGCCCATTAACCAGTGCTATATTATTTACACTAAATGATGTTTGTAAGCCCGTATATTTAAATAATTTATTTAAAACAATGTTAGGAATTGCATCGCGTTTTAAAACATAGACAATGCGCATACCATCTCTATCCGATTCATCACGAATATTAGCAATGCCTTCTAATTTTTTTTCATTTACTAAGTCCGCAGTTTTTTTAATCATTTCTGCCTTATTCACTTGATAAGGAATTTCAGTAACAATAATGCATTCTCTACCTTGAACTTCTTCAATTATAGCCTTTGCACGCATTACAATTCTTCCTCTACCTGTTTCAAAAGCTTCTTTAACACCTTCATAACCATAAATAATACCGCCTGTTGGAAAATCAGGGGCTTTAATATGCTGCATTAATTCAGAAATTTCGATATCTCTGTTTTCAATATATGCTAGTGTCCCATTAATAACTTCGGTTAAGTTATGGGGCGCCATATTAGTCGCCATCCCTACTGCAATACCTGAAGCTCCATTTACTAATAAAGTAGGAATTCTTGTAGGTAAAACAGTTGGTTCATTTAATGTATCATCAAAGTTAAGCCTATGATCTACAGTGTCTTTTTCAATATCCGCAAGCATTTCTTCCGAAATTTTTTGCATACGCACCTCTGTATAACGCATTGCTGCGGGGCTGTCCCCATCAACAGACCCAAAGTTACCCTGACCATCAACCATCATATATCGCACACTCCAATCTTGAGCCATACGTACCATGGCATCATAAACAGAAGTATCTCCATGCGGATGATACTTACCTAGTACTTCCCCAACAATTCTTGCTGATTTTTTATAAGACCCTGTTGCTTTTATACCTAACTCATGCATCCCAAATAAAACCCTTCTATGCACTGGTTTTAAACCATCGCGCACATCAGGCAACGCTCTTGAAACAATTACTGACATTGAATAATCAATGTAAGCAGATTTCATCTCATCTTCAATGTTAATAGGTATCAATTTTTCTCCGTCTGCCATATGTTTTTTAATTTATTTTAGTTTCAAATTTTAACAAAGCAATATACAATTTTTCATTTTTTTACAAGTTATTTAACCTGTTGTTTTTTCAATATTTATCAACATCAAAACATTAAAAATAAACCTTATAACATGCTGATTATCAATAATTTTAAACCCCCAAAAATGGGTAAAAATTTAAATTTAACAAAAGAGGTGTTATTTTTGTGCAAAAAAAAGAAAAAAAACCGTTAATTTTACAATATAAATACAAAATTATGGACGATAATTTCTCACCAAAAGTTAAAGATGTAATTGCATACAGTAAAGAAGAAGCCTTACGTTTGGGTCATGATTTTATTGGCACTGAACATTTAATATTAGGATTATTAAGAAAAGGAACTGGAAAAGCAATAGAAATTTTAAATTCATTAGATATAAACCTTGATCATTTAAGAAAAAAAATCGAGGTTTTAAGTCCTGCAAATCCTTCTGCTGATTTTGCTAATGAAAAGAAAAGTTTACACTTAACAAGACAAGCTGAAAAAGCACTAAAAACTACTTTTTTAGAAGCAAAGCTATATCAAAGTGCATCTGTAAATACAGCGCACTTATTGTTATGTATTTTACGTAATGAAAATGATCCTACCACAAAATTATTTCACAATTTTGGAGCAAATTATGACGATGTAAAAACGGTATTTAAGCAAACTTATTTAAACGAAGAAATAGATTTGCCAAGAGCAGAAAATTCATCTGATGATGATTTTGATTCACCTAAATCGAATCCTTTTGAACAAAGTAAAGGGTCTGCACCTACTGAAAAGAAGTCTAGAACTCCTGTTTTAGATAACTTTGGGCGTGATTTAACGCGTTTAGCTGAAGAAGGTAAATTAGATCCTGTAGTTGGACGCCAAAAAGAAATAGAACGTGTTTCTCAAATTTTAAGTCGAAGAAAAAAGAACAACCCAATGCTAATTGGTGAACCTGGAGTTGGTAAATCTGCCATTGCCGAAGGTTTAGCATTACGTATTGTTCAACGTAAAGTGTCTCGAATTTTATTTAACAAACGTGTAGTTTCACTTGATTTAGCAAGTTTAGTTGCTGGTACAAAATATCGTGGCCAATTTGAAGAACGAATGAAAGCTTTAATGAATGAATTAGAAAAAAATGATGATATCATTTTGTTCATTGATGAAATTCATACCATAGTTGGTGCAGGTGGCGCAACGGGTTCTTTAGATGCTTCAAATATGTTAAAACCCGCCTTAGCAAGAGGTGAAATTCAATGTATTGGAGCTACAACTTTAGATGAGTTTAGAACAAATATTGAAAAAGATGGAGCCTTAGAACGTAGATTCCAAAAAGTAATTGTTGAGCCTACTTCAGTTGATGAAACAATTCAAATTTTACAAAATATAAAAGATAAATATGAAGATCACCATAATGTTACTTATACAGATGAAGCAATTGTAGCTTGTGTAAAATTAACAAATAGATATATGACTGATCGTTTTTTACCAGACAAAGCTATTGATGCTTTAGATGAATCTGGCTCTCGTATTCATATCACCAATATTGTAGTACCTAAAGAAGTTTTAAGTTTAGAAGCTCAATTAGAAAAAATTAAAGAAGATAAAACAGCTGCTGTAAGTGGTCAAAAGTATGAAGAAGCTGCCCGTTTACGTGATGATGAAAAACGTATTGAAGGGTTATTATTAACTGAACAATTAAGATGGGAAGAAGCTTCAAAATTAAATCGTGAAATTGTAACGGAAGATAATGTTGCGGAAGTAGTATCTATGATGACAGGAATTCCTGTAAATAGAATTGCAGAAGCCGAAAGCCAAAGATTACATGATTTACCAAATCTTATCAAAGGAAAAGTTATTGGTCAAGACGAGGCTGTTTCTAAAGTTGTTAAAGCCATTCAGCGTAATAGAGTTGGACTAAAAGATCCAAACAAACCAATTGGCTCATTTATATTTTTAGGCCAAACTGGTGTTGGAAAAACACAACTTGCTAAAGTTTTAGCTACTGAGTTATTTGATAATGAAGATGCACTTGTTAGAATTGATATGAGTGAATATATGGAGAAATTTGCAATTTCTCGTTTAATTGGAGCTCCTCCAGGTTATGTTGGTTATGAAGAAGGCGGACAACTAACCGAAAAAATTAGACGCAAACCTTATGCAGTTGTATTATTAGATGAAATTGAGAAAGCGCATCCTGATGTGTTTAATATGTTACTTCAAATATTAGATGATGGATATATTACAGATAGTCTTGGAAGAAAAATTGATTTTAGAAATACTATTATTATCATGACATCTAACATTGGTTCTCGTCAGTTAAAAGATTTTGGTGCTGGAGTTGGTTTTGGAACTGCTTCAAAAACAGAACAAGCTGATGCGAATGCTAAAAGTATGATTGAAAATGCTTTAAAAAAATCATTTGCTCCAGAATTTTTAAATAGAATTGATGATGTTGTTGTATTTAATGCTTTAGAACGAGAAGATATTCATTCAATTATTGATATTGAATTAAGAAAACTTATTTTACGCATTGAAGATTTAGGTTATCATCTTAGTTTATCTGATAAAGCTAAAGATTATATTGCAGATAAAGGTTTTGATAGACAATATGGAGCGAGACCATTAAAACGTGCTATTCAAAAGTATATTGAAGATACTTTAGCTGAAGAAATTGTTAATTCAAAATTAAATGAAGGAGATACTATTTTTATGGATTTAGATGAAAAAACTAATGAATTAACTATAAAAATAAAAAAAGGAAAAAAAAAGGCTGAGTAATTCTCAACCTTTTTAAGATTAATTTTTTAAAAACAATCCTTTTAAAAAACCAAATCCGTAGCCTGTAAATTGAATAAGTGTTGTAAAAATACTTAATACAGCTACGGATATATTTTTGTTTTTTATTAATGAATCCAAAAATATCAATGTAAAGTACATCCCAAACAATAATGCTAAAAATTTAATTCCAACAAATAAACTAATTAGAGCTATTGCAAAAAATAGTATAAAAATTGTTGGAAACCAATATGTAATTTTAGCTGTATCTGGATACTTTTTATTTAAAAACGGACGCCCTTTTCCAAAGGCAAATGTTTGCTTAAAAAATTGTTGAAAAGTAGATCTTCTTTTATGATACACAAAAGCATTTTCAATAAACTGTGTTTCAAAATTATTTTCCCATAAACGAAACGTCAAATCAATATCCTCTCCTATTTTCATTTTACTAAAACCTTTTGTTTTTTCAAATGCTTTTTTTGAAATTCCCAAATTAAAACTTCTTGGTTGAAACTTATCAACTGATTTTTTATTTCCTCTGATTCCTCCTGTAGTTAAAAAGGAAGTCATGCTATAATTTATAGCTTTTTGGATGATAGTGAAAGATTCATGTGCAGCATCTGCTCCACCAAAAGCATCTGTGTATTTTTTAATCAAAGCTTTTTCAACTTCAACCAAATAATTTGAAGGAATAATACAATCTGAATCAAAAATGATAAAATAATTTCCAGAAGCTCTTTCCATCCCGAAATTTCTGCTTGCTCCTGCTCCACTGTTTTCTTTAAAAAAATAGTTAAGATTTAACTCCTTCGAATAATTATCAACTATTTCCTTTGAACTATTCTCTGAACCATCTTCAACTACAACAACTTCAAAGTTTTTAGAATAACTTTGTTTTGTTAAACTAGCTAACAATTCTTCAATTTCTTGAGGACGATTATAAACAGGAATGATAATAGAAAATTGTAACTCCATACATTATTTTGCGAATTCAAATTTAATGTATTTTAACTAAATACAAATACCGAATAATCAATAAAAAAACCTACTTTGAAAAGAAACAAAGTAGGCTGAACACTATTTTAACTAAAACTATTTATACCTCTTCAGTTACTTCAACTTCAACATTTATTTGAGCCTCAGTTACTTTATACAATTCTAAATTTTCAACTTCAAAATTAGCTATATAATCGTATTTTTCTTTGTTTTCTGATTTTACTAAATTCACATATAATTTTGCCGATTTAGTAAATTTAGCATCTCTTTGATTGTTTAAAACCAATAAATATCCCATAATAATATTTCCAGCCATTTCAACCAAACGTCTTGAATGAAAATCTAATAAAGGTATATTACTCTCATCAATTACTTTTTTAGAAATGGTTTCAAAATCAGCGGTCATTTCTTGAAGTGATTTTTTTAATATAACATTTTCTTCAGAAATTTCACTTTCATAAACTTTCATTTGTTCTAAAAAAACTCCAGTGGTAACACCTTTTATTGCTGCGATGGTTTGTAATTGTGTTGTACCTTCATAAATTGAAGTAATACGAGCATCTCTATAAATACGTTCTATTGGGAAATCAGACATAAAACCTGTACCACCATGAATTTGTAGAGAATCATAGGCAATTTTATTACACGCTTCACTTGCTGTCATTTTAATTAACGGTGTAAAAACATTCGCCAATTTCATATAATGTTTCATTTCATTTCGCTCTTCACTTTCCAACTTTCGTTCACTCATTACATCTTCATATGCTTTTGAAATATCAACAAAACTAGTGGTTTCATATAAGAGTGAGCGTAAAGCATCAATCTTAATTTTCATATTTGTTAGCATTTCATAAACCGCTGGGAAATTTAAAATATATTTTCCAAACTGCGCTCTTTCTTCAGCATATTTCAATGCTTCTCTATAAGCCGCATCTGCAATTCCAACTGACTGAGCTCCAACACCTAATCGTGCAGAATTCATCAATGCCATTACATATTTAATCAATCCAAAACGTTCTTTTCCAACCAATTCGGCTGGTGCATTTTTAAATACCAATTCACACGTTGGCGAACCTTTAATTCCTAATTTTTTCTCTAAATGACGAACCTCAACTGCATGAGCACTTCTATCATATATAAACATTGATAAACCTCTGGCATCTGTTGTATTTTCTTCAGATCTTGCTAAAACTAGTGAAATATCAGCATCACCATTAGTAATAAAACGTTTTACACCGTTTAACTTCCAAGTTTGGTCATCTTCATCAAAAGTGGCTTTTAATTTTACAGCCTGTAAATCAGATCCCGCATCTGGCTCTGTTAAAACCATTGCTGCAGTTACTCCATCTCGATTAAAACGTGGTAAATATTTTTCGCGTTGTTCTTCTGAACCAAATTCATAAATGGTTTCTGCACAATCTTGCAATCCCCAAATATTGGCAAAACCAGCATCAGCTCTTGCCACCATTTCAGCAGCCATTACATAAGGTAGTAGCGGAAAATTTAAACCTCCGTACTTTCTTGGTAATCCCATACCTATTAAACCTGCATCATACAATGCTTTATAATCTGCAGTAGTTCCTTTTGCATAAACCACTTCATTATTTTCTATATGAGGTCCTTCAATATCAACACCCTCTGCATTTACTGAAATTGTCTCGGCACAAATTTCACCAACAATTTCTAATATTTTTCCGTAGTTGTCTATAGCGTCTTCATGATTTAAAGGAGCATAATCATAGTGTTCAGATTCCTCAAAATTGCGTTCTTTTAATTTTACAATTTTTTGAACGATTGGATGTTCCAAATGAAATTTAAAATCTGGAGTATCTTTGAAAAAATTATCCATTTTATACTTTTTTTATATTTTTGAATTTTGAATTAAAATTTCAAACCAAAATTCACTTGTTTTTATTACTATTTTATTTTGCGTTCTTTTTGTAAAATTCAATCATTTTAGGAACCACAACACCTACATCTCCATTAATTACATAATCTGCAATTTTATTAATTGGTGCATCTGGATCGTTGTTTATTGAAATAATCATAGAAGCATCTTGCATACCGGCAGTATGCTGAATTGCACCTGAAATTCCTGCAGCAATATATAATTTTGGGCGAACGGTAGTTCCAGTTTGGCCAATTTGACGATCATGATCAATATACCCAGCATCAACAGCAGCTCTTGATCCTCCAACTTCACCTCCTAATAATTTTGCTAGTTCAATTAAATGATCAAAATTTTCTTTTGAGCCAACACCATAACCTCCTGAAACAATAATTGGAGCATCTTTTAAGTTCACTCCTGATTTTTGAATATGACGTTCAATAATATTAACCAAAAAATCTTCTTCTTTTAAAATTGAATTAACATCAATTTCAATAACTTCAGTACTATAATGTTCATCAAAAATTTCTTTTTTCATGACACCTTCACGTACTGTTGCCATTTGTGGATGCATATCCCAATTAATAATGTTAGCCATAATACTCCCCCCAAAAGCAGGACGAATAGCATATAGTAAATCTTTATATTCTTTCTTTTCTTTCTTCACAAAATGATCACCAATATCTAATATTGTACAATCAGCTGTTAACCCACAATTTAACTGTGATGCTAATCTTGGTGCTAAATCTCTTCCAACTGAAGTTGCCCCAAACAACACAATTTGAGGATCTTCATCTTTTAATATTTTTGAAGCCAAGGCTGCGTGAGGCAATGTTCTATAAGGTTCTAACCTCATACTATTTCCTATAAATAATCTATCTACACCAAAAGGCGCAATTTGACTTTCAATTCCGTTTAAACTTGAACCAAAAACCATCGCATCTAACGGGCATCCTAACTTTTCAGCTAAGCGTTTTCCTGCTGATAATAATTCCTGACTTATATCTGCGACCATTTGATTTTCAACTTCGCAATATACCATTACACTTTTCATACTTAATACTTTTAAATTTTATATAAATTACCCAATGGTATGATGTTCAATTAATTCTTTAATCATTCCTTCAATATCGATATCTGAACTTGTTAAAATTTTTGCTTCACTTGCTGTTAAAACAATACTTTCAACACTTTTAACTTTGGTTGGTGAACCAGCTAAACCAATTTTAGTTACATCTGCATCAATATCTTCAACACTCCATTCTGGAATAGTTAAGTATGAGCGCTTTTCATGTAATGAAAGCAACATTTCATCTGCTGATCTTAATTCTGTTTTAGATCTGGCATATTTGTATTTCATCACATTTTTAGCGTGTCTAGATCTGCATTTAGGTGAAGATCCATGAACAGTCATTAAGCAAGGATATGGAGCTGAAACAGTTTCAACACCTTTTTCTAAACGTCTTCTTGCTATAATTTCATCATCCTTTATTTCTAAAATTTCTTCCACATAAGTTACCTGCGGAATTTGTAGCTTATCGGCACATTGTGGTCCAACCTGAGCTGTATCACCATCAATAGCTTGTCTTCCTCCCAAAATTAAATCGTAAGGCGCTAATTTTTTAATCCCTTGAACTAAAGTATAACTTGTAGCTAATGTATCTGCTCCACCAAAACGCCTATCAGAAATCATAATACCATTATCAACACCACGATAATAACCTTCTCTAATTATATCTGCTGCTTTTGGTGGTCCCATGGTTAAAATGGTTACTGTTGTTCCAGGAACTCTATCTTTTATATTTAATGCCAATTCCAGCGCATGTAAATCATCTGGATTGAATACGGTTGAAAGTTTACCTCTATTTACTGTACCATCTGGCTTCATTGCGTCAGGACCAACGTGTCTGGTGTCTGGCACTTGCTTTGCTAGTACTATAATTTTAAGTGGTCTCATAAAAAAATTCTTGTTTATGTTTAATTCTACCAAAAATAGATTTTTAAATTCATGTAAAACATGACATTACTCATACAATAGAATAAATTAACTTAATTATGGTAAAAAAAATTAGATTAGGCACAAAAAAAAGCGATGATTTTTCAATCATCGCTTTTCAATATTTATATAAATACTATTATTATTTAGTTTTCTTAGGTTCTTCAACAACTTTAGTTTCTTCAGGCTGAAAATCTTTCATGAAATTATCCATAATAGCATTGCTTACTCCCATATTTGAGAAACCACCATCGTGAAATAAATTTTGTAACGTCACTTTCTTTGTTAAGTCAGAGAATAAACTAATTGTATAATCTGCACATTCTAATGCTGTTGCATTTCCAAGTGGAGACATTTGTTCAGCATATGCAATAAATCCATCGAAACCTTTTACACCACTTCCAGCAGTTGTTGGTGTTGGTGATTGTGAAATAGTATTTACACGTACTTTTTTATCACGTCCAAAGAAATAACCAAAACTACGAGCTACAGATTCTAAATAAGCTTTATTATCGGCCATATCATTATAATCAGGAAACACACGCTGTGCTGCCATATATGATAAAGCAACAATACTTCCCCATTCGTTCATGGCGTCTCGTTGGTATAAAACGCTCATTAATCTATGAAAAGACAAAGCTGAAACATCAAAACCAGTTTTAGTAAAGTTATAATCTTGATGTGTATAATGATTTCCTCTACGTACATTTACCGACATTCCTATTGAATGCAAAACGAAATCAATTTTACCACCTAAAATTTTCACTGCACCATCTACTAAATCTTCCAAATCCATAATAGATGTAGCATCTGCAGCAATTACTTCTGAACCTGTTTTCTCAGCCAATTCTGCAATAGTTCCAAGTCTTAATGCAACTGGTGCATTTGATAAAACAAATATTGCACCTTCTTCGTGTGCTCTTTCTGCAACCTTCCAAGCAATTGATTTAGAGTCTAAAGCTCCTAAAATAATTCCTCTTTTCCCTTTTAGTAAATTATACATAATTGTATTTTTATTTGATTTATTTTTAAATAGTTTGCAAATATAGTAAATTCTTAACTTAACAACTCTTTTGCATGCTCAATAGCTGTTGTTGTGATATTTTTACCACCTAACATTTCTGCAATTTCGTTGATACGCTCATCCTCCGTTAGCTCAATTAATTTAGTTACTATATTATTAGCAATATCTTGTTTATAAACTTTATAATGTTGTTTTCCTTTTGCTGCAATTTGTGGTAAATGTGTAATTGAAATTACTTGCATATTCTCACTCATTTGCTGCATAATTTCAGCCATTTTTTGAGAAATATCACCTGAAACTCCAGTATCAATTTCATCAAAAATAATAGTTGGCAATTTTAAATATTCTGAAAGAATTGCTTTTACCGACAACATAATTCGAGACATTTCACCACCAGAAGCTATTTTCTTAAGTTCCCCAAAATTAACTCCTTTATTTGCCGAAATCAATAACTGTAACTCATCTTTACCATTCACAAAATACTGGTTAGAATGCGTTAACTTAAATTGAAAGCGCGTATTTTCCATTCCTAAATTAGATAAGCTCTTTTCTAATTTCTTAACTAAAACTGGGATTGCTTTTTCTCTTTGCTGAAATATTGTTTTTGCAAGCTCATCAATTTTTTCTGCAACACTTTTAACTTCATTTTCTTTTTTAGCAATTATTCCTGAAGAATTTTCTACTGCATCAACTTTTACTGAAAGTTCTTCCTGAATAACTAACAATTCAGCAATTGATTTCACCCCATGTTTCTTTTGTAAATTGTAAATTAATTGCAACCTGTCATTTAATTTTACCAATTCCGAAGGATCAAAATCAATCGTTTCATTTAAATTTTCAACTTCAGCTGCAATATCATCAAATTCAACTTTTAAACTAAAAGCTCTATCAAATAATTCTTTGTATTCTTTTGAAAACCCTGAAATTTTATTTAAATTATTAGTAAAAGAAATTAATAAAGTTTGCAGGCCTATTTCGTCATTTAATCCAATTGATTGGGCTTCCGATAAATTTAATTTTATCTCTTCAATATTATTTAATTTATCTAATGATTCTTCTATTTCCTCTTGCTCATCAACTTTTAATACTGCTTTATTTAACTCATCAAACAAATGCAAATTATATTCATACTGCTCTTTTGCTTTTTCTTGAGTAGCTTTTAGTTGATTTAATTCTTTTTTAAGCTGATTAAACAATACCAAACCTCTTTTATAGGATTCTATTTTTGCAAAATTATTGGCTATTGCATCAATAATTTCAAATTGAAAAGTACTGTTAGATAATTGTAAAGTTTGATGTTGTGAATGAACATCAATTAATTTTTCACTTAATGCTTGTAAAACTTGTAATGTTGTAGGCGTATCATTAATAAATGCTCTCGATTTTCCACTTGGAAGAATTTCTCTTCTTATAATAGTTTCACTTTCAAAATCTAATGCATTCTCTTTAAAAAATGATTCTAATAAATAATTTGAAATAGAAAACTGAGCCTCGATAATACATTTATTCTCTGTGTCTTTCAAAGTTGATGAATCAGCCCTATTCCCTAATACTAGGCCAAGCGCTCCTAATAGAATAGATTTACCTGCTCCTGTTTCTCCAGTAATAATGGATAATTTATCTTTAAAATTAACAGATAAACTATCAATTAAAGCATAATTTTTTATAGAAAGGTTTGTAAGCATTCTTGTAATTTAATTTTAAAAAAATTACTCTATTTCACTCCACTTTGCAGCGTTAATGGGAGAAATTTTTAGCAAGTCTTCTTTTAATTTAAAAGTATCAAATCTAGGACCATCAGAAAATACACTTACTATTTCACTCGCTTTTGAGTCCATAAAAACACGTAATAAAAAAGCATTTGGCCGTGCATCAAAAATTAATTTTAAACCATCTATTGATTCTGCAATTTTATTCTTTGCTTTAATTTGATCTTCAGCCATAACATCTAATCCCTTTAAGTGATATTCATATAAAGAAGTATGAAACGAGCTATAAGTAGGTGATAATAAATTATCAATTAACGTAAAACGTGTTCCAGTTCCATCATTTTGATTCCACCCAGCATAACCGCTTTGTTGTGCCTGAACCAATATATCTTGTGCTTTTGTAAAAAAAGGTGTCCCTCCATTTAAAGAAAATGTATCAGCATCAAAACCTAAAATTGTGTATACATAATATGAAACAATAGACACTAAATTAGACTCAAATGAATTTTCATTAAATTGTAATGGTTCAAACTCAACATATTTAAACGAGAAATCATCATCTTTAAAATTAAAAACTGGTGTTAAATAAGATGAATTATAAACAGGACGAGATGATTGTATTTGAATATGACCTTTAAAATCGTTTACACTTTGTTCTAAAATGGTTATTGTTAAATTACATTCTATTCGCTCTTGGGCTTTATAATTAGAGTTTGTCCAACGAGTTTGATTCACAAATTCATTTAATGAATTTTCTAACGTTGTGAATATTTGCTTATTAGAGCCTGGTATTTTATCTGAATTTACTGTTATAGTGCAATTTAACTCTTGAGATTTTAATTGAACAACAGTAAAAAGAATAACTAGTATTTGAAGTGTTTTACGCATAAATTCTATTTAAAATTTCATTAAAAATATCTTCGGCAACATCTGCTTTAGATTTAAGACTAAATTCTGAAATTTTTTCGAATTTATCAATAATAGTTACTTTATTTGTTTCATTTTTAAATCCAGCGCCTTTATCTTGTAATGAATTTAATACAATTAAATCTAAATTCTTCTTCTCCAGTTTAGCAGTAGCATTTTCAATTTCATTATTAGTTTCAAGGGCAAAACCTACTAAAAATTGGTCTTTTTTAATTTCACCTAATGAAGCTAATATATCATGTGTTTTCACCAATTCAATAGTCATTGTATTGGCTGATTTTTTTATTTTGTTTTCAGAAACTACTTTAGGTTTGTAATCTGCAACAGCCGCAGAAAGAATTGCAATAGTTGTTGATGGATATATTTTATGAACTTCAGTATACATTTCTTCAGCAGTGGTTACATCAATTCTCTCAATTAACGAATGTGAAACTTTTTCATTAGAAGGTCCTGAAATTAAATAAACTTGTGCTCCTAAGTTAGCCGCCATTTTGGCTAATTCAAATCCCATCTTTCCCGAAGAATGGTTTCCTATAAAACGAACTGGATCAATTGCTTCGTATGTTGGACCTGCTGTTATTAAAACACTTTTATTGTACAATGGCAAACCTTTTACAATATCATTTTCAATAAATGACACAATATTTTCAGGTTCTTCCATTCTACCCTCTCCTTCTAACCCACTTGCTAAAAACCCACTTGACGGTGCTATAAATACGTTTCCAAAGGTTTTTAATTTCTTTATATTCGCTTTTGTAGTTGGATGTTTATACATATCTAAATCCATTGTAGGTGCAAAATACACGTTACATTTTGCAGATAGATATACAGCTAATAATAAATTATCACAAACACCATTTGCCATTTTAGACAATGTATTTGCAGTTGCAGGAGCAACAATCATAAAATCGGCCCAAAGGCCTAATTCAACATGACTGTTCCATTCTTCGTTTTCTTCATCACTTTTATCAAAAAAAGTTGAATATACCGGATTTTGGGAAAGTGTTGATAATGTAAGAGGAGTTACAAAATCTTTAGAAGCAGGTGTCATAACAACTTTAACGTGTGCACCTGCTTTAATAAAAAGTCGAACTAAATGTGCTGTTTTATAAGCAGCAATACCGGCGGTTACACCTAAAAGTATATTTTTACCGCTTAAAACTGACATTTACTCTTGTATTTTTTCTGGATTTCTGTGGTAAATTTTACCTTCAACCCACTCTTGAACGGCAATTGAAGTTGCTTTAGGTAATTTTTCGTAAAATTTAGAAACTTCAATTTGTTCTTTATTTTCAAAAACCTCATCTAAGCTATCTGTGTAAGTTGCAAATTCTTCTAATTTTTCAACTAGTTCATTTTTTAAATCAACACTAATTTGCTCTGCTCTTTTAGCCATAATTGTAATAGCTTCATAAATATTTTCAGTTGGAGCTTCAATTTCATTTTTGTCGTAAGTTACAGTTGTAGTTGCAGCTTTTGAGTTTTTATAATCCATTAGTTTCTGTTTTTAATGTTGTTAAAGAATTTAATTCTTCAGTTGCGTTTGTTAGTAATTTTTCAGTTTCCTCTAAATACTTTGAGTTTGGGAAGCTTCGTTTTAATCTTTCATGCATTTTAACAGCTTCATTAAGCCTTTCTTCTTTTTTTGTGAAATAACTTTTTATAGCTAATTCATAAGCTGATTTAAATTTGAAATATAATGCTTCTTCTTTAAAGGATGTACCTAAATAATCTGACAGTAAATTATCAAATGCAACAATTGCAGCAATATAATCCATTGTATGATAATATTGTCTGGCAATCTCAAATGATTTTTTTTCTAATTTACCTGTTAGCTCCTTTACATATTTATTTGCATCTGCAATATTAGGCGAATTTGGGTATTTAAAAATAAAATTTTGCAAAGCTGTAATAGCTTCATAGGTGTCTTTTTGATCTAAGCTAAATAAAGGTGAAGCGGAATAATAACTATGAGCTGATAAATATGCTGCTTCCTCTATTTTTGAACTTTTCGGATAGTTTTTTACAAACTTATCAAAATAATATGCCGCTAACGTGTATTGCTTTGTGTTATAGTGCGCTTGCGCAACCATATATTGAATACGCTCCATTTGAGGTTTCCCTCTATAACTTGGTGTGATTTTTTCAAATAATTGTATAGCTTTGTTGTATTTCTGAGATTCATACAGTTTTGTAGCCATTTCATACTGCTTTTCAGCAGTACCTTTATTTAATACTTTTTGATATTCACTACAAGATGAAACACCAACAGCTATCAATAAAATGAAAATATAAATTTTAATTTTTTGCATTTGGCAAAATTAGTTATTTAAAATGGATTATTAAAATGATTTTTTACTTGATTAAACCACAAAAATAACTCTGTTTTTGAATAAATATTGCTTAAAAATCTTAATTGTTTGTTAATAATTAAGCTGTTGGAGCAACAGAGCTTACAATTGTAAGTTGCTTAATATCATTATCAAACAAGTATAAACCACCTTTATCATCACCAATTAAATTTATTTTATCTAAAATAGTTCTTGCTTGTGCTTCTTCTTCTATTTGCTCAGCTACATACCATTGTAAGAAATTATGAGTAGCGTAATCTTTTTCTTGTAAAGAAATATGTACTAATTCATTGATGCTTTGCGATACAAATACTTCATGTTTAAATAAGGTTTCAAACATTTCTTTTATAGAACCAAATTCTAGTGAAGGGGCATTTAACTCAGTAACTTGTGCATGTCCACCACGTTCATTTATATACTTAAATAATTTAAGCATATGCATTCTTTCTTCATCTGATTGTCCATACATAAATTGTGAAGTACCTTCTAATCCTTTTTGTTCAGCCCAAGAAGCCATTGCCAAATATATTTGAGAAGATTCAGCTTCAATTCTTATTTGCTTATTTAAAACGGATTGCATTTTTTCTGATAACATAGTATTTTATATTTAATGTTGTTAATTTACGATTAAAAAACTATCAGAAAAAACTCTAATAGTTGGCTGCAAAGGTATTTATTTTTTCTTGTAAATCATAAGAAGCATTCACTAAAGGTAAACGAACATTTTCTGTACAAATATTTAACGTTTTTAATAATGCTTTTATCCCAGCCGGATTCCCTTCTTCAAAAATATAATCTATACTTTCCATTATTTTATAATGTATAGCATTCGCTTCACTTACATTGCCTTTTAATCCTAGTTGAATCATTTCTGAAAAATCTTTAGGCAAACCTTGACCTATTACAGAAATTACACCAACTCCACCTGCTAATACCATAGGTAAAGCAATCATATCATCCCCTGAAATTACCATAAAATCAGCTGGTTTGTTTTGTATTAAACGCTGAACCTGAATCATATCTCCCGCCGCTTCTTTTATAGCTACTATATTTTTAAAATCATTTGCAATTCTAATTACAGTACTTGGCAAAACATTAACACCCGTTCTACTTGGTACATTATATAAGATTATTGGTAGTGGACTAGCTTCTGAAATTGCTTTAAAATGCTGATAAATTCCTTCTTGTGTAGGTTTGTTATAATAAGGTGAAACTGAAAGTATAGCGCAATAATCAGACAAATCAGTCAATTTTAATTCTTCAACTATTGCCATCGTATTATTTCCTCCAACACCAATTACTAATGGCAATCTTCCATTATTTTCTTTAATAATAGTTGCTTTAATTAACTCTTTTTCTTCTGAAGTTAAAGTTGCTGGTTCTCCAGTAGTTCCTAAAATAACTAAATAATTTACTCCATTGTCTATTTGATAGTTTACCAAACGTTTTAAACCTTCAAAATCTACTGATTTGTCTTCATTAAAAGGTGTCACTAATGCGACTCCTGTTCCTATCAATTCTTGCATCATATTTTTTTTAATATTTTTAAAAACTTTAGTAATTCTTTATTAAACAGACCTAAATCTGTTGGTTTGCAGTCAATTAATAAATCATAAAAACGATTGTCTAAATGTTTAAACCCCGCTCTAAAACCTATTTTACATTGCAATAATAGTAAGTTGCTGTATAAATTATCAACTTTACTATAATTAATTAACAAATCGTATTTTTTTGTTAAAATGGTTTTTAATTTTTCGGAATTAATTTTCCCATACCAACCAAAATCTTTGGGTGTTATACTATCTTCTGAATTGCCTTCTTTATCAATTTTCTGTTGAAAAACAACCATTTTCAGATCACTTTCAGCAATATTTAACAGAGACAAAACATCTTTTTTAATCTTATCTTTTTCTGAAATAGCATCTAAAAATACAATTACATGCTTTATTTCTTTTGAAGAAATAGCTGTTGCCTTTTTAAGCAAATCTTCTAACCTTCTGTTAAAAAAAAATTGATTGCTTTTTCGTTTAAATCCTGTAAAAATCATCTATATTTACGATTGATTCACAAAAATAATTAAAATGATTAGTATTTCAGCAATGAAAAAATTTATTCTTTACTTTTTTATACTTTTACTAGTATTAAGCTGTAAAAATGAGCCTTATTTCTTAACTAAAATTGAAGGAAAACAACTTCCAGTAACTGAAGGAATTAACTCCAAAAAAGAAATTGAAGATTTTATAAAACCTTATAAAGAAAGTGTTGATAAAGAAATGAACACTATAATAAGTTATACAACTTCCAATTTAGTTAGAACAGATGGAGAATTGGAAAGTTCTTTAGGAAATTTAATGGCCGATTTATGTTTTGAAAAAGCAAATCCAATATTTAAAAGTAGAAATGGGAAAAATATTGATTTTGCACTATTTAATTATGGCGGAATTAGAGCCGGAATTACTCAAGGAAACATCACAACTCAAAACGCCTTTAATTTAATGCCTTTTGAAAATAATTTAGTTGTTGTTGAATTATCTTCACAAAAAATAGAAGAATTGGTTCAATACTTAATTAAAGAAAATAAAGCAAATCCCATTTCTAAACATGTTCAATTGGTTATTACAAAAAGTGGTTATACATTAAAAATAAAAAACCAATTACTTGATAAAAATAAAACTTATTTTGTGCTTACTTCAGATTATTTACAAAATGGAGGAGATCACATGAATTTTTTCAAAGATCCAATAAATTTATATCCTATTGACTATAAAATAAGAAGTGCAATTATTGATTATCTTAAAGAAACAGATACAATTAAGGTGAATTTAGACGGAAGATTTAGAATTGAAAAATAAAGGAATGAAAAGAAGAAATTTTATAAAAAAAACAACTGTAGCATCCGC